>NZ_JBSFTU010000021.1:0-114092 GCF_053591435.1 Streptomyces sp. NPDC003027
CCGCGGGGGACGCGGCCGGGGGGGGGCCCGCCCCCGAGGCGGGGATGGGGCCGGGGGGGGGGACCGCGGGGGGGGGGGGGGGGGCGCGGCGGGGGCGGCGCCCCGCACCCGTCAGGTGACCGCCGCCGGGAACGTCCGGCGGGCCGCGTGGGCGTCGACGGCGCAGGCCCTCTCGACCCCGTGGCCGACGGCGGCCGGCATCAGGCTCCCTTCCTGGCGACGGCGAAGATGCGGCGGAACGGGAAGACCGTGCCGCGCGGGCCGGGCGGGTAGGCGGCGCGCAGGAGGTCGCGGTACTGGGTGAGGAAGGCTTCCGTCGCCTCCGGGTCGCCTTCCAGCGCGGTCAGGACGGGGCGCAGCGCCGTGCCCTTGACCCAGTCCAGGACGGGGTCCTCGCCCGGCAGGAGCTGGGAGTAGGTGGTCTCCCAGACTTCGGTCTCGCAGCCGAGGTCGGTGAGCCGGTGCAGATAGGCGGCCGGGTCGAGGATGTGGACGAAGCGGCGGCCTTCGCCGCCGAGGCGGTCGCGCCACCGGGGGGTGTCGCAGAGCTCCCCGAGCAGGGCGTGGCTGGGTGAGGTGAAGTTGCCGGGGACCTGGAAGGCGAGGGTGCCGCCGGGCCGGAGGCCCTCGATCCACGGCGCGAAGGACTCGGGATGGTTGGGGACCCACTGGAGCGCCGCGTTGGAGACGATCAGGTCGTACGGCTCGTCGGGGGTCCAGTGCGCGGCGTCGGCGGGCCGGAAGTCGAGCCAGCCGCCCCCCGCCGTCGTGCCGGCGTAGTCCTTCTCGGCCCGCTCCAGCATGTCGGGCGAGAGGTCGAAGCCGGTGATGTGGGCGTCGGGCCAGCGTTCGGCCAGAAGCACGGTCACATTGCCCGGTCCGCAGCCGAGGTCGGCGACCCGAGCGGGACGGTCGCCGTTGGGCAGTTGCGGTATTCGGGCGAGCAGGTCGAGGAACGGACGGGTGCGGTGGCCGGAGTGGCGGAGGTACTGCTGTGGGTCCCATGTCGGCGCGACAGAAGCAGAAGCTGGTCCGGAATGCATGTGCGAAGCCCCCTTGCTGGAACGAGTTACCGAAGCGGAACGAGGTTCCGGCCCGGTCCTTCCCCATAGTCCAGCGGAATATATCTTGACGTCAAGAGACTTTATGTCAACAGACCGTTTACACTGATCGTCATGGAGGACGAGGTCGACCGTCTGGTCGCTGCATGGCGCCGCGAGCGCCCCGACCTCGACGTGGAGCCGCTCGAGGTCCTGAGCCGGGTGTCACGGCTCGCCCGGCACCTCGACCGCGCCCGTCGGCTCGCCTTCTCCGAGCACAACCTGGAGCCCTGGGAGTTCGACGTCCTCACGTCGCTGCGCCGCGCGGGCGCGCCCTACCAGCTCTCCCCCGGCCAGCTGCTGACCCAGACGCTGGTCACCTCCGGCACGATGACCAATCGTATCGACCGGCTCACCAAGAAGGGCCTGGTCGAGCGGCTGCCCGACCCCAGCGACCGCCGAGGGGTGCTGGTCCGCCTCACCCCCGAGGGCCGCGACCGGGCCGACCAGGCGCTCGCCGGCCTGCTCGCCCAGGAGCGGGCCATCCTGGCCCAGCTCTCCGGCAGCCAGCGCGGCGAACTGGCCGGTCTGCTACGCCAGCTGACCGCCCCGTTCGACAACATCCCCGGCTAGGGCCGGTTCGGCGGGCCCGACGCCCGCCCGGCGGGCCAGGGCGACCGCCGCCAGCGTGGAGTGCACGCCCAGCTTCCCGAGCACGTTCTGCATGTGCGTACGGACGGTGTGCGGGGAGAGGAACAGCCGCTCGGCGACCGCCTTGCGCCCCAGGCCCGCCACCATGCAGCGCAGCACCTCCCGCTCGCGGGGCGTCAGCGACTCCACCAGCTCCTCGCTCTCGGTGCGGTGCCTGCGGGCCGCCGTCAGCTCCCGCAGCACGCCGGTGAGCAGCGCCGGCGGCAGATGCGTCTCGTCGCGCAGGACGCCGCGGATCACGGCGAGCAGCCGCTGCAGCGAGCAGTCCTTGGCCACCCAGCCCGTGGCGCCGGCCTGGAGCGCGAGGGCCGCGCGGCGGGCGTCGTCCCGCTCGGCGAGCACGATCGTACGGACGGCCGGGCGGCCGCCCTCGCCGACGCCCGCGACCAGCGAGATGCCGTCGACCACGCCCTCGGCGTCGTCCGGTACGGCGCGGGCGACGGCGGGCGGACCGGGGGCCGCGCCCAGGTCGGCGTCGACCAGCATCACGTCGTACCGGCGTCCCTCGGCGGCGGCGCGGTCCAGACAGCGCAGGGCGGCGGGGCCGCTGCCCGCGGCGGAGACGTCGACGTCGGGCTCCGCCGCGAGGGCGGCGGCCAGCGACTCGGCGAAGATGCGGTGGTCGTCCACCACCAGGACCCGGATACGGACCACGGACACCCCCAAGTGTCGAGGAAGGACCGGCGCGGGCACAGCGCCGGGGAGGAGGTCCGTCGTCGCACGGCCGCCGCCGTGCAGTGATCCTTACCCCACCCCGGGCGCCGTACCCGACTGGTCTCACCCCTGATCAGCACCGGCCCCCACCGGTGCTGCGCATCAGAGTACGGGCGGGGCGCCGTGGCGGAAGCCGAATCGCGGAACTGGTGGAAGACGGGGGTGACGCAGGGGTCGCTTGTGTCCGATCGTGGCGGAAGTCGTCGTTTCCCGGGGCATGTTCCGGGTGACGGGACCGCTGTCCAGGCCCGCGCCCGGGAAGCCCGTCGGCCCTCGCCCCCTCGCCCCGGCCCGTCGCTCAGAGCCTGCGCGCCCCCTGCGACGGCACCGCGGGGAAGATCCTCGGGGGCGCGAACCCCGCCTCGGCGAAGGCCTTCTCGACCGCGCCGCCCACCGCCCGGGCCGCCGCGGACTCCACGAGCACGATCGCCGAGCCGCCGAACCCGCCGCCCGTCATCCGGGCCCCGAGCGCGCCGGCGGCGTTCGCCGCCTCGACGGCGACGTCCAACTCGGCGCAGGAGACCCGGAGATCGTCCCGGAGCGAGTGGTGGCCCTCGGTGAGGACCGGGCCGACCGCCCGGACGTCCCCGGCGTCGAGCAGGGCGATCGTCCGCTCCACGCGGTGGTTGTCCGAGACGATGTGCCGGACATAGCGCCGAACCGTTTCATCATCCAAACGTGCGAGAGTGTCGGACAGGTGCGCGTACGGCACGTCGCGCAGCGCGCGCACGCCGAGCGCCCGCGCGCCCGCTTCGCACCCGGCGCGCCGCTCCGCGTACGCGCCGTCCCCGAGCGCGTGCTTCACACGGGTGTCCACCACCAGGAGCCGCAGCCCCCGGGCGGCGAGGTCGAACGGCACCTGGCGGTAGGAGAGATCGCGGGTGTCCAGGTGCAGGGCGTGCCCCTCGACGGAGCAGGCGGAGGCCATCTGGTCCATCACCCCGCACGGCACGCCGACGAAGGCGTTCTCCGCGCGCTGGGCGAGCACGGCGATCTCCGGCCGGCTCAGACCGAGGCCGAACAGGTCGTTGAGCGCCAGACCGGTGACGACCTCCAGGGCGGCGGACGAGGAGAGCCCCGCGCCGGTGGGGACGGTGGACGCGAGGTGGATGTCCGCCCCGGTGACCGCGTGCCCGGCCTCGCGCAGGGCCCAGACGACACCGGCCGGGTAGGCGGCCCAGCCGGTGCCGGAGAGGGGTTCGAGCGAGCCGGCGTCGAGCTGGACGATGCCGCCCTCGACGTCGGCGGAGTGGACGCGCAGCACCCCGTCCGTACGACGGGCGACGGCGGCGACGGCCGTGTGCGGCAGGGCCAGCGGCATCACGAATCCGTCATTGAAGTCGGTGTACTCGCCGATCAGGTTCACCCGCCCCGGGGCGGCCCAGATGCCCTCCGGCTCCACCCCGTACAGCGCCTCGAACTCCCCCATCACGCTCATGCGCTTCCCTGCTCCCTCTTCCTCGCGAACGCCCACGCGTCCTGCACGATGTCCGCCAGGTCCGGGCGGGACGGATTCCAGCCGAGGCGCTCGCGCGCCGTGTCGGCCGAGGCGACGAGCACCGCCGGGTCACCGGGCCGGCGCGCGGCCATGACCTCGGGGACCGGGTGCCCGGTCACCTTGCGCACGGTCTCGACGACCTCCCGCACGGAGAAGCCGTTGCCGTTGCCGAGGTTGCAGATCAGGTGCTCGCCCGGGTTCATGGCGCCCAGGGCGAGCAGATGGGCCTCGGCCAGGTCGGCGACGTGGATGTAGTCGCGGACGCAGGTGCCGTCGGGGGTGGGGTAGTCGTCGCCGTAGACGTTGATCGCCTCGCGCTTGCCGAGGGCGACCTGGAGGACGAGCGGGATGAGGTGCGACTCGGGGTCGTGCCGCTCACCGCAGGCCCCGTAGGCGCCGGCCACGTTGAAGTACCGCAGCGAGACGGCGGCCAGGCCGTGGGCGGCGCACTCGCCGCTGATCATGTGGTCGACGGCCAGCTTGGAGGCGCCGTACGGGTTGGTCGGCGCGGTCGGCGCGGACTCGGTGATCGGCACGGACCGGGGCTCGCCGTAGGTGGCGGCGGTGGAGGAGAACACCAGCTTGCGGACGCCCGCCTCGCGCATCGCGGCCAGCAGGGCCATCGTGCCGCCGACGTTGTTCTCCCAGTACTTCCCCGGATCGGCGACCGACTCGCCGACCTGGGAGAAGGCGGCGAAGTGCAGGACTCCGTCGTAGGAGGGGTCCAGCCATCGGGCGGCGTCCTGGATGCGGCCCTCGATGAAGTTCGCCCCGGCCGGGACGCCCTCGCGGAAGCCGGTGGAGAGGTCGTCGAGAACGGTGACCTCGTGGCCCGCCTCCAGCAGGTGGGCGGCCACCACGCCGCCCACATAGCCCGCTCCACCCGTCACCAGATATGTGCTCACTTGCTCGCAACCTCTCGGAGTCTGTCTGCCGCGGACTCCGGTGGCACGTCGTTCATGAACGCGCCCATGCCGGACTCGGTGCCCGCGAGGTACTTCAGCTTGCCAGAGGCCCGGCGGACGGTGAAAAGCTCCAGGTGCAGCGCGAGCTCCTCCCGGTGTCCGCCGGTGAACGGCGCCTGGTGCCAGGCGGCGATGTACGGCGTCGGCGGCTCGTCCGGGCCGAAGATCCGGTCGAAGCGCCGCAGGAGCTCCAGGTAGACCTGGGGGAACTCGGTGCGGGCCCCCGCGTCGAGCGCGCGGAGGTCGGGCACGCGGCGCGCCGGGTACAGATGGACCTCGTAGGGCCAGTGGGCGGCGTACGGCACGAAGGCGATCCAGTGCTCGGTCTCCAGCACGACCCGTACGGCGTCGGCCCGTTCCCGCGCGACGACGTCGTCGAAGAGGTTCTGTCCGGTCCGGGCGCGGTGCTCGGCGGCGTTGCGCCGCATGAGGGCGGTACGGGCGGTGGTGTACGGGAACGCGTAGATCTGGCCGTGCGGGTGGCCGAGGGTGACGCCGATCTCGGCGCCCCTGTTCTCGAAGCAGTACACCTGCTCGACCCCCGGCAGCTCGGCGAGTTCGGCGGTCCGGTCGGTCCAGGCGTCGAGCACCAGGGCGGCCCGTTCGGGGGTGAGGTCGGCGAAGGAGGCGTCGTGGTCGGAGGTGAAGCAGACGACCTCGCAGCGTCCGGCGCCGCCGGCGAGGGAGGAGAAGCGGTTCTCGAAGACGGCGACCTCGTAGTCGGGGGCCGGGATCTCGCTCAGCCGCCCGTCCCGGGACGGGCAGAGCGGGCACTCGTCGGCGGGCGGGTGGTACGTCCGCCCCTGCCGGTGCGAGGCGATGGCGACGACGTCCCCGAGAAGCGCGTCGTGACGGAGCTCGGAGGAGGACGCGACGGGGTCGAGGGGCCGCGCGTCGACGGCGTCGCGGACGGCGTCGACGGCGGTGTCGTAGTAGATGAGCTCGCGCCCGTCGGCGAGGGTGGTGACGGTCTTCTTCACGGGGTGTCCTCAGGCGGGGGAACCAAACAGAACCACGCACAAGGAACCACAATCAAACATCCCAGTCAACGCCGAACACCGGACCGGTGTGGCCATGGGCTCGGTGGCGGCCCCCGGACGGAATGCCGTGAGAGCAGTGCTCCCTAGGGCAGCTCCCGCCGGGCGCCCGGCACGGGGGCGTGGTCCAGCAGGCCGGTCCGCGCGGCCAGGGCGGCGGCCTCGAGGCGGGAACCCACCCCCAGCTTCATCAGCACCCGCTGCACATGCGTCCGCGCCGTACTCGGCGCGATCCCCATCCCCGCCGCGATCCCCCGCGTGTCCTCCCCCTCCGCCACCCGGAGCAGGACCTCCACCTCCCGGGGCGTCAGCATCCCCAGCAGCCGCTGCCCCTCGTCGTCCGGCTGCGCCGCCGGGTTCAGGAGCTCCATGAACGCGCCCTGCAGCAGCTGCGGCGCCACCGCCGCCTCCCCCGCCCGCGCCTTGACCAGCGCCCGCTCGACGCCCTCGATGCGCTCGTCGTGCCGTACGTACCCGGACGCCCCGGCCGCGAAGGCCGCCGCGATCCCGCGCGGGGAGGGCACCGGCCCGAGGACGACCACGGCCACCTGCGGCCGCTCGCGCTTGATCCGGACGATCGGGTCGAAGACTCCCGGCTCCGCCGGGGCGGCCGTGCCGAGCAGGCACACCTCGGGTGCCCGGCTCACCACCAGCTCCGCCGCGCCCGCCACCGGGGCGGCCGCCGCGAGCACCCGGTGCCCGCGCAGTTTCAGTGCCGAGGCGAGCGCCTCGGCCAGCAGTCGGTGGTCGTCGACCACCATGAGCCGCACGCCCATCGAGCCACCCCTCTGTCCCCCCTGGAGCCGCGTACCGGCCCAGCCACCCTGATGCCCCGGCAAGTTACACGCTCCCCCCGGCGCACGTGCGCCGAACGGCGTCCCGTACCTACGGAAGTGGGCTCCTCCGGAGGATCGGAGGAGCCCACTGCGGTGGCCGGCGGGGCGATGCTCAGCCCGCGAGCCGGAAAGCGACCACCAGGTACTTCTTGTCGTCCGTCGACGAGGACTCACGGGGCTTGCTCAACAGCGTCTGCGAGATGAACAGCCGGCCGGCGGCGTACCGGTACTCGGATCCGTTCTCGCTGAAGCTCGTCTCGGCGTCCCGTACGGGCTCGTCCGACGGGTTCTCCAGCAGCGTGGTCTGCTTCATCGTCCCGCCGTCGATCTTGACGACCTGTCCGCCCTTGTCGTACGGCGGAACCTTGTAGGCGATGATGTCGCCGCCGTCCATCCGCAGCGGGACCAGCGTGTACCGGTCGCCCGCGTCCGCCTTCTCCGGCGTCGGCTTCCCGGTGGCCAGGTCGAACGAGACGATCTCGTTGGTCTCGTCGCCGTACTCCCCGGTGGAGCCCTCGTGCTCCTCGGTCGGGAGGTAGATCCGGCCGTTGCCGACGACGACCCTGACGCACGACTCGACCTTGGTGGAGCGGCAGCTGGCCGCGTAGCGCTCCGAGTCCGCCGCGATCTTCACCTTGAGCTTGCCGGTCTTCTCGTCGAGGGAGAAGAAGTCCGAGATGCCGCTGCCGTCACCGGCCGCGTCGCCGACGTCGGCAGCCACGACCAGCGGCTTCGTCGACACGATCGACGCGTACTCCACGCCTGCGGGCATCTTATACTGGGAGATCGGGGCGCCCGTGAGCGGGTTGAGGTTCTGGATGACGACGTACTGGCTGCCGTACTCCCCGCACTTGCGCGCCGCGACGAGGCCCTCACCGCCGCCGTAGCCCATGTCGTAGCACTGCTGGGCGTTGGCCTCCGGCTTCCAGCGCGGGTTGCCGTTGGCCAGGTCGAAGGCGGCGCCGCCGTCGGTGCCGCCCGCCGCGACGGTCGTCCCGCTGAGCGTGACCTCGCTGAACCTCACCTTCTGGTCGCCGGCCGTACCGCCGGTGACGGCGGTGGACCACACCAGCTTGCCGGTGCCCAGGTCGACGACGCCGATCTCGGTGCACGGCTGGTAGAAACGCGGCCCGACGCGCTTGGTCGCCTCGAAGAGGACGGCCGTCTTGTTGTCGGCGGTGACGTGCCGCGAGGTGCCGCAGACCTGGCCGGGCAGCGGGAGGGTCCAGAGCGGGCTGCCCTTGTCGAGGTCGTAGCCGACGATCGAGTTGACGCCCGTCTTGACGAACGCCTTGTCCGTGATCCACGAACCGGACATGTCGGTGAGGTCGGTGACCTTGGGCTGGGGCAGCTGGAAGGCGAGCTGCGACTTGGGGTTGTCCGGCGCCTTCTCCTTGCCGCCACCGCCGAGCCCGTCGCCGCCCTTGCCCTGGGACGAACCGGAGCCGCCGCCCGCGGTGTTGTTCGTCTCCTCACCGTCGCCGGAGGCCGCGTACCAGATGCCGGCGCCGATGATCAGCACGACGGCCACCGCCGCGGCGATGATGATCTGGAGCTGCGCCGAGAGCTTCTTGCCGCCCGAGGGCGGGGGTGCCTGCGGGTACGGCTGCTGGGTCGGGTACCCGTACTGCGGCTGGGTCGGCGGCTGCTGGGGATAGCCGTACTGCGGCTGGGTCGGCGGCTGCTGGGGGTAGCCGTACTGCGACTGCGCCGGGGGCTGCTGCGGATAGCCGTACGAGGGATCGGCCGGCGGCTGCTGCGGCTGGGGGTAGCCGTACGGCTGCTGCTGCGGCGGGGGCGTCGGCGCGCCGAACCCGCCCGGGGGCGGATCCTGCGGTGCGCCGAACCCGCCCGGCGGAGGGCCCGGGGGCTGGTTCGGCGGCGGAGGTGGCTGTGTCATGGCGTGGATACCTCTGGAGTGTCGGGAAAACGGGCGGAAACCGGTGTCACTTGCCGAAGGCCAACAGCGTCTCCCTCTCCTGCTCCTCGGCGTCGGTCGAACCGACGACGAGACTCTTCACAAGGATGTACCGGCCGTTCTCGTACAGCGCCGGGGAGTCGTGGAACCGCGCCTCCACCCGGCCCGCCGAGCGCGGCACCCGGAGCAGTTCGACGGGCTCGGTCGCGCCCGGTGCGACGGTGGCCAGCGATCCGGGCTCGCCCACGATCGAGGCCATCCGCAGGACGAGGGAACCGCCCTCCATCCGCAGCGGCACCGTCCTGCGCCCCGCGGGTCCCTGGATGCGCCGGGTCTCGGCGCCCGTACGGAGATCGAAGGCGACGACCTCGTTGCGGGCGTTCTTGCCGCGGGTCCCGGCGGTCGCCAGATAGAGGGTGTCGCCGTCCACGACGACCTGACAGCGCTGCAGGTTGCCCTGGTGGGCGGTGTCGTCGGTGCATCCGTCGGCGAACGGGCCCTCTCCTCTGAGGGACGCGCGCTTGGTGCCGTCCTCGTTGAAGACGGCGACGCCGTACTCGCCCGTGGCGAGCTTCCGGCCCGCGACGACCAGCGGTCGCACGGAGTAGACGGCGCTGACGCGGAAGCCGACGGGGGTCCGGTACTTCCACTTCGACTTACCGGTCACGGGGTCGACCTCGTGGATCTCCTCCTGCGGCTTCTCGTGGTCGGAGGTCGGGCAGGACACCGCCGCGACGAGCTTGGGCCCGCCCGCGTAGGCGTAGGGCTGGCAGCCGTCGCCGGGCCATCTGCCGAACAGCTGCTTGCCGTCGCTGAGCCGGTAGGCGGTCGAATAGCCGTGCCGGCCCGCGGTGACGGTGTCGCCGCTGATCGCGATCGAGTACTCGAAGAAGAAGTCGAACGTGCCCTCCTTCACGATCTTCCGCTGCCAGCCGGCCTTGCCGGTGCGCAGATCGACCATCTGGAGCCGGCGGCATTCGTCGTTCTCCGCGTGGAGGCGGTCCTTGAGCGCGAGGACGACCCTGCCGTCGTCCGAGGCGAGTTGCGGTGCCCGGCAGATCTCGGTGTCCAGTGTCAGGCGCCACTTCACCGTGCCGTCGGCCACCGAGTGCGCGGTGACCGAGCGGTACAGGGCGGTGACGACCGTGTCGCCGACGAGCCACGGCCCGAAGACGTCGCCGCCCAGGCGCGGTATGTCCATGTCGTTCTTCCGGACCCAGAGCACGGAGGCGTCGCCGGGGGCGCGGCCCGCGTTGTAGCGGGCCGCGTCCGCGGCGTCGGGCGGCGGCGGGCCGACCGGCCCGGTCGGCGGGGCGGACGGCGTGGCGCTCACGGTCGCCCTGCCGTCCTCGCCGCCCTTGCCGTCGGGGGCGCCGCCGAGGCCGTACCAGCTCACCCCGGCCACGACGAGGAGCCCCGCCACGACGGACGCGACCAGCGCCTTGGAGCGGCGCCGGCCGCGCGGCGGCGGGGACTGCGGTGGCGGGGACTGCGGTGGCGGGGATGGGGACGGCGGCACCGCCGCCGGTCCGGTGGCGCCGCCCCCGTACGGGTTGAGCCGGCCGTAGGGCCCGTACGACGGTGGGGGCGGCCCGGGTTGTCGCGGTGTCGTCATCGGAGTCGGACAGCCCTCACTTGCTGAAGGCCATCATCGTCTTGGTCTCCTTCTCCGCCTTGTCGTTGCTGGCGCTCACCCGCCCGCTGGAGATCACGAAGGTGCCGTTGCCGTAGGCGTAGCCCGCGTCGTAGAAGCTGTTCTCGATCTGGGCCGTCGCCGCCGGGTGCTGGAGCAGGGTCTTGGGCGCGCCGCCGGTCGGTGCGATGGTGGCGACGGTGCCGCCCTTGTCGTACGACGGGTCGATGTACACCAGGACCTCCGAGCCCTCCATCCGCAGCGGGCTCATCGGCTGGTTGCCGGGCGCCTTCGAACGCCACTTGGGCTTTCCGGTGTTCAGGTCGAAGGCGACGACCTCGTTGGGGGTGCCGTAACCGGTCTCGGTGGCCATGTAGAAGGTGTTGGCGTCGGCCGCGACACCGGTGCATCCCGCGAGGTTCTTGCCGAAGACGACGAAGGAGCCGCCGCAGTTGGGGGCGTACTTGTCCTTTCCGCCCTGGATCTGCGAACGCAGTTTGCCGTCGGCGGTGAGGGAGAAGATCGACCACTTCTTCTCGTCGCGCTGGGTGGCGGAGACCACGAGCGGGTTGACCGAGTAGACCTTGTCGACCTCCCAGTTGGCCTGGAGCCGGAAGCTCCACCTGGGCTTGCCGGTGTTCGGGTCGACCTCGCTGACCTGCTGCTGCTTCTTGTTCACATCACCGCTGGGGCAGCTGTCGGCGGAGATCAGCTTCTCGCCGCCCGCGAAGGCGAAGGCCTTGCAGCCGCTGCTGGGGGTGGCGAAGAGCTGCTTGCCGTCGGCGAGGGAGAAGCCGTACGCGGTGCTGCTGCCGGCCGCCGTGACGGTGTTGCCGCTGATGGCGAGGGTGTTGTCGTCGAAGGCGAACAGGCCGGTGGCCTTGGGTACGGACCGCTTCCAGCCGGCCTTGCCGGTCTTCAGGTCGACCTTCTGCAGCTCGGTGCACTTGGCGCGGTCGCCGTCCTTGTCCTGGACGCCGAAGACCATGGTGCCGTCGGCCGCGGGCTGCGGCGGGGTGGCGCACAGCTCGTGGGGCAGGTCGAGGTGCCACTTGGCGGAGCCGTCGGTGAGGCTGTAGCCGTCGATGCCCTTGTACATGGCCTTGACGACGACGTCGCCGACGATCCACGGGCCGAAGACGTCGGAGCCGTTCTTGGGCAGGTCGACGCTGTTCTTGAGCAGCCAGTTGATCTTCGCCTCGCCGGGCTGGCGGCCCGCGTTGAGGTCGTCCTGCCCATTGCGGCCGTCCCCGTCGCCGCTGCCGTCGCCCTGGTCGACGGAGGCGGAGCCGGACGGCTGGGCGGTGGCGGTGCCGGACGGCTTGGCGACCGGCTCCTTCTCGTCGCCGCCGCTGAGGGCGAGCCAGGTGCCGCCGCCGATGACGAGCAGGCCCGCGACGGCCGCGGCGATGATGACGCCGGGCTTGCCCTTGAAGGGGTTGTCGCCCCCGGGCGGGGTCGGCGCGGCCGGGTACTGCGGCTGGCCCGGGTAGCCGCCGTAGGGGCCGGGCTGCTGCTGACCGTACGGGCCCGGCTGGCCGTAGGGGCCGGGCTGCTGCTGGGCGTACGGGCCCGGCTGGCCGGCCTGCTGCGGATAGCCGTAGCCGGGCGGGGGCGCCTGCTGCGGGTAGCCGTAACCGGGCTGCTGCGGCTGGTCGTACGGGCCGGCGGGCGGCGGCGTCTGACCGCCGTACGGGCCGGGCGCGGACGGCGGCGTCTGCGGGGCCTGCGGCGGGGTGGGCGGCATCGGTGGGACGCCTTGGTTCCCCTGGTCCGGATCCGGTGCTCCGAAGCCCGGCGGCTGATTGCTGGGCGGCTGGGTCATCAGCGTTCCCCCTTGATGTGAGCGGGTTTTCTTTCTACCACTCAGGGGATGGCGCAAAAGTGACCGGTCCGCCCCTTGTACCCAAGGGAGGACCGGCCCGTGATGCCCTCGTTACGCGTCCTCGGCGAGTTCGAGCCAGCGCATCTCCAACTCCTCGCGTTCCGTGGCCAGTTCTCGCAGCTCCGCGTCCAGCTTCGCCACCTTCTCGAAGTCTGTGGCGTTTTCGGCGATTTGAGCGTGCAGCTTCGTCTCCTTGTCGGAGAGCTTGTCCAGCTGGCGCTCGACCTTCTGCAGCTCCTTCTTCGCGGCGCGGGAATCGGCCGCCGAGACGGTCCTGCCGGAGGCGGCCGGCTTCGCGGCCGGGGCGGCCGGGGCCGGCACCGACGCCTCGACGGCCCGGCGGCGGCGCTCCAGGTACTCCTCGATCCCGCGCGGCAGCATCCGCAGGGTCTGGTCGCCGAGCAGCGCGAACGTCTTGTCGGTGGTGCGCTCGATGAAGAACCGGTCGTGCGAGATGACGACCATCGAGCCGGGCCAGCCGTCGAGAAGGTCCTCCAGCTGGGTCAGGGTCTCGATGTCGAGGTCGTTGGTGGGCTCGTCGAGGAAGAGCACGTTCGGCTCGTCCATGAGGAGCCGCAGAAGCTGCAGGCGGCGGCGCTCACCGCCGGAGAGGTCGCCGACCGGCGTCCACTGCTTCTCCTTGGCGAAGCCGAACTGCTCGCACAGCTGACCGGCCGTCATCTCCCGGCCCTTGCCGAGGTCGACCCGGTCGCGGATCTGCTGGACCGCCTCCAGGACCCGCAGGGAGGGAGGCAGCTCGGTGACGTCCTGGGAGAGGTAGGCCAGCCGTACGGTCCTGCCGACGACGATCTTCCCCTCGGCGGGCTGCTTCTCGCCCCGGGTGACTGCCGCTTCGGCGAGCGCGCGCAGCAGCGAGGTCTTTCCGGCGCCGTTGACGCCGACCAGGCCGATCCGGTCGCCGGGGCCGAGCTGCCAGGTGAGGTGCTTGAGCAGCGTCTTCGGTCCGGCGGTGACGGTGACGTCCTCCAGGTCGAAGACGGTCTTGCCGAGCCGGGCGTTGGCGAACTTCATCAGCTCGGAGGTGTCGCGCGGCGGCGGCACGTCGGCGATCAGCTCGTTGGCGGCCTCGATGCGGTAGCGGGGCTTGGAGGTACGGGCGGGGGCGCCGCGCCGCAGCCAGGCGAGCTCCTTGCGCATCAGGTTCTGCCGCTTGGTCTCCTCGGTGGCGGCGATGCGCTCCCGCTCGGCGCGGGCGAAGACGTAGTCGGAGTAGCCGCCCTCGTACTCGTGGACGGTGCCGCGCTGCACGTCCCACATACGGGTGCAGACCTGGTCGAGGAACCACCGGTCGTGGGTGACGCAGACGAGCGCGGAGCGGCGCTCCTGGAGGTGCTTGGCCAGCCAGGCGATGCCCTCGACGTCGAGGTGGTTGGTGGGCTCGTCGAGGACGATCAGGTCCTGCTCGTCGATGAGGAGCTTGGCGAGCGCGATGCGGCGGCGCTCGCCGCCGGAGAGCGGGCCGATGACGGTGTCGAGACCGTGCTCGAAGCCGGGCATGTCGAGCCCGCCGAACAGCCCGGTGAGCACATCGCGGATCTTGGCGCTGCCGGCCCACTCGTGATCGGCCATGACGCCGATGACCTCGTGCCGGACGGTGGCCTTCGGGTCGAGGGAGTCGTGCTGGGTGAGGACGCCGAGGCGCAGCCCGCCGCTGTGGGTGACCCGGCCGGTGTCGGCCTCCTCCAGCTTGGCGAGCATCCGGATGAGGGTGGTCTTGCCGTCGCCGTTGCGGCCGACCACTCCGATCCGGTCCCCTTCGGAGACGCCGAGAGAGACGCCGTCGAGCAGGGCACGGGTGCCGTACACCTTGCTGACAGCCTCGACATTGACCAGATTGACGGCCACTTTGACTCCTGTACGGGGGGATCGATCGACGTCCAA
Source organism: Streptomyces sp. NPDC003027 (assembly GCF_053591435.1). Lineage (NCBI taxonomy): Bacteria > Bacillati > Actinomycetota > Actinomycetes > Kitasatosporales > Streptomycetaceae > Streptomyces > Streptomyces sp. NPDC003027. The sequence continues at coordinate 14,140 of NZ_JBSFTU010000021.1, forward strand.
GGGTAGACGGCCGAACGGGTGGGAAGTCGTGCGGTGATCATCCGCCGGTGCCTCCGGCCGCCCGGCGCCGTGACCGACCCCCTGGACGCGCGGGCACGGCCGCTCAGAAACGCCCTGGTCGGACCTGGCGCCGCCCGGGCTTGACCGGGCCGGACGCGCTGCCGGGGCGCCCGGCACACTCGACCAGCAGCCAGCCGAGCAGGGCCATGGCGACGGCGGCCGGGGCGGTGATCCGGACGGCGATCAGGGTGGCGGCGTGGCCCTCCAGGAGGCCGGCGAAGCCGGTCATGGAGAGGCCGAGGACGCCGAGGAGCGCGAGGGTGATGCCAAGGGCCGCGAGCGGAGCCGAGCCGCCTTCCCGGCGGGGCGGCACCGGTTGTTCGAAGCGGCGGAAGACCGCCACGAGCAGCGCCGTGAGCAGGGCCGCGGCGGCGATGCGCGGAAGGAGCTGAAGCCACCAGGCAGCCGTGGCCGGCTCCGGCGGCTCCACTCCGAGGGCGAGGACCACGCCGTAGACGCCGAGCATCGCGGTGAGGTGCCAGAGGAACGCCGTCATCGCGACCCCGTTGGCGGCGACGACCTTGTGCCAGACGCCGGCGCGGGCCGCGAACCGGCTCCCGGGCCCCTTGAGGAGCTCGACCGCGCCCACCAGCCACAGGCCGTGGAAGAGCAGGGCGAGGGTGGGCGGGGCCATGTTGGAGACCTTCTCGCCGGGCATCCCCACCATCGACAGGGGGTACGGCCCGAGGGCGACCAGGAGGCCCGCGCCGGCGAGGCCCGTCGCGGCGAGGACCCCGGGCAGGCGGATCATGCCGTCCGCCCGCAGGAAGCCGAGCTGGTGGACGGCGAGCCAGACGAAGGCGAAGTTCAGGAACTCCACGAACGGCACCCCGGCCGCGAACCGCAGCGCGTCGACGGCGACGGCCGCGCCGACGAGGCCGGCGAAGGCCCCCCAGCCGTACCGCTCGTGGAGCTTCAGCAGCGGCGGGGTGAAGGCGACCATCGCGAGGTAGATGCCGATGAACCACAGCGGCTGGGTGACCAGCCGCAGCGCGACCCCGGTCAGTCCCCCGTCGCCGCCCGCCAGTTGGACGGCGAGCGCGGCGGCGCCCCACACCCCGATGAACACCATGGTGGGCCGCAGCAGCCGCTGGAGCCGGGCGCGCAGGAAGGTCGCGTACGGGGGCCGGGAGCGGTGGGCCAGGGCGTGCGAGAACCCGCCGACGAAGAAGAACACGGGCATGACCTGGAGTCCCCAGGTCGCGACCTGGAGCTCGGGGACGACGGCCAGCAGGTTGTCCACCCGGCCGTCCGAGCCGACGACGGCCATCAGCCAGTGGCCGAGGACGACGACCCCGAGCGAGGCGACCCGCAGCAGGTCGATGTACCGGTCCCGGGTCGCGGGCGTGGCGGCGGCGAGCTTCCGAGCGCTGATTCCCATGCGGGTACGGTGCCGGGCCCGCGCCGCCGCCCGTCAGGGCGCGAATACTCAGCCGGCGGATGAGTACGAGCCTGGCATGATCCAAACGAAAGACCCTAGAGCTCGCCGAGGACCGTCGCGCCCGGGGCCGGGGACGTCGCCGTGCGTGCCGTGCGGCAGGTGCCGGAGGCGGTCAGCGCGGCCTCGACCGCCTCCGCCGCCTCCGCGTCCTTCACCAGGAACGCCGTCGTCGGGCCCGAGCCCGAGACCAGGGCGGCGAGGGCGCCGGCCGCCGTGCCGGCCTCCAGGGTGGCGGACAGCGACGGGCGCAGGGAGACGGCGGCCGGCTGGAGGTCGTTGGTCAGGGTCGCGGCCAGCGCGGTCGCGTCTCCGGTGCGCATCGCCTCCAGGAGGGCCGGGGACGCGACCGGCTCGGGCACGTCCACGCCCGCGTTGAGGCGGTCGAACTCGCCGTAGACCGCCGGGGTCGACAGGCCGCCGTCCGCCACCGCGAAGACCCAGTGGAACGCGCCGCCCACCGGCAGCTCCGTCAGCCGCTCGCCCCGGCCGACCCCGAGCGCCGCCCCGCCGACCAGGCTGAACGGCACGTCGCTGCCGAGTTCGGCGCAGATGTCGAGGAGTTCGGCGCGCGAGGAGTTCAGGCCCCACAGCGCGTCGCAGGCGAGCAGCGCGCCCGCACCGTCCGCGCTGCCGCCCGCCATGCCGCCCGCGACGGGGATGTCCTTCGCGATGTGGAGGTGCACGTCCGGTGAGATGCCGTGGCGGGCGGCGAGGAGCTCGGCGGCCCGCGCGGCCAGGTTCGTCCGGTCCAGCGGGACCTTGTCGGCGTCCGGGCCCTCGCACGTGATGGTCAGCTCCGCCGCGGGCGTCGCCGTGACCTCGTCGTACAGGGACACGGCGAGGAAGACGTTGGCCAGGTCGTGGAAGCCGTCGGGGCGCGCCCCGCCGACCGCCAGCTGGACGTTGACCTTCGCGGGCACGCGCACCGTGACGGCGCCCGGGGTCGCCGTACCGCCGCTCACGCCTTCGCCTCCGCGATCCGCGCGAACTCCTCCACCGTCAGCGCCTCACCGCGCGCCTGCGGCGAGATCCCGGCCTTCACCAGCGCCTCCTCGGCGGCGGCGGGCGAGCCCGCCCACCCCGCGAGCGCGGCGCGCAGGGTCTTGCGGCGCTGCGCGAAGGCCGCGTCGACGACCGCGAAGACCTCCGCCTTGGAGGCGGTGGTCGCCACCGGCGCCGTACGGCGGACCAGCGACACCAGGCCCGAGTCGACGTTCGGCGCCGGCCAGAAGACGTTGCGGCCGATCGATCCGGCCCGCTTCACCTCGGCGTACCAGTTCGCCTTGACCGACGGCACGCCGTACACCTTGTTCCCGGGCCGGGCCGCGAGCCGGTCGGCGACCTCCGCCTGGACCATGACGAGGGTGCGCTCGATCGTCGGGAAGCGGTCCAGCATGTGCAGCAGGACGGGCACGGCGACGTTGTACGGCAGATTGGCGACCAGGGCCGTCGGCGGCGGGCCCGGCAGCTCCTGGACATGCATGGCGTCGGAGTGGACCAGCGCGAAACGGTCCTTCTTCGCCGGCAGGCGGGCTTCGATCGTCGCCGGCAGGGCACCGGCCAGCACGTCGTCGATCTCGACGGCCGTCACCCGGTCCGCGGCCTCCAGCAGGGCCAGGGTGAGCGAACCGAGTCCCGGGCCCACCTCCACGACCACGTCGTCGGGGCGCACCTCGGCCGTGCGGACGATCCGCCGGACGGTGTTGGCGTCGATGACGAAGTTCTGGCCCTTCTGCTTCGTGGGGCGCACGCCGAGGGCGGCGGCCAGTTCACGGATGTCGGCGGGGCCGAGGAGGGCGTCGGGGCTTTCGGGGCCGGTGGTGGTGCTCACCGGTACAGCCTACGGCCGCAGTGGGGCCACGGACTCGCCCCCCGCTGCACGTAGAGCTTCTTCGCCCGGTACGTCTGTTCCGAGGCGGGCGCGTTCTGGGCGACTCCGCTGCCGCCGAGGGAACGCCAGGTGCCGGGGTCGAACTGGTACAGCCCGCCGTACGTGCCCGACGGGTCGACGGCGGTCGGGCGGCCGCCGGACTCGCAGGCGGCGAGGGCGCCCCAGTCGAGCCCGTCCGCGCCCGCCACCGACGTGGGCAGCGGCCGGGTGCCGACCCGCACCCGCTGGGTGACGGGCTCGCGGACGATCTCCTCGCCGGTCCTCCTCGGCTTCTGCCGGACGCCGTTGACGGTCCGCAGCATGTAGGTGACCCGGCGTACGCCCTGCGCGCCCTGCCGTTCGACCACCTCGGTGCCGACGAACAGGCCGGGGTCGCGGGTGCGCTCGACGGCGTAGGGGATGGGCTCCTCCCGTACCTCCTTGCTGCCGGTGATCCGCATGACGGTGATCGTCTGTCCGTCGCGCGGGAAGGAGCCGGGCGGTACGGAGGTGGTGTCCTGGCCGGAGAGGGTGATCCCGGCCTGCTCGACGGCCTCGCGGACGGTGGCGGCGTTGGTGCGCAGGGTCCGCTCGCGCCCGTCGGCGAGGAAGGTGACGGTCCGCTCGGTGCGGATGTCCAGGGCGAGGCCCTCGCGGGAGATGGGCGCCGAGCGGGAGACGGAGAGGTACGCGCCCTCGGCCCGGACGCCGAGCTGGCGCAGAGCCTCCTCGACGGTCCGCGCGGTGGTCCACACCTGGCGGCGCTGACCGTCGAGGGTGAGCGCGACGGGCCTGCCGTAGCGGACGACGACCTCGTCCCCGCTGTCCAGGGCCTCGCCGGGGGCGGGGGCGACGAGATCGTGCGCGCCGACGGCCAGGCCTTCGTCGGCGAGGAGCTCGTCGACGTCGTCGGCGAAGGTGTGCAGGGTCCGCGGGGCGCCGTCGACGGAGAGCCGGACGGCCTTGTCGTCGGCGACGAAGGCGCTGGTGCCGCCGGCCAGGAAGGCCACGACGAGGGCCTGCGGGACCAGGCGCCGCAGGCCGTCCCCGGTGCGCGGGGCCGCCTTGCGGCGCCGGCCGGACCGCCGGGCCTCGGCGCGGGTCGCGGCGACAGGTGCGGGGGCCTGGCCGGGGACGACGAGCGGCGCCGCCAAGGTCGGCTGCTCGTGGACGGGCAGCGCCGCGGCCCGGTGTCCGCCGCGCGGGGCTCGGTGACTGCCCTGGGAAGTGCTCACGAGGCCGGGACCCTAGCGGAGGCCCGGTCACTCTCCAAAGCGACTCGACTACGCCCCGTATCCGTTATTCAGCGGTTATCGGTCAGTAATCGAAGGCGGCGGCGGTGTTGGCGGCGATCGCCGCGCTCATCTCGTCCTCTCCGATGCCGCGGACCGCGGCCATCGCCCGGACGGTGACGGGGACGAGGTAGGGGGCGTTGGGCCGGCCCCGGTAGGGCGCCGGGGTCAGGAACGGGGCGTCCGTCTCGACCAGGACCAGCTCGGCCGGGGCGACGGCGAGGGCGTCGCGCAGCGGCTGGGCGTTCTTGAAGGTGACGTTGCCGGCGAAGGACATGTAGTAGCCCTTGGCGGCGCAGATCCGGGCCATGTCGGCGTCGCCGGAGTAGCAGTGGAAGACGGTCCGCTCGGGCGCGCCCTCCTCGTCGAGGATCCGCAGCACGTCGGCGTGGGCCTCGCGGTCGTGGATGACGAGCGCCTTGCCGTGCCGCTTGGCGATCTCGATGTGGGCGCGGAAGGAGCGCTCCTGGGCGGCCATCCCCTCGGGGCCGGTACGGAAGTGGTCCAGGCCGGTCTCGCCGACGGCACGGACCTGCGGCAGGGCGGCGAGCCGGTCGATCTCGGCGAGCGCCTCGTCGAGCGCCGCGTCGCCGCCGGCCTCCCGGACGCCCTGCCGCGACCAGCCGTCCGGATCGCCGAGGACGATCCGGGGCGCCTCGTTGGGGTGCAGGGCGACGGCGGCGTGCACGTTGTCGTGCGCGGCCGCGGTCTCGGCGGCCCAGTGGGAGCCCTTGATGTCGCACCCGACCTGGACGACCGTGGTGACGCCGACGGCGGCGGCCTTGGTGAGGGCCTCCTCGACGGTGCCGGACTGCATGTCCAGGTGGGTGTGCGAGTCCGCCACCGGCACCAGCAGGGGCTCGGGCAGCGGCGGCGGGGCGTCCTTGGAACTCATGACCCCGATCGTACGAGGGGTCACGCGGTCGCTCGCGACGGGCCGGGCCTGCGCGGCGGTCAGGGCACGGCGGGCGCTACGGGGCCGGCGGCTTGCGGTGGAAGAGGTCGGACAGATGCCGGTGGCGGGGTTCCTGCGGGGTGTCCACGTGGACCGGTCCCGGAGCGTCCCGTTCCGGCCGCTTGGCGCGCTCCGTACTCCTGCGCCTCTCCCGTACCTGCCCCCGCTCCAGCTCCTGGCCGATCGGGCCGGCCGGACCGATGGGGTTCGCGGGGGCGGCGCGCCGCTCGGGCCGGGGCTCGTGCGGGTGGTGGGCCTGTTCCCACGAGTCGAGCACCGAGGACACCTGGCCCGCCTTCATGATGCGGACGACATGACCGCCGCAGTTCAGGCAGGTCGGGCTCGACAACGGGGACGGGACCCGCTTGCCGTCGGCCTTGTAGAAGACGAATTCCTTCCCGGCGGCGTCGATGTGGTGCTCGATGTCGTACGCCTGCTCCCAGCCGTAACCGCAGCGCATGCACGCGAAGGCGTACGCCTCATGCGCGACGGTGATCCCGGTGCCGGTGATCTCGCTCATGCCAGCTCCTCTCCACTGGTCCAGTGGACGCCTTTTCGGGCCGGAGCGCATCAGCGCCGGTCGAACAGGGAGAAGCTCTTTGCCTTCCCCTTGCCCGAAGGCCCTCAGGAGGCCCGCCGCGCGGGTTCAGCTTTGCCTTTCACGATAGACCTTTACCCTTCCCCGGGCCTGGCGCCGCCGCGTTCTTCGCCGCGACGACGGCGTCGAACACCTCGCGCTTGGGCAGGCCCGTCTCGGCGGCGACCGCCGCGATGGCCTCCTTGCGCCGCTCCCCCGCCTCCTCGCGCACCCGCACCCTGCGCACCAGTTCCTCCGCGTCCAGGGCGGCCGGATCGGCGGGCGGAGCGCCCTCGACGACGACGGTGATCTCACCCCGTACGCCCTCGGCCGCCCAGGCGGCCAGTTCGCCCAGCGGGCCCCGCTTGACCTCCTCGTACGTCTTGGTCAGCTCCCGGCAGACGGCGGCGCGGCGCTCGGCGCCGAAGACCTCCGCCATCGCGGCGAGGGTGTCGTCGAGCCGGTGGGGGGCCTCGAAATAGACGAGGGTGCGGCGCTCGTCCGCGACCTCGCGGAGCCGGCCGAGCCGCTCACCGGCCTTGCGGGGCAGGAAGCCCTCGAAGCAGAAGCGGTCCACGGGCAGCCCGGACAGGGCGAGGGCGGTCAGCACGGCGGAGGGCCCGGGCACCGCGGTGACCTTGATGTCGCGTTCGACGGCGGCGGCGACCAGGCGGTAGCCGGGGTCGGAGACGGACGGCATGCCCGCGTCGGTGACGAGCAGCACCCGGGCACCGCCCGCCAGCGCCTCCACCAGTTCGGGCGTACGGGCGGATTCGTTGCCCTCGAAGTAGGAGACGACCCGGCCCGAGGTGTGCACGCCGAGGGCGCGGGTCAGGCCGCGCAGCCGCCGGGTGTCCTCCGCCGCCACGATGTCGGCGGTCTGGAGCTCCGCCGCGAGCCTCGGCGGCGCGTCCGCGATCTCCCCGATGGGTGTCCCTGCAAGTACCAGCGTTCCTGTCACATGGGCCATCCTCGCAGCCCGGACAGGCGACTCGCACAGGCACGTTCCCTACGATGGCGCGGTGACCAGTACCGCACCTGAGGCCCTGCAGGGTCAGCACGCCGTGGAAGAGCCCCCGCCGTGGCAGCAGCGTCTGCGGCGCTTCGGCTACGCGCCCCCGGCCGGGAGCGCCGCCGGGCCCGGGCTGCGGGAGCGTCTCGTACCGCCGTACACCCGGCCCTCGGAGCGGCTGTGGTCGCTGCTCGGGATCTCGCCGGGCGGCGCGGACCGGCTGTGGCGGCTGGCCCCCTGGGGCGGTCCCCTGCTGGTGGCGGCCTTCGCGGGGCTGCTGCGGTTCTGGAACCTGGGCAAGCCGCACGCGGTGATATTCGACGAGACGTACTACGCCAAGGACGCCTGGGCGCTGATCAACCAGGGGTACGAGGGGGCGTGGCCGAAGGACGTCGACAAGACGATCCTGACGGACCCGGGCTCGGTCGTGATCCCGACGGAGCCCGGCTATGTGGTCCATCCGCCGATGGGCAAGTGGGTCATCGGCGTCGGCGAGAAGCTCTTCGACTTCACGCCGTTCGGCTGGCGTTTCATGGTGGCGCTGCTCGGCACCCTGTCGGTGCTGATGCTCTGCCGGATCGGCCGGCGGCTGTTCCGCTCGACGTTCCTGGGCTGTCTGGCGGGCACGCTGCTCGCCGTGGACGGTCTGCACTTCGTGATGAGCCGTACGGCGCTGCTCGACCAGGTGCTGATGTTCTTCGTCCTCGCGTCGTTCGGGTGTCTGCTGATCGACCGTGACTGGGCGCGGCGAAGGCTGGCGGCGGCGCTCCCGGTGGACGAGGAAGGGCTGCTGCGGCCGGACGCGACGGTCGCGGGGACGTTGCGGCTCGGGTGGCGGCCGTGGCGGCTGGCGGCGGGGGTGATGCTGGGTCTGGCGTTCGCCACGAAGTGGAACGGCCTCTACATCATGGCCGCGTTCGGTGTGATGGCGGTGCTCTGGGACGCGGGCGGCCGGCGGACGGCGGGCGCGGTCCGCCCGTATCTCGCGGTGTGCAGGCGGGACCTGGTGCCGGCGTTCGTCTCGGTGGTCCCGGTCGCGATCCTCACCTACCTCGCCACCTGGACGGGCTGGATCGCCTCGGACAAGGGCTATTTCCGCAACTGGGCGGCCGAGCAGGACAAGCTGACGGGCGGCGGTCTCTGGGCGTGGCTGCCGGACTGGCTGCGCAGCCTGTGGCACTACGAGACCGAGGTCTACAACTTCCACGTCAGTCTGACCTCGCACCACACCTACCAGTCGAACCCGTGGAGCTGGATCGTCCTGGGCCGGCCGGTGTCGTACTTCTACGAGAGCCCGTCACCGGGCGAGGCGGGCTGCCCGGCGAACGCGACGGAGAAGTGCGCCCAGGAGGTCCTGGCGCTGGGCACACCCCTGCTGTGGTGGGCCGCGTGCTTCGCGATCCTCTACGTCCTGTGGCGCTGGTTCTTCCGCCGGGACTGGCGGGCGGGCGCGATCGCCTGCGGCATCGCGGCGGGCTGGGTGCCGTGGTTCCTCTACCAGGAACGCACCATCTTCCTCTTCTACGCGGTGGTCTTCGTGCCGTTCCTGTGCCTCGCCGTGACGATGATGATCGGGGCGATGGTGGGGCCGCGGGGCTCCTCGGAGAGACGGCGGACCTTCGGGGCGGTGGGTGCCGGAGTCCTGGTGCTGCTGATCGTCTGGAACTTCATCTACTTCTGGCCGCTCTACACCGGGCAGGCGATTCCGATGGACCAGTGGCGCAACCGGATGTGGCTCGACACCTGGGTCTGACGGCTGCTTGACTGCGGCGACCACCTGGGGAGGGGAGCGCCGAGATGCGCAGTGGAGCCAAGGTCGCCATAGTCGGGGGAGTCTTCGTCGTCGTCGCGGGCGGTATGGGGTACGGGGGCTACAACCTCTGGAACGGGATCAGCGGGGGTGCGGGCGGCTCCGGGGTGAGTTCCCGGGCGGGGGCCGAGGAGAAGCGGACCGGGCCCCTCACCGAGGACGAGATCACGCGGACCGCCGAGGAGTTCCTGGCCGCCTGGGCGGCCGGGGAGTCGGACCGGGCCGCGCAGTCGACCGACGACCCGGTCGAGGCGGGGCCCGCCGTGCTCAACCATCGCGAGGGGGCGATGGTCTCCAAGGCCGTCATCACCCCCGGCGCGGCCGTCGGCGCGAAGGTGCCGTTCACGGTCAGCGCCACCGTGACGTACGAGGGGCGGTCGGCGCCCTGGACGTACGCCTCGGAGCTGACCGTGGTGCGCGGGCTGACCACCGGGCGGCCGCTGGTCGACTGGACGCCGGCCGTCATCCACCCCAAGCTCACCAAGGGCACGACCCTGCGGACCGGGACGGCGAAGAGCGCCGCCGTCAAGGCGGTCGACCGCCGGGGCGTCGAGCTGACGAAGGAGAAGTACCCGTCGCTCGGGCCGGTCCTCGACCAGCTCCGCGAGAAGTACGGTGAGCGGGCCGGCGGGACGCCCGGGGTCGAGACCTGGATCGAGAGTCCCACCGAGGGCGTCGCGAACACCACCCTGCTGACCCTCGCCAAGGGCAGGGAGGGCGAGCTGAGGACGACCATCGACGCGGACGTGCAGGCGGCCGCGGAGCGGGCGGTGGCGCGGTACGGGCAGGCGTCGGTGGTCGCGGTCAGGCCGTCGACGGGCGAGGTCCGGGCCGTCGCCAACAGCCCGGCGGGCGGTTACAACACGGCCTTCCTCGGCAAGCAGGCGCCCGGCTCGACCCTGAAGATCGTCACGGCCGCGCTGCTCCTGGAGAAGGGGCTGGTGAAGGCGGACCGGGCCACCGAGTGCCCGAAGTACGCCCTGTACCAGGGGCGCCGCTTCCACAACCTGCGGGAGTTCGAGCTCGGGAACGTCCCCTTCGCGAAGAGTTTCGCCCAGTCCTGCAACACGGCCTTCATCAAGAAGATCGACGACGTCGGGGACGACGCGGCGCTCGGCGAGGAGGCCCGGGACGTCTTCGGGATCGGCCTCGACTGGCAGACCGGAATCCCGTCCTTCGACGGCAGCGTCCCGGCGGAGACGGGCGGTGAGGCGGCCGCGCAGTACATCGGTCAGGGCACCGTCCAGATGAACGTGCTGAACATCGCCTCGATCACCGCCACCACGAAGGACGGAACGTTCAAGCAGCCGTTCCTCGTGCCCAGGAGCCTGGACGACCGGCAGTTCGCCACCGCGTCCCGCGAGCTGCCCGACCCGGTGGCCCGACAGCTGCGCGACATGATGCGGCTCACCGCGACCGGCGGCACGGGTGCGAAGGCGATGGCCGGTGTGGGCGGCGACAAGGGCGCCAAGACGGGATCGGCCGAGGTGGGCGGGCAGTCCACCTCCAACAGCTGGTTCGCCGGCTTCTCCGACGACCTCGCCGCCGCGGCCGTCGTCCAGGAGGGCGGGCACGGCGGGGACGCGGCGGGGCCGGTGGTGGCGAGCGTGCTGAAGGCGGGGTAGGGGCGGGAAGGGGCTCGGGCGCCACTGCGGGCGGCGTCCGGGAAAGGTGCTCGCACGGCCCGTACGCGTGGAGCGGTGCCGCTGCGGGCGGGCGCGGGCGTCGAGCGCGGGCGTCAGGAGGGGGGAGCCGAGATCACCATGACCACCTCGAACTCCTCGACCGACCGCAGGGTCGCCCGCGTCTTGGTGGTGACCTCGCCCCGCATCGCGGCGGCGGGGCCCCGGGATGCCGCGAAGCTGCCCCGGTCGGCGTAGATCGCGCCCACGATGCCGCGCCCGCCGGCGCGGTCGATGAGCAGTGATCCGCCCAGGAACCCCGGCATGGCCTGGAGTCGGGGCAGGACACCGTCCCTGAAGGAGTCGACCAGGGGGTCCGTGTGGGACGGGTCGAACTCCACGCGGGTCAGCCGGAAGCAGGCGCCCTCGCCGACCGACTCGGCTCGCTGCGCGACCGCGGCCTCCCAGTTGTCGACGGTCAAGGTGGTGGCGAACGGCGACAACATCTCGGACCGCAGCTGCCCCATGCGCTCGGCACTGCTCCGCAGGGCTTCCTCGTCCTGCCACCACGTGCCGACCATGAGCTTCCCGAGCTCCCGGTCCACGAACACGCCCGCCCCAACGAAGCCCGGCGTCTGCTCCAACGGCTCCCTGCCTTCCGTGGTCAGCTTGCGCACGGCCTCGTCGAGCTTGGCCGGATCACCCGTCGCATAAGTCGTCCGAACGAACATGACACCCTTTCCCCACTGGACCGATTCTGTTCTCCATACGACGGCCGCCACGCGCCTTCGGCAAGGCGACCGGGGCGTTCGGGTGTCCGCCCGCGGCCGCTCCGGGGTCGCGTCGCCGCCGGGGGCATCGGCGACATACCGAGGGCCCTGCCCCCACCGTGGTGGTGGGGGCAGGGCCCTGAGGTGATGACGGCGCCGTGCGGCGCTCCTACATGTAGTAGCCGAACAGGTCGGCGATCACATGCGCGCTTCCGTTGTTCACCCGGAAGTCGATCTTGCCGTTGACCACCGGGACGGTCACCAGGTTCGCCACCGTCTGGCCGGTCGTCCAGTTGAGGTTGGACGCGTTCGGCAGCGGGGTCCCGTCCGGCCACACGGTCATGAAGCCGGGGGCCGTCGGGGCCGTGACGGTGACGTTGAGGACCACGGCCTTGGCGTTCGCCAGGGTGTGGCCGTCGTTGAGGTTCAGCACCAGGTTGCTGCCCGCGGCGAGCGGTGCGGCCTTGGCCGTGCCGAGCGCGGAGCGGGTGTCGAGCAGCCGGCTCGGGCCCGCCGTGTGGAAGGACGAGCCCTCCGCCTGGGTGTAGTAGCCGAAGACGTCGGCGATGAAGTGCACGGTGCCGTTGCCGAAGTTGTGCAGGTTCACCTTGCCGTCGGCGCCGATCGGCAGGACGACCATGTTCGGACGGGTCTGGCCCGTGAGCCAGTTGATGTTCGAGGCGGTCGGGCGGGCGGCGCCGCTCGGGTACGCGATCAGGTGGCCGTTGGAGGCCGGCGCGGTCGCGGTGACGTTGAGGACCACCGCGGTGGCGCCCGTGGCGGGCACCCCGCCGGCTCCGGCGACCTGCAGGGAGACGGTGCCCTTGCCCGCGACCGGGGTCTTGCCCGCGACGCCGATGGCGTTGCGGGTGTCGAGGATCCGGGCCGGGCCCTTGGGCGTGTAGGTGCTGCCGCCGTCGGCCGTGGAGTAGTAGCCGGCGACGTCCGCGATGAGGTGGGTCGTACCGCTGCCGTGCGTGTAGAGGTCGATCGACCCGTCCTTGCCGACCGGGACGGTCACCAGGTTCGGGATGGTCTCGCCCTTGAGCCAGTTCATGTTCGACGAGACCGGGCGGGTGGTGCCGCTCGGGTACGCGATGAGGTGGCCAGTGGCGGTCGGCGCGGTCGCGGTGACGTTGACGACGACCGCGGTGACGCCGGTGGCCGGGACGCCGCCGACGCCCGCCACCTTCAGCTTGACCGTGCCGGACGGGGCGACCGGGGTGGTCCCGGGGCGGCCGACGCCGTAACGGGTGTCGAGGACACGGGCCGGGGTGAGCGCGTTGAACGTGGCGGCCGGGGAGCGCGGGACGGCCTGGCAGAGGCCCTTGACGATCTCGCGGCCGTTGGGGGTGCCGAGGCCGGTGGCCAGGTCGTAGCCGGCGGTGGCCTGGTAGAGCCCGCTGAAGTTGCCGGAGTCCGTCAGGTTGTTGTGGCCGGTGGTGACGTCACGGAACGCGGTGTCCGGGAGCTTGTACAGCGCCGGGTGGACGTAGCCGACCGAGCCGTTGGCCTGGCAGGCGAGGTCCTGGTTGGCCTGGGCCATGAGCGCGGCCCAGACCGGGGCGGCGCCGCTGGTGCCGCCGATGACCCACCACCACTGGCCGCCGTCCTGCCCGAAGGCGACCGGATAGCCGGTGGCGCTGTCGCCCACGGCGGAGACGTCCGGCACCTGGCGGCAGACCGTGCCCTCGCCGGCGGCGCAGGCGTCGCTGTAGCCGAGGCCGCTGCGGTTCTGGAAGCCGTCGGAGGGCACCGTGTGGTGCCGCGAGACGCCGCCGCCGGATCCGGTCCAGGTGGTCTGGTCGGCGACGGAGGTGCGCATGGTGGTGCCGCCGACGCCGAGGACGTACGGCGAGTTGGCCGGGCTGTCGGCCACCAGCTGGTCGCCGTTCGGCTGGTCGGGGACGCCGTTCTGGTCGTGGTCGAAGTAGCAGCCGGTCGAGCCGCTGTCGCCGGAGGCGGCGACGACGGTCTGGCCCTGTGCCGCGGCCTGCTGGAAGGCGAGGTTCTCGGCGTCCATGACCTCGGCCGGGGTGTTCATCTCGCAGCTGCCCCAGCTGACGGAGACGACCTTGGCACGGTTGTCCGTGACGATCTTGCGGAAGACGTCGACGCCGTCCTTCCAGGTGTTCGGGCCCTGGTAGACGAGGATCTTGGACTGCGGTGCCAGACCGATGACGGTCTCGACGTCGAGCGCGGTCTCCATGCCGGCGCCGGTGTCCAGGCCCGCGGGCTCCTGGGGCCCGCCGTTGACCCGGATGTCGGTCACCGGCACCTTGGTGCGGTGGCAGGCCTGGTAGCTCGCGATGTCCCGCCGGTCGTAGTTCTCCAGCGAGTAGATGGCGACCGTGGTGCCGTTCTGCACGTTCGGCTGGTCCGCCATGTTGTACTGCGCCGCCAGGGACCGGGCGCTCCAGTAGTCCTTGGTGTCGTACATCGGCGGGTACTCGGGGTCGGACGCGTCCGCGAACATGTTCTTGATCTCGGCGCACATCGTCCCGGTGGTCCCGGTCAGCCGGGGCTGGCGGGCGACCTCGCCCGAGTCGCCCGTCCGCTGCACGCGGGCCGCCCGCTTCGAGCCGGTGTTGCGCGGCTCGTACGCGCCGAGGGTGCTCAGGCCGACGACACCGCGGACGGCCTTCGCCGTCTCGCCGTCGAACCGCGGGGCGGCCGTGTTGGTGAGGCCCTGCTCGCCGTTCTCCAGCCGGTAGCCGTCGAACTCGGTCGCGAAGGCCTTCGCGGCCTCGCCGACCGACGCGCGCACCGGCAGGGTGAGGCCGTCCGCCTCCAGTTCGCCGACCGTGAGGCCCTTGGCCTCCAGCTCGGCGCGGACCTTCGCCACCGCGGCCGGGTCGGCGCCGAAGGTGGCCGCGAACTCGCCGGTACCGAGGTACTGGCGGTACAGCGGCGACTTCGGGTCCGAGACCCCGGCGACGAAACGGTTCAGCGCGGCCTGGTCGCGCGGCTGAAGCACGATGCTCAGGTCGAGCGTCCGGCCGGCCGCCGGGTCCGCCGTGCGGACGGCGCCGTGCGGAACCTTCGGGGCCGAGCCGACCCGCTTCGGGGCGGGCTCGTCCTCGGTGGCCGCGTACGACGCCGGCATCCCGGCTGCGGTGACGGCCAGGGCGGCGACGGCCGCCGCGCCCCATCTGAATGCCTTCTCACGGGCGGTTCGGCCCATGCACACTCCCTCTCACGATCCCCGTCGCCGGCCGCGAGAGCAGGGCGAGACCGCGGAAGGGGTGCGCACCGGCCCGCGTGCGGGCACGGCGCGAGCATGGAGTGGCGGTTCGTGGGTCCGGGCACGGCCCGGGACCGAACTGCGTGAAGCCCCCCCGGCGGTGTCACCGCTCCCGAGCGGCGGACGACGGCCAGGAGTGAATCTCTATCAGGAGCGAAAACGGTTCAGCGCACCGGGTTTCGATGGTTACCGGACCGTGATCATGACATATCGGTACGCAGGTGACGCCGCCGGAGCTTCGGGGTGGCTCACACCACCGAGCGCACCGCCCGCACCAGGGCCTGGGCGCGCGGGTCGGCCGTCACCGTCCTGCGCATCCCGTTCGTGACGTAACCGAAGGCGATCCCCGACTCCGGGTCGGCGAAGCCCAGCGAACCGCCCCGGCCCGGGTGGCCGAAGGAGGTGGGGCCGAGGAGCGGGGAGGCGGGTCCGTGGAGCATGTGGCCGAGGCCGAAGCGGGTGGAGACGATCAGGACGCGGTCGGGTCCGGTGGACTCCTCGGTCCGGGCGAGCGTCAGGGTCGCCGGGGCGAAGAGGCGGACGCCGCCGTCGACGGGGCCGAGGGTCGAGGCGTAGAAGCGGGCCAGCGCGCGGGCCGTGGAGACACCGGCGGAGCCGGGGAGTTCGGCCGCCCGGTAGACCGGGTCGTTCTCGTCGGGCTGCGGGTCGATCGCCCCGAAGGCGCGCCTGGTCAGCGAGTCGGGGTCGCGGTACGCCTCGGTGACGGAGCGCTTGGGGCGCAGCTTCAGGGCGCCGCCGCCGGGCGGCTCGGTCTCCTCGACCGGGCCCAGGCGGCCGACCCGGTGGGCCTCGTCGTGCGGCAGCCCGATCCACAGGTCGAGGCCGAGCGGGCGGGCGATCTCCTCGGCGACCCAGCGGCCGATGGTGCGGCCGGTGACCCGGTGGACGAGGCCGCCGAGCAGCCAGCTGAAGGTGTGGGCGTGGTAGCCGTGGGCGGTGCCGGGTTCCCAGACGGGTGCCTGGGCGGCGACGGCGGCCTGGGCGGTCTCCGGGTCGACGGCCTCGGCGAGGGTCAACGGCCGGTCGAGGACCGGCACTCCCGCCTGGTGCGCGAGCAACTGCCGTACGCTCACGCGGTCCTTGCCGGCCGCCTTGAACTCCGGCCAGTACGTGCCCACCGGGGCGTCCAGGTCGAGCTGGCCGCGCTGGTGCAGCAGCAGGGGTACGGCGGCGGCGACGCCCTTGGTGGCCGAGCGGACCACCTGTGCGGTGTCCACGGCCCAGGGGGCCTGCCGGGCGTCGCCGTCGGCGTCCCGGGCGCCCGCCCACAGGTCCACGACCTTGACGCCGTCGCGGTAGACGGCGACGGCCGCGCCGCGCTCCCCCCGGTGTTCGAAGTTGTGCAGGAACGCGTCCCTGACCGGCTCGAATCCCGCCGCCACCGTGCCCCGGACGTCCACGTCCCACACTCCTTCTCGTTCACTGCTCCCGCCCCATGGTGCAACGCCGGCGGTGAGGGCCCGATTCCGGGGCGGTCAGGAGACGGACTGCGGGACGAACCCGTACGGCAGTTCCAGGCGGTGGCGGCCCATCAGCTCGGCGTCGGCCAGGATCTTCCCCGTCGGGCCGTCCGCGGCGATCACCCCGTCGCCGAGGATCACCGACCGGGGGCAGAGCTCCAGGGCGTACGGAAGGTCGTGGGTGACCATGAGGACGGTGACGTCCAGGGAGCGCAGGATGTCGGCGAGCTCGCGGCGCGAGGCCGGGTCGAGGTTGGAGGAGGGCTCGTCCAGGACGAGGATCTCCGGCTCCATCGCGAGGACGGTCGCCACCGCCACCCGCCGCCGCTGCCCGAAGGAGAGGTGGTGCGGCGGCCGGTCGGCGTACCGCGCCATGCCGACGCGCTCCAGCGCCCGGTGGACGACGGACTCCAGGCGTTCCCCGCGCAGTCCGGCCGCGGCCGGTCCGAAGGCCACGTCCTCGCGCACGGTCGGCATGAAGAGCTGGTCGTCGGGGTCCTGGAAGACGATCCCGACGCGGCGCCGGATCTCGGCGAGGTTCCGCTTCTCGACGGGCAGTCCGGCGACCGCGACGGTGCCGGCGCCCGCGGTGAGGATGCCGTTGAGGTGCAGGACGAGGGTGGTCTTGCCGGCGCCGTTGGGGCCCAGGAGCGCCACCCGCTCGCCGCGTTCGACGGTCAGGTCGACGCCGAAGAGGGCCTGGTGTCCGTCGGGGTAGGCGTACGCGAGGCCGCGCACGTCGAGGGAGGGGGGAGGGGTCATGGCATCCGTCCGAGGAGGCAGATCAGGAGGGCCGGGCAGGGGTCATGGCGTCCGTCCGAGGAGGCAGATCAGGAGGGCCGCGGCGGGCAGGGCGGCGGCGTGGAGCCACTGGGCGCGGGTGGCGGTCACCTCGTCGATGACCGGCATGGAACCCGCGTACCCCCGGCTGACCATCGCGAGGTGCACGCGTTCGCCGCGCTCGTACGAGCGGATGAAGAGCGCACCCGCCGAGGTGGCGAGGACGCCCCAGTGGCGGACGCCTTTCGCCTCGAAGCCGCGCGAGCGGCGGGCGATGGACATGCGGCGCATCTCGTCGGTGATCACATCGCCGTACCGGATCATGAAGGAGGCGATCTGGACGAGCAGGGGCGGCAGTCTGAGCCGCTGGAGGCCGAGGAGCAGGGCGCGCAGTTCGGTGGTGGAGGCGAGGAGCACGGAGGCGGCGACGCCGAGGGTGCCCTTGGCGAGGACGTTCCAGGCGCCCCACAGACCGGGGACGGAGAGGGAGACGCCGAGGACGGTCGTCTGCTCGCCCGGGACCACGAAGGGCATGAGGAAGGCGAACGCCACGAACGGGACCTCGATCACCAGGCGCCGCAGCAGGTAGCCGGCCGGGATGCGGGCGACCGCCGCCACGCCGCCGAGCAGGGCGGCGTGGAGGGCGAAGGCCCAGACGGCCTCGCGGGGTGTGGAGACGACGACGATCACGAAGCCGAGGACGGCGACGAGCTTGGTGTGCGGGGGCAGCGCGTGGACCGGCGAGTCTCCCGGCCGGTAGAGCTTGTGCGCGTGCCCCGCACCCATGTCAGACGCTCTCGGTCGTACGGGACTCGGCCTCGGCGGCCTTGCGGCGGCGTACGGCCCAGAAGGCGCCGGTGCCGACGGCGAGGGTCGTGCCGACGCCGATCACGCCGGCCAGGCCGCCCGAGAGGCGGGCGTCCTCGACGTCCTTGACGCCGTAGTCCGCGAGCGGCGAGCCGGCGGCGGCGTGTTCCTCGACGTTCTTGTCGATGCCCTGGTCGGCGGCGACCTTCTCCAGGCCGTCCGGGTCGGCGGAGGCGTAGAAGGAGACGAAGCCGGCCAGGAGGAGTGCGGTGGCCAGGCCGCCGATCCAGACCTTCTTCGGGGAGCCGGCCGGGGCGGGCGCCGCGGCCGGGGCGGCGTCGACCAGTTCTCCGTCGACGCGCAGCTTGAGCGGGGCGGTCAGGCCGCGGGCGCCGTACACGAGGTCGGGCCGTACGGCGACGACCGCGCCGACGGTCAGCATGGTGATCACGGCCTCGCCGACGCCGATCAGGGTGTGGACGCCGACCATCGCGGTGAGCACCTTGCCGATCGGTACGTCGGTGGTGCCGCCGATCGCGTAGACGAGGGTGAAGGCGGCGGCCGCGGCCGGTACGGAGACGAGCGCGGCGACGAAGGAGGCGGCGGTCACCGAGCGGCGGGTGCGCGGCAGCACGAGGACGAGGCCGCGGAAGAGGGCGTAGGCGACGACGACCGTGACCACGCCCATGACGGTGATGTTGACGCCGAGCGCGGTCAGGCCGCCGTCGGCGAAGAGGATGCCCTGCATGAGCAGGACGACGGCGATGCAGAGCACGCCCGTGTACGGCCCGACCAGGATGGCGGCGAGGGCTCCGCCGAGCAGATGTCCGCTGGTCCCGGCGGCGACCGGGAAGTTCAGCATCTGCACGGCGAAGACGAAGGCCGCGACCAGCCCGGCGAGCGGCGCCGCCCGCTCGTCGAGTTCGCGGCGGGCTCCGCGCAGGGAGACGGCGACGGCGCCCGCGGCGACGACTCCGGCGGCGGCCGACACGGGGGCGTTGATGAATCCGTCGGGTACATGCACGGCGTCGATGATAGGCGCTACCTGCAAAGGGCTTGCAAGAGCGCACAGGTCACAGAAGCGCTCGACCCGCACGCCCCGAAGTATGGGACATTAGGGATAAATGAGACGAGTGTGAGGAGTCGGCCGATGCACCCCGCCGCGGATGACCATCCCGTCGAAGATCACGCCAAAGGCAGGATCATCACCGACGCCCCGCTCTCCCGACCCGTCCCCGTCGCCCTGCGCTTCGACCCGCACTCCGACCCCGCCACCGTGCGCTTCGTCTTCCCCGGCAACATCGAGTGGTCCTTCCCGCGCGCGCTCCTCGAGACCGGGATGCGCGCCCCCGCCCGCCGCGGGGACATCGGGGTGTGGCCCTGCGGCCGGGTCCAGACGATCGTGGAGTTCCACACGGCGGACGGCGTCGCGGTGGTCCAGTTCGACTCCACCGCGCTGCTCCGCTTCCTCCGGCACACCTACGCCGTCACCACGTCGCGTTCGACACGGTGACGGCGCGGGGGTGCCTCGCCGGTCCTCAGGACCGATCGGCGGATCAGCTCTTCACGAGCTCGCGCTCCTGGCCGGGGGCGGCGTCCCGGGACGCCGCCAGCCCCTCGCCCTCCACGTCGACGTTCGGCAGCGCCCGGTCCAGCCACTTCGGCAGCCACCACGCCTTGTGGCCGAGCAGCGCCAGCACCGCCGGGACGATCGCCATCCGGACCACGAAGGCGTCGAAGAGGACGGCGATCGCGAGACCGAAGCCGATCATCTTGATCATCTGGTCGGTCATGCCGATGAAGCCGGAGAAGACCGCGATCATGATCACGGCGGCGGCGGTGACCACCCGGGCGCTGTGCCGGAAGCCGGTGACGATCGCCTCGGCGGGGCGCTCCCCGTGGACGTACGCCTCGCGCATCCGGGTGACGAGGAAGACTTCGTAGTCCATCGCGAGACCGAAGACGACACCCACCATGAAGATCGGCATCATCGACATGATCGGGCCGGTCTGCTCCACCCCGAACAGCGAACCGAGCCAGCCCCACTGGAAGACCGCGACGACCGCGCCGAGGGCCGCGACCACCGAGAGCAGGAAGCCGAGGGCCGCCTTCAGCGGGACCAGGACGGACCGGAACACGACCATGAGCAGCAGGAAGGCGAGTCCGACCACGAGCGCCAGGTACGGCACGAGCGCGTCGTTCATCTTCTGCGAGAAGTCGATGTTCATCGCCGTCTGACCGCTGACCAGGACGTTGTCACCGGTCGCCCCGCGGATGTCATGGACCAGCTCCTCGGTGGCGACCGAGGAGGGGCGATCCTTCGGGATCACCGTGATCATCGCCGTGTCGCCGGCCTTGTTGGGCGTCGGCGGCATGACGGCCACGACGCCGTCCAGGCCCTCGATCGCCTCCGCGGTGGAGTCGGCAGCGGCCTTGTCCCCGTCGACGACGACCATCAGGGGGCCGTTGAATCCCGGGCCGAAGCCGTCCGAGAGCAGGTCGTACGCCCGGCGCTCGGTGGCGGAGACGGGCTTGGCGCCGTCGTCCGGCAGGCCCATCTCCAGCGAGGCGGCGGGCAGCGCGATCGCGCCGAGGCCGAGGACGCCGACGAGCAGGACCATGATCGGACGCCGGAGGACGAACCGCGCCCAGCGGGTGCCCGCGTTGGGCTTGCCGCCCTCGCTCTCGGTCTTCCTCCCCTGGCCCTTGCGCTCCTTGCGGCCCAGGACCTTGGCGCCTGCGAACCCGAGCAGCGCCGGTACCAGGGTCAGCGCGATGAGGACGGCGATCACGACCGTGCCGGCCGCGGCGAAGCCCATCTTCGTCAGCATCGGGATGTTGACGACGGCGAGACCGACCAGGGCGATGACGACGGTCAGACCGGCGAAGACGACGGCCGAGCCGGCCGTGCCCACCGCGCGGCCCGCGGCCTCCTCGCGCTCGCGGCCCTCGGCCAGCTCGGCGCGGTAGCGGGAGACGATGAAGAGGGCGTAGTCGATGCCGACCGCGAGGCCGATCATCATCGCGAGGGTGGAGGTGGTGGAGCCGAGGTCGAGGGCGTTGGCGAGCGCCGTGATCGTCGAGACGCCGATGCCGACGCCGATGATCGCGGTCAGCAGCGGGAGTCCGGCGGCGACGAGCGAGCCGAAGGTGATGACGAGCACGATGCCGGCGATGATCACGCCGACGATTTCGCCCGCGCCGGTCGCCGGCATGGTCTGGAGCGCGTCACCGCCGATCTCGACGGTCAGCCCCTTGCCCTGCGCGTCCTGCCCGGTCCGCTCCAGGGCCTCACGGGTCGCGTCCGTCAGCTCCATGCCGGAGACCTTGTAGCTGACGGAGACGTACGCGGTCGAGCCGTCCCGGGAGACCGCCTGGGCGGTGTACGGGTCGGTGACGCGGGCGACCTGGTCCGAGCCGGCCTTCAACTCGCCGACGACCTTCTGGACCTCGGCCTTGTGGGCCGGGTCGGTCATCTTCTGGCCGTCGGGGGCCTGGAAGACGACCCGGGCGGTGGCCCCGTCGGCGTTGCCGCCGGGGAAGCGCTGTTCGAGCAGGTCGAAGGCGCGCTGGGCCTCCGTGCCGGGTATCGAGAAGGAGCTGGAGGTCGCTGCGGGCGCGGTGGCGGCACCGGCTCCGGCGAGCGCGAGGAGCGCCACCCAGAGCAGGGCGACGAGCCGTCGGCGCCGGAAGGCGGACCGGCCGAGCTTGTAGAGGAACGTGGCCACGGGGGCGTACTCCCGGTGTTGAGGGTGACAGGGCATGGGGAGCCGGCCCGACGGCGTGAGCGGTGCGCGGCGTCAGGAGGGTGCGGGTGGGGACGTATCGGTGGCACCGGCCGGGGAAACCGGTGCGAGCGGGGCTGTCAGACGCCGAGTGAGGGGAGCACGACGGCGTCGAAGTAGCCGCTGAGGAAGGCGTGGTCGACCGCCCGGTCCTCGATCAGCGGGCGGGCGACGAACGCTCCGATCAGCATGTGGGGGACGAGCCTCAGGGCCGGGTTGTCGGCGCTGACCTCGCCCCGGTCCACCGCTCGCCGCAGCACTTCGTCGAGTCCGGTCATCTCGGGTTCGATGAGCAGCTCGCGCAGCGCCTGGAGCAGTTCGGGGTTGTCGTGGACGGCATGGGCCAGGCCCCGCATCAGCGCGGAGTCCTTCTCCATCTGGCAGTCGTCGGTCCGCTCCAGCAGTGCCCGGAAGTCGCCGCGCAGGGAGCCGGTGTCGATCTCGGCGAGACTGACGGGCTTGTTGTGGCGCAGGGCCCTGGCGACCAGTTCCGGCTTGCTCCCCCACTGGCGGTAGAGGGTGGCCTTGCTGGAGTGGGTGCGGGCGGCGACGGCGTCCATGGTGAGGGCGTCGTAGCCGACCTCGCGCAGCAGGTCGAGCACGGCTTCGTACAGCTCCGCCTCACGTTCCGGTGTGAGCCTGCTGCGCGCCATGCCGTGACCTCCGTCGCTACGGATACGTGAACGAAACGGTTTCGTACAGCTCGAAGATACCCAGCCTTCGAGCGAAACGAAACCGTTTCGTACGTGGCCTGGGCCACAACGCGTACGCACGTACGAGTTGCCGCGCCCCCGCCACGCGGAAAGCATGAGGAGGTGAGTGAAAGCGCCGCGTACCTCCGCTTCCCGCATCTCCACGACGATCTGCTGTGCTTCGCGGCAGAGGACGATCTCTGGGTCGCCCCGCTCGTGCCCGAGGGCCGTCCGCCCGGCCGGGCCTGGCGGCTCACCGTCGACCGGACGCGGGTGGGCCACCCGCGCTTCTCGCCCGACGGGCGTCACATCGCGTACACGAGCTGGCGCAGCCTCGACCCCGAGATCCATCTCGCGCCGGTCGACGGCGGGCCGTCCCGACGCCTCAGCCACTGGGGATCCACCGACACCCGGGTCTGCGGCTGGTCGCCCCCGGACAAGGACGGGAAGTCCGACATCCTCGCCGTCTCCTCCCACGGCCAGCCCTTCTCGTACTTCTCCTGGGCCTACACCGTCCCCACCGACGGCTCCCCCGGCCGCCGGATGCCCTGGGGCCCGGTCTCCGACATCGAGGTCGCCGACATCGACGGGGAACGCCGCACCCTCCTGCTGACCGGCAAGCCGCCGCACGAGCCCGCCGCCTGGAAGCGGTACCGGGGCGGGGCCATGGGCCGGCTGTGGCTCCACGGCGAGCAGCTGCTGCCGGACATCGGCGGGCACCTGGACTCGCCGATGTTCGTCGCCGGGCGGATCGCGTTCCTCTCCGACCACGAGGGCGTCGGCAACCTCTACTCCTGCCTGCCCGACGGCACCGATCTGCGGCGCCACACCGACCACGACGCCTTCTACGCCCGGCACGCCGCCAGTGACGGGCGCCGGGTCGTCTACCAGTGCGCGGGCGACCTGTGGATCGTCGACGCCCTGACCCCGGACTCCGTCCCGCGCAGACTGGAGGTACGGCTCGGGGGCCCGCGCGCCGGGCGGCGCCGCTACCAGGTCCCGGCCGCCCACCACGTCGACGCGATCTCGGTCGACGAGACGGGCCGGGCCAGCGCGGTCTCGGTCCGCGGCAGCCTGTACTGGCTCACCCACCGCGACGGGCCGGCCCGCACGATCACCGACACTCCGGGGGTACGCGTCCGGCTGCCCGTGATGCTGGGCAGCGGCGGCCAGGTCGCCTACGTCACCGACGCCGAGGGCGAGGACACCGTCGAGGTCGCCTATCTGCCGCGCGCCAGCGGCGACCGGGAGCCGCGCCGCCTGGCCTCCGGCGAACTGGGCCGGGTCGAGGAGCTGGTCTCCGACCCGGAGGGCGAACGGCTCGCCCTGGCCTCCCACGACGGCCGGCTGCTCCTCATCGACGCGAGCGAGGAGTCGAACGGCGAGGTCACCGAGTTGATCCGGTCCCTCAACGGACCGGTCCGCGATCTCGCCTTCTCCCCCGACGGGGCCTGGCTCACCTGGTCGCACCCCGGCATCGGGCGTTCCCTGCGCCAGATCAAGATGGCCAGGATCTCCGGCCCCGGCGCCCGCACGGTCGTCGACGTCACCAACGGCCGCTTCGAGGACGAGAACCCGGTCTTCACCCGCGACGGCCGCTATCTCGCCTTCCTCTCCTGGCGGGGCTTCGACCCGGTGTACGACGTACACACCGGGGACCTGTCCTTCCCGCTGGGCTGCCGCCCCTACCTCGTACCGCTGTCCTCGACCACCCCGTCCCCCTTCGCGCTGCTGCCCGACGGGCGCCCGGCGGCCGGAGGCCTGGACCCGGGCGACAGCGAGGCGGAGAGCGGCGGGGAGGGCACCGTGATCGTGGAGGTGGAGGGGCTGCCCGACCGGGTCACGCCGTTCCCGGTGGCGGCCTCGAAGTACTCCGCGCTCCATCCGGTCAGCGGCGGCGGGCTCGTCTGGCTGCGCTGGCCCATCTCCGGCGCGCTGGGCGAGACGTTCGCCAACCCGGCCGACACCACGGGCCGGCCCACCCTGGAGCACTTCAACATCACCAAGGCCCGCAAGAGCGAACTCGTCCAGCATCTCGACTGGTTCGCGGTCAGCGGCGACGGGACACGGCTCGTCGTGGTCGACGAGGGCGAGCTGCGGGCCGTGCCGTCCACCGAGTCCGGCGACAGCGACTCGACGGTCTACCTGGACCTGCGGCGGATCCTGCACGAGGTCGACCCGGAGGCGGAGTGGCGGCAGGCGTACGGCGAAGCGGGCCGGATCATCCGCGCCTACTTCTGGGAGCCGGACATGTGCGGGGTCGACTGGACGGCGGTCCTCGACCAGTACCGCCCGCTGGTCGAACGGGTCGCCTCCCCGGACGAGTTCGCCGACCTGCTCCGTGAGGTCCTCGGCGAGCTGGGCACCTCCCACGCGTACGTCACTCCCGCGCGCCGCAACGAGGGCCCGCCGCACTACCAGCGGCCGATGGGCCTCCTCGGCTCCAACCTGGTCTGCCGGGACGGCCGCTGGATGGTCAAGCGCATCCTGCCCGGCGAGTCCTCCGACTCCAAGGCGCGCTCTCCGCTGGCGGGTACGGGCATCCGCGAGGGCGCGATCCTCACCCATGTGGACGGCCGGCCGGTGGACCCGGTGTGCGGCCCGTACCCGCTGCTCGCGGCCTCCGGTGGTACGACGGTGGAGCTGACGTTCCAGCCCGCGGAGGGCGAGGGCCGGGCGCGGCGGGTCGCGATCGTGCCGCTCGTCGACGAACGGCCGCTGCGCTACCAGGACTGGGTGGCGAAGCGGCGCGCGGTGGTGCGCGAGGTCAGCGGCGGCAAGTGCGGCTACCTCCACATCCCCGACATGGGCGGCTCGGGCTGGGCGCAGTTCAACCGCGACCTGCGGATGGAGGTCTCCCGCCCGGCCCTGATCGTGGACGTGCGCGGCAACGCGGGCGGGCACATCAGCGAGCTGGTCGTCGAGAAGCTCACCCGCAAGATCCTGGGCTGGGACCTGACCAGGAACGCGCAGCCCGTGTCGTACGCCTCGAACGCCCCCCGAGGCCCGGTCGTCGCCCTCGCCGACGAGGCGACCTCGTCGGACGGCGACATGATCACGGCGGCGTTCAAACTCCTCGGGCTCGGTCCGGTGGTGGGTCAGCGGACCTGGGGCGGGGTGGTCGGCATGACCGGCCGCCACCGGCTGGGCGACGGCACGCAGATCACGGTGCCGATGAACGCGGCCTGGTTCCCGGAGTACGGCTGGTCCGTGGAGAACCACGGCGTGGAGCCCGATCTGGCGATCCTGCGCACCCCGCTCGACTGGGCCGAGGGCCGCCACGCCCAGCTCGACGACGCCGTCGAGCTGGCGCTCTCCCTCCTCGAACAGACCCCGGCGGCCACCCCGCCCGGCTACTCCGACGTCCCCGACCGCTCCCGTCCGAAGCTCCCGCCGAGGTCCAGCTCGTAGGCGGTCCCCGCACGTCCGTCGAGCGTCACGCTCCCCACGGCCCCGAACCCGACGCGCCCGAGCACGGCCCTCGACGCCGGATTGTCGAGGGTCGTGGCGGCCGTCAGCCGCCGCAGCCCGTACACCTCCACGGCCAGCCGGCACACCTCGCGCACGCCCTCCGTGGCGACCCCACGGCCGGTGGCCTTCTCGGCGACCCGGTAGCCGAGCTCCGCGCTCCCGTCGGCCACGTCGACCAGATTGAACCGCCCGAGGACCTCCCCGCCGTCCCCGACGAGGACATGGAAGTGGCACGCCCCCGCCTCCTGCTCGTCGAGCAGGGCGCGGTGCCGCGCGTCGAACTCCTCGAACCAGGCGTCACCCCGGTCGGGCACGGACGCGGCGAAGAACCCCCGGTTCTCCCGCTCGAACGCGAGCAGAGCGGGGGCGTGTTCGGGTCGGAGTCGCTGCAGGTCGGCCATGGCCGCCAACGTACGCGGTGGGGCGCCCGGCGGTCACCGGCTTCGCGGAACGCGCGAAAAGGCGCACCCGGCGTCCCGGGTGCGCCTGTTCAGCGGACGGACGTCAGGCGTCGTAGTCCTCGTCGAAGCGGCGCTGCGCCTCCTGCGGGGAGCGGCTCGGCTCCTCCTCGGAGCGGCCGCTCTTCGCCCGGGAGGCACGCTCGGACGCTTCGTCCCTGGCGTTGCTCATCCTCTGCTTCGCCTGCTGGGTCGCCTGCTGCGCCTTGTCCTTGAACTGTTCTGCCTTGCCCATGAAGTTCACTCCTCGATGGGTGAGAGGGGTCGGGGCGGGTCGCCCCTTGGGCCTCGACCAGCGTGGCACGGCAGAACAATCCGCGCATTTCGATCGGTTACTCCCCGCTACCGCCGGGAGCCGCCCCCCGTGCGCTCCTGCTCGTCGGCCGCGCCTCCCGCGCCCACCAGCCCCTTGGGGACACCGGCGAGGCGCGGGTCGAAGCGGCGCATCTCGCGCTGTCCGACGGTGGCGATGATCCCGGGCAGGCAGCCGCGGAACGACTGCATCCCGCGCAGCCACCACTGGGCGTACACATGTGCCGAGCGCCGCTCGATGCCCGCGACGATCCGGTCGACGGCCGGGCCCAGGGGATAGGTGCGGTTCGACGGCCAGGGCAGCCGCCGGCGCAGCTCCTTCATCACATCGTCCTGGTCCGCGCCCCGGACCATGTCCGTGTCGGTCCAGGAGAGGTAGCCCACGCCCACCTTCACCCCCTTGTAGCCGACCTCGGCGCGCAGGCTGTGCGCGAACGCCTCCACGCCCGACTTCGACGCGCAGTACGCCGTCATCATGGGCGCCGGCGTGATGGCCGCGAGCGAGGCGATCTGCAGGAAGTAGCCCCGGGACTCCATCAGTACGGGCAGGAAGGCCCGGCCGGTCACCGCGCCGCCGATGAGGTTGACCTCGATGACCCGCCGCCAGGCGACCGGGTCGGAGTCGACGAACGGTCCGCCCGCGGCCACACCCGCGTTGGCGACGACGATGTCGACCTTGCCGAAGCGCTCCTTGACCTCGCCCGCGACCCGGGCCATCGCCTCGTGGTCGGTGACGTCCGCGTGCCACCAGTCGGCCTCGGTGTGCAGCCGGCCCGCGACCTGCTTCAGCTCCTCCGGCTCCAGCCCGACCAGCGCGACCTTCGCGCCGCGCGCGGAGAGCTTGCGGGCGAGGAGTTCACCGACACCGCGGGCCGCTCCGGTGACGACCGCGACCTGCCCTTCCAGACCCACCCTGCTCATGCTTGCTCCTTCACACCCAGGTATGTGACGGACAGTTCGCGGATCCGCGCGGTGACGGCCTCCGGCGCCTCCACCGGAGTCATGTGCCCCATCCCCGGCAGCTCGACGAGACCGACGCACCGTGGCAGCGCCGCCGCCATGGCGCGCGAGTGGGCGGGCGGGGTCATCCGGTCCTCGGTGCCGACGAGCACGGCCACGGGCAGTTCAAGACCCCGTACGCCGGCTTCGAGATCGAGCTCGGCGAGGACGTGCGACCAGGCCACCCGGGACCTGCGCGGGCAGGCGTGCACGATCCGGGCGCAGGTGGCGACCCGCTCGGGCGCCGAACCCGGCCCCATGGTGGCGTACTTGAGGAGCCTCTTCGACACGGGCGTCACCGGACCGAGAGGCAGCCTGGCACCGAGGATCCCCCCGGTGAGCCGGGTCCTCAGGCCGCCCGCCCGCAGCGGTACGACGAGGGATTCGGCGGTGAGCCGTGCGGGGCCCGTGGAGCAGAGCAGGACGGCGGCCGCGTGCTCCCGGAAGCCGGGCCGGCCCGCGGCGGCCATCAGCGTCATGCCGCCCATGGAGTGCCCGGCCAGGACGGCCTTCTCGCCGGGCTCCAGGGTCGCGGCGAGGACGGCTTCGAGGTCGTCGGCGAGCGCCCGCGTCGAGTATCCGGAGCGGCCGACCGGGGGCGTACGGCCGTGGCCGCGCTGGTCGTAGGCGATGACCCGGTGGTCGGCGGCGAGGTCCCGTATCTGCTCGGCCCAGAAGGCGGTCGAGCAGGTCCAGCCGTGGGCGAGGACCACGGCGGGGGCGCCCTCGGGCCCGTGCGCCTCGACGTGGACGCGCGAGCCGTCGGCGGAGACGGCGGTCAGCTCCCTGGGGGGTGCGAGCCGGCTCATTTGACCGTCTCCTTCTCCAGGGGGGTACGGGCGGGCTCCTGCGCGGGGGCGGGGCGCAGCACCTCGTACTCCGCGAGGTCGACCCGGCGGGTCTCGCGCCGGAACTCGCCGGTCGTGCCCGGCCAGAGGGTGGTGTTGCGCCCGTTGGCGTCGAGGTACCAGCTGTCGCAGCCGCCGGCCTTCCACACGGTCCGCTCCATCCGGCCCTGGACCTTGCGGTTCCAGGCACCGACGGCGGACGGCCGGGCGGCGAGGGCGGCGCGCCCTCCGAGGACGTCCAGCTGGCGCATGTAGTCGGCCAGGTAGTTCAGCTGGGACTCGATCATGAGGATCATGGAGGAGTTCCCCAGGCCGGTGTTGGGGCCGATGATCGTCATCCAGTTGGGGAAGCCGGCGGCGGTGGCACCGCGCAGCGACTCCATGCCGTCCTTCCAGGTCTCGGCGAGCGTGCGCCCGTCGGCGCCGACGACCCGTTCGGCGATCGGCATGTCGGTGACGTGGAATCCCGTACCGAAGATGATCGCGTCGACCTCGGTCTCGGTGCCGTCGGCGGCCACGACGGTCGAGCCGCGGACCTCGCGCAGGCCGGAGGCGACGACGTCCACGTTGGGGCGGGCGAGGGCCGGGTAGTACTCGCTGGAGAGCAGGATGCGCTTGCAGCCGATGCGGTACGACGGGGTCAGCTTGGCGCGCAGCGCCGGGTCCTTGATCGCGCGGGCCATGTTGGCCTTGGCGAGGGACTCGACCAGGCCGAGTTCGTTGGGGCGCTTGGTGAAGGCGCTGACCTGGAGCTCCCGGATGCCCCAGAGGATGCCCCGGCGGGCGGTCCCGGTGGCGGGGAGCGTGCGGTGCAGCCAGCGCTCGGCCCCCGTGATGGCGCGGTCCAGGCGCGGCATCACCCAGGGGGGCGTGCGCTGGAAGAGGGTGAGCGTGCCGACCTTCGGCTGGATCGCGGGCACGATCTGGATGGCGGAGGCGCCGGTGCCGATCATGGCGACGCGCTTGCCGGTCAGGTCGTAGTCGTGGTCCCAGCGGGCGGAGTGGAAGACCTTGCCGGGGAAGCCGGCGAGGCCGGGGACGTCGGGGATCTTGGGGTCGGAGAGCGGGCCGGTCGCGGAGACGACCACGTCGGCGGTGAGGGAGCCCCGGCTGGTCTCGATCTCCCAGCGCAGCTCGTCGCCGTCCCAGCGCATCCTCATCACCTCGTGGTTCAGGCGGATGTGCGGGCGGAGCCGGAAGGTGTCGGTGACGTGCTCCAGATAGGCCCGGATGTGGCGCTGTCCGGAGAAGGTCCGCGGCCAGTCGGGGTTGGGTGCGAAGGAGAAGGAGTAGAGGTGCGAGGGGACGTCGCAGGCGCAGCCGGGGTAGCTGTTGTCCCGCCAGGTGCCGCCGACGGAGTCGGCCCGCTCCAGGACGACGAAGTCGGTGATCCCCTCGCGGCGCAGCCGGACGGCGGCTCCCAGGCCACCGAACCCCGATCCGATCACCGCCACTCGTACATGCTCGTGCTTCGCCATGCCGCCTCCCGTGCGCCCGGCCAAGATTCCGCCAGCAATCACTGGCACGATTGGGAGAGTAGAGCAGCTCCTTACCGAGCGGTAGGGGTTGGACGAGGGAAAGTTACCGACGGTACGTCATAGGCTGGCGGGCGTGGCAGAACGATCGGAGCAGGCGAGGAACCGGGCGGCGGACCGGACGGCGGGGGTACGCGAGTACCGCATGGAGGAGCTGGCGGCCGCCGCCGGCATCACCGTGCGCACCCTGCGCTTCTACCGCGAACGCGGCCTGATCCCGCCACCCCGCCGCGAGGGCCGGATCGCCTGGTACGACGACCACCACCTGGCCAAGCTGCGCACGATCGCCGCCCTGCTCGAACGCGGCCACACCCTCAACGGCATCGCCGACCTCAACACCGCCTTCGAGAGCGGCAAGGACGTCAGCGAGGTCCTCGGCCTCGGGGAACCCACAGAGGAGGAGCCCGTCCGGCTCACCCCGCAGGAACTGGCCGACTACTTCGCCGGCGAGGTCACCCCCGAGAACCTGATGGCCGCCCTCGACCTCGGGTACATCGCCACCGACGGCGACACCATCGTCCACCTCAGCCGCCGGCTGCTCGACGTCTCGGCCACCCTGGTCAAGGAGGGCATCCCGCTCGCCGCCGTCCTGGAGGCGGGCCGCGCGGTCCGTGAGCACGCGGACGCGATGGCCGGGATCTTCACGGAACTGATGCGGACGCACGCCGAGGAGAAGGACGTCGAGCGGCTGCGGCCGCTGGCCAAGAGCGTGGTGGACGCGGAGCTGTCGATGGCGCTGGACCGGCGGCTGCGCGAGCCGTCCTGACGCATCCGCCACGGGCGCGCGCCGATCGCATGACCGGCTGACAGGTTCTTCAAAGGTTCTTCATCATCTCCGCCGTACGGTCGGCCTGCCCGCCGCACCCGCGGCCGGGCCCGACAGGACATGCGGGAGAACCGATGAGGACGAACCGGGTACTGCTGGCCGCCGCGGCGTCGGTGATGGCGTTCGCGCTGACCGGCTGCGGCGGCGACGACGGCGGCTCGAAGGTTCCCACGGCGGGCGGTGGGAGCGCCTCGGCGGGCACGGGATCGGGCTCCGGCTCCGGGGACACCGCGGGCGGCGGAAGCGAGCAGAGCGAGATCGCCGAGTACGTCGCCGTCAAGCGCAAGTGGGTCGCGTGCATGCGGGAGAACGAGATCGACCTCCCCGACCCGAACTCCCTGGGCCAGGTCGACACGGGCGACAACCGCGGCCTCAAGCTGAACCCGAAGTTCGCGACGGCCCAGGAGAAGTGCGAGGAGTTCAACGCCACCGTCCCCGCGAGCGTCGAGAAGGCCATGCGCCCCAAGCTCACCCCCGAGCAGATCAAGGTGCAGCGCGAGTACGCCGACTGCATGCAGAAGAACGGCGCCCCCGACTTCCCCGACCCCGACGCCGACGGCTACGCGCCGGTCGACAACGACGACTCCCCCGACTGGGACCAGTCCTCGGCGGGCGCCAAGCGGGCCGCCCGCACCTGCGCGCCGATCGTCGGCGACCCGGTCGACCAGGGCCCGGGCAAGGGCTGAGCATGAGCGGGACGTTCAGCATGGAGGAGACGGAGCCGGGCACGGAGGTGGCAGTGCCCGACGCCCCCGCCGGCCCCGGGCGGCGCCGACGGCGCACCCTGCTGCTCGCCGCCGCCGTCGTGACCGTCGCGGCGGTCGCCGTGGTCGGCGCGCTCGGTCTCGGCGGCGGCGGGGACGAAACTCCCGGCGCCCCGCCCCGGGCGGGCTCCACCGTGCAGGTGACCCGGGGGACACTGACCGAACGCACCGCCGTGGACGGGCAGTTGGGGTACGGCACGGAGATACCGCTGCCGGTCAAGGCGACCGGCACGGTCACCTGGCTGCCCGAACCGGGCACGACGGTCGCACGCGGCGAGGAACTGCTGCGGGTGGACGACCGGCCCGTGGTGCTGCTGTACGGAACACTCCCGATGTACCGGGAGCTCGGACTGGCCGCACCGCAGCCCCCGACGGACGGCAGCGGTGGCGGTGGCGGTGGCGGGCAGAGCCTGCCGTCCAAGAGCGGGTCCTCCGGGACCCCCGATCCCTCCGGGTCGCCGGCGCCGGGGGGCGCCGGGACCGGAGGTTCGGGCGGCGGAACGGGCGGCGCGAGGGGAGGGACAGCCGGGACGCAGGCGCCGAGGGAGCCGCGCGGCATGGACGTCATGCAGTTCGAGACCAACCTCGCCGCCCTCGGCCACACCGGCTTCACCGTCGACGAGAGGTTCACCACCGGAACCGCCCGCGCGGTCAAGCGCTGGCAGAAGTCGCTCGGACTCCCCCAGACCGGCACGGTCGGCGTCGGGGACGTCGTCTACTCCTCCGGCACCGTACGGATCGGCCAGGCCGGCGTCCGGCTCGGCTCCGCCGTCGGCGAGAACGCCCTCACCTACACCGGTACGGCACGCAAGGTCGTCGTCAACGCCTCCGCCCGGGAGGCCTCCTGGGCCGTTCGCGGCACGGCCGTCACCGTCAAGCTGCCCGACGGGCGACCCGTGAAGGGCAAGGTCGCCGCGGTCGGCAAGGCCGCGACCGCGCCCGAGGGCGGAGGCGGGGACGGCGGCGACACCGGGGCGCCGACGATCCCGGTGACCGTCACCATCGAGGACCAGAAGTCCGTCGGACAGCTGGAGAGCGGCCCGGTCAGCGTCGAGTACGTCGGACGGGAACGCAAGGACGTGCTCACCGTCCCGGTCGCCGCGCTCGTCGCGCTCGCCGAAGGCGGCCACGGCCTGGAGACCACGGACGGCACCTTCGTCGCCGTGAAGACGGGGCTCTTCGCCGACGGCAACGTGGAGGTGAGCGGTCCCGCGGTCCGCGAGGGCATGAAGGTGAGGATCCCGCAGTGAACGACCGGTCCGAGGCCGTCGCGGTCGTCGAGTTCGACGCGGTCTCCAAGACGTATCCGGGCGGGGTGGCGGCGGTACGGGACGTGAGCCTGCGCATCGGACGCGGCG
Organism: Streptomyces sp. NPDC003027; assembly: GCF_053591435.1. NCBI lineage: Bacteria > Bacillati > Actinomycetota > Actinomycetes > Kitasatosporales > Streptomycetaceae > Streptomyces > Streptomyces sp. NPDC003027. Next base: position 46,909 of record NZ_JBSFTU010000021.1, read on the forward strand.
AACTCGTCGCGATCGTCGGCCCGTCGGGCTCGGGCAAGTCCAGCATGCTGAACCTGATGGGCAGCCTCGACCGCCCGACCGCGGGCCGCGTGCTGGTCGACGGCCACGACGTGGCGAGCCTGACCGACCGGGAGGTCTCCGCGCTGCGGGCCACCCGGATCGGCTTCGTCTTCCAGCAGTTCCACCTCGCGTTGGGCGTACCGGTCCTGGACTCCGTCGCCGACGGCCTGCTGTACGCCGGTGTCCCGATGCGCCGGCGCAGGGCCGAGGCCGCGGCCGCGCTCGCCCGCGTCGGGCTCGACCACCGCGTCCACCACCTCCCGCACCAGCTGTCGGGCGGCGAACGCCAACGCGTCGCGGTCGCCCGGGCGGTGGTCGGCGAGCCGGCGGTCCTGCTGGCGGACGAACCCACCGGCAACCTCGACTCCGCCTCGGGTGCCGCCGTACTGGCGCTGCTGCGCGAGCTCCACACCGCCGGGACCACGGTCGTGATCATCACCCACGACCGCGAGATCGCGGCCGCGCTCCCCCGCCGTATCGACATGCGCGACGGCCGCGTGGTCGCCGACACGACAGCGAGCACGACGATCGGGGCGCCGCGTTGACGGACCGTACGAGAGACCTCCCCGGCCCGGACGACCGCAACGGCCCGGACGACCGCAACGGCCAGATCGACCGGGACGGCCAGGACGTCCGCGACGGCCAGGGCGATGGCAACGGTCTGGACCGGCCGCGGTCCGGCCCCGCCCTGCGGCCCGCCCGGCTGCGCCCCGTCGACATCGTGCGGCTCGGCGGAACGGGACTGCGGACCCGGCCGCTGCGGGTGTTCCTGTCCGCGCTCGGCATCGCGATCGGCGTCGCCGCCATGATCGCGGTGGTCGGCATCTCCGGCTCCGGACAGGCGGAGGTGGACCGGCGGCTCGACGCCCTCGGCACCAATCTGCTGCGGGTGGCGCCCGGCAACTCCCTGAACGGCGAGAAGGCCGAACTCCCGCTGGAGACCGTCCGCATGATCGACCGCGTACCGCCCGTGCGGCAGGTCGCCGCCACCGGCGCCGTCGACGCCCACGTCTACCGCAACGAGCACATCGTCGTCGGCCGTACCGGATCCCTGGAGGTCCTCGCGGCCGGCTCCGAGCTGCTCCCGGCCGTCGGCGGCCGGATCGGCAAGGGCCGGTGGCTGGACTCCGCGACCGAGAAGTACCCGGCGGTCGTGCTCGGTTCCACGGCCGCCAACCGGCTCGACGTCCACACGCCGGGGACGCGGCTCTGGATCGGCGGGCGCTGGTTCTCCCTGGTCGGCGTCCTCGACCCCGTACCCCTCGCACCCGAGCTGGACGCCGCCGCGCTGGTCGGCTGGCCCGCGGCCCGCACGTACCTCCGCTTCGACGGTCATCCGTCGACGGTCTACGTCCGCGCCGAGGACAGCCGGATCGCGGCGGTACGCGCGGTGCTCCCGGCCACGGCGCACCCGGAGAAGCCCGGCGAGGTCCAGATCTCCCGGCCCTCCGACGCGCTCGCCGCCCGCGAGGCCACCGAGTCGGCGCTCACCGGCCTGCTGCTCGGGCTCGGTGGCGTCGCCCTGCTGGTCGGAGGCGTCGGCGTCGGCAACACGATGGTCATCTCCGTCCTGGAACGCCGCCCGGAGATCGGTCTGCGGCGCGCGCTCGGCGCGACCAGGGGACAGATCCGCACCCAGTTCGTGACGGAGTCCCTGCTCCTGTCGGTGATCGGCGGACTCGGCGGCACCGTCCTCGGGACGCTGATCACCGCCCTCTACGCCCTGTCCCGCGACTGGCCGACGGTCGTGCCGGTCTGGGCGACGGCCGCGGGCGTGGGGGCCACACTCCTGATCGGCGTGATCGCGGGGCTGTATCCGGCGGTCCGAGCGAGCCGGCTGGCACCCACGGAAGCACTGGCCGGCACCTGAACGAGACCGTCCGGGGGTGAAAAGCGGCCAAGCTTTTCCACCGGCCCACCGGCGCGTCCTTCTGTTTCCCGGCGGGCCGGAATTCCCACCTCCGACGGAGCGGAGCGATCCGTTGCGGACCGGCGCTCCGTCCACCCGCTGACGGGGCGCCGGAGGCCGCCCCGAGCCGCCCTGGAACGGAATTCAGGCACTCCCCATAAGCGATCAAGAAAGGGCCGCGGAATGCTTCCGACCGGCTGCCACCGAAAAGCAGCGGCGCTTTTTCGACGCCGTTGAAATCCAGGCGGCCGCCCGGCAATTCTTCTTCTGCACTCGAACGAACCCGTCCCGCTCACCGAGTGGGCAGCAGACCAGAGTTCAGGAGAGATTGATGCGTCTTCGGACGAAGCTCGCCGCGGTGGCCGTCGGTGCCGTCGCGGCCACCGGTGGCCTTGTCATGCCTACAACGGCCGCTATCGCCGCCCCGGACGGTGCCGCCGCCTGCACCAACCCCGGCTGGTCCAACAAGGACGGTCGGGCCGGCAAGACCAACACGAACAACGTCAACATCCGCTCCGGCCCCACGACCGAGTGTCAGTCCAACGGGCAGGCCCAGACGAGCCACAGCCTCACGCTGCACTGCTGGGTGTACGGCCAGGACGGCACCTGGTCGCACGTCCGCGACAACAGCACCGGCGTCTCGGGATGGATCAAGGACAGCCTGCTGGTCAACTACGGGTCGAACGTCAAGTGCTGACCCGGCGCTGATCCGCGCTGACACGCGCTGACCTCGCGCTCACGGCCGTGACGGCCCGCGCGACGGGCCCCCCTTCCCGCCCCCAGGGCCCGGGAGGGGGGTCCAGTGCTCCCCCGGCCTCCCACCGGGCTCTCACACCCGCCCCGCCGACCGGCCGCTCCGGCTCTCCTCCCGCGGGCCGGATCCGCCCGTGGGCGCCGGCAGCACGACCGTGAAGACCGTCCCCACGCCGACCTCGCTCGCCACCTCGATGGCCCCGTGGTGGTCCGCCACGATCTGACGGGCGATCGAGAGGCCGAGACCGCTGCCCCCGGTGGCCCGCCCGCGCGCCGCGTCCGCCCGCCAGAAACGGTCGAAGAGATGCGGCAGATCGTCCGGCGGGATGCCACTGCCGGTGTCCCTGACCGCGATCCGCACCATCTCGTCCCGCTCGGCCAGTTCCAGCCGGACGCCGCCCCCCGGAGCCGTATGCCGCACCGCGTTGCCGACCAGGTTGCTCAGCGCCTGACGCAGCCGCCCGGGATCGCCGTACAGCGGTACGGGCCCGGCGGCAACGGTGTCGAGCCGGACCCCGGCCGCCGCCGCCAGCGCGCTGTGCGCCGTACGGCAGGTCTCGATCAGCTCGCGCGCGTCGAGTTCGGTGCGGTGGTACGTCAGGACGCCCGCCTCCGCCAGCGCCAGGTCCTGCAGGTCGTCGACGATCCGCTGCTGGAGCAGCACCTCCTCGTGCAGGGAGTCGAGCAGCTCCGCGTCGGCCTCCAGCACCCCGTCGCGCAGCGCCTCCAGATAGCCGCGCAGATTGGCCAGCGGGGTGCGCAGTTCGTGCGCGATGTCACCGACCAGCCGGCGCTGGCGCTCCTCGCTGGCCTGGAGGGAGTCCGCCATACGGTTGAAGGCGCGGCCCAGTTCCCCGATCTCGTCCTTCCCGGAGACCGGCACGCGCCGCCCGAGGTCCCCCTCGCCGAGGCCCCGGGAGGCCCGGGTGAGAGCCCTCACCGGCCGCAGCACGGCACGGCTGAGGAGCAGGGCGCAGGCGACGGCGGCCGCCGCGACCCCGGCCGACACGGCCGCGGTCGGGCCGACGGCGAGGCTCTGCCCCGCGTCGTCCAGGGCACCGAGGTGGACGGTGAGCGGCTGGGGGGCGACGGCGGCGGTCCGCTCGTGGAAGACCCTGCGCAGGCAGGCGGTCCGCTCGTCGCCCAGCACCGAGGCGCAGGTGCCGACCGCTTCCACATCGGCCTCGAAGGCGGCTTTCGAGGCGGCTTCCCCCTTGACGCAGGCGGCGGCTCCGCCCGTGGCTCCCGCCGCCTTCCCCCGGTCCGTGAAGACGGGCACGCCCATCTGGTCGGTGCTCACGTCCACCTCGTGGCCCGCCCGGGTCAGGCACGCGGCATAGGTCACGCCGGCGACGTAGTCACCGATGGCGCCGGCGGTCACCTTGGCCAGCGAGGGGAAGAAGTCCCAGGAGGGAAAGGTCAGCTCGGGGCGGGGGTCCACGAGGAGCGGCGGCGCGGTGCCGCCCGGGCGCGGGTCCCGGCCGAGCAGCGCGTCGGAGTCGGCGATCTGCCCTTCGGCGTCGCCGCTGATCCGGATGCGCTGCCCGGTGTCGCGGGCGAGGGTGCGTACGGTCCCGGCGACGCCGTCCCAGGTGCCGTGCGTCCGCCCGTACCGCAGCAGTTCGTCGGTGATCCGCGCGAGGTCCTGCCGGTCGGCGGCGGCCGACTCCTGGACCTGCCGGGTGGCCTGGCGCAGGGTCAGCCAGGCGGTCGCGGCGGTGGCGGCCACCGCGACGAGGAGGATGAGCGCCAGCACCCGTATACGGAAGCTCACGCCCCCTCCCCGAACGAGTGCCGACCCCGGGGGGAGGGCCCCCGGCGAGGCGGTTCGTCGCCGGGGGGTCCCGACGACCCGCGCGGGTCGTCACCCGGGGCGCTGGACCCGTCCGCCAGCCGGTACCCCCGTCCGTACACCGTCTCCAGATGCCGCGGCCGCCCCGGATCGGCCTCCAGCTTCCGCCGCAGGTTCATCACATGCGCGTCGACGGTCCGCTCGAGGACGTCCCGGTCGAAGCCGAAGACGCGCTCGATGATCTGCGCCCGGGTGAAGACCCGGCCCGGCTCGCGGGCCAGGGTCTCCAGGATGGAGAACTCCTTCGAGGTCAGCGCCACCGGCCGCCCGGCGACCCGGACCTCGAAGCGCGCGGTGTCCAGCTCCACCTCGCCGACGCGCAGGAGCGTGGGCTCCCCCGCCCCGGCTTTCCTGGCCCGGCGCAGCAGCGCCCGTACCCGGGCGGTGAGTTCGCGGGGGCTGTACGGCTTGGTGAGGTAGTCGTCGGCGCCGAGGTCGAGGCCGAGGAGCATGTCCTCCTCGGTCGTCCGGGCGGTCAGCAGCAGAATGGGAACATCCGATTCCGTACGCAGAATGCGGCACACGTCGAGTCCGTCGACGAGCGGAAGCATCACGTCCAGAACAATGAGATCCGGCCGGGTCGAGCGGGCCCGTTCCAGTGCGGCCCGGCCGTCGGCCACGACCTGCACCGCGTTTCCTTCTCGTTCCAGGTAAATCCGGATCAGCCGGGACTGTTTTTCGTCGTCCTCGGCGACCAGAATTCGCGCGCTCAACGTCTCTCCCCACCCAGGCCCTGCGGCATTCCAGCACGGTAATACAGAACGCCCCCGGGAAAGCGCACGCGACCGAAAACCGCCCCCGCCTTCTACAGCCCGTAGACCGCGGTGACGGGCGCGTGGTCGCTCCACCGCTCGGCGTGCGCGGCGGCGCGCTCGACGTACGCCTTCACGGCCCGGTCCGCGAGGCCGGGCGTGGCGATCTGGTAGTCGATGCGCCAGCCGCTGTCGTTGTCGAAGGCGCGGCCGCGGTACGACCACCAGGAGTAGGGGCCCTCCTGGTCCGGGTGGAGGGCGCGGACCACGTCGACGTACCGCGCCTCGTCGAGGACACGGGTCAGCCACGCGCGCTCCTCGGGGAGGAAGCCGGCGTTCTTGCGGTTGGCCTTCCAGTTCTTCAGGTCGGCCTCGCGGTGGGCGATGTTCCAGTCGCCGCAGACGACGACCTCGCGCCCGTCGGCGGCGGCGCGCTGCCTCAGCTCCTTCAGATAGGGCAGGAACTCGCCCATGAAGCGCAGCTTCTCGTCCTGCCGCTCGGTGCCGACCTCGCCGGAGGGCAGGTAGAGACTGGCGACGGTGACGCCGGGCAGGTCGGCCTCGATGTAGCGGCCGGCGGCGTCGAACTCGCTCGACCCGAACCCCACGCGCACCTGGTCGGGTTCGCGCCGGGTGTAGAGGGAGACACCGGCGCGCCCCTTGGCGGCGGCCGGGGCGTGCGCGGTGAACCAGCCCTCGGGCGCCCGCACCTCCGCGGGAAGCTGGGATTCCTCCGCGCGGACCTCCTGGAGGCAGACCACGTCGGCGGAGGTGCCGGCCAGCCACTCCACGAAGCCCTTCTTGGCGGCGGCGCGGAGGCCATTGACATTGACGGACGTCACAGTGAGCATCCGGGGAGAATACCGACACTCCCCGCTCGCATAGATGTACGATACTCCGCATGCATATTCGTCCAACTCCGTACGACCATCCTGACGCGGTCAAACTCAACGACGCCGTCCAGCTGGAGTACGCCGCCCGCTACGACGACGAGGGCGATGTCACACCGCTCGACGCGAGCATGTTCATACCGCCCGTCGGTCTCTACCTCCTCGCGTACGACACCCAGGACCGCCCCGTCGCCACCGGCGGCTGGCGCACCCAGGACGAGAACGACGAGGGCTACTCCGACGGCGACGCCGAGCTGAAGCGGATGTACGTGGTCCCCGAGGCGCGCGGTCTCGGCCTGGCGCGCCGGATCCTCGCGGCCCTGGAGGAGGACGCGCGGGCGGCGGGCCGGACGCGGATGGTCCTGGAGACCGGCACCATGCAGCCGGAGGCGATCGGCCTGTACCGGTCGAGCGGCTACGAGCCCTGCGCCAAGTTCGGCCACTACCGCGAGTACGAGAACAGCCGCTGCTTCGCCAAGCTTCTCTGACGCGCTCCTGACAAACGTCTCACCATCTGGCACGCTGCCTCACGCATGTCTGTCCGCACCGTTCTCATCCCCACCTGCCCCGGCAGAAGGAGACCTGCGTGAGACGCCATCGCACAGCCCTGACCGTCCTGTCGGCCGTCGGAGCCCTGCTCACCGGAGCGCTGACCGCCACGACGGCGCAGGCGGCCGACGCCGCCCCCGCCACGACGGCCGCCCCCGCCGCCCGCTCCGTCACCGCGACGGAACAGCAGCGGGCGAGCACCTTCTGGACGCCGGCCCGCATGCGCGCGGCCGCCCCGCTGGACCTCGACGCCACCCCGGGCGCCCCCAGGCAGGTCGCCCGCTCGGCCACCCCGACCACCATCGCCCCCACGACCTCGCCGACCGGGATCAGCCCCACGGCCTTCCCCCAGCAGGGCGGCCCCTGGACGGGCGGCGGTGCGGTGGTGAAGACCTCGGGCCGGGTCTTCTTCACCTTCCAGGGCCGTACGGCCTCCTGCTCCGGCAACGCGGTCACCAGCCAGAACGCCAGCACCGTGATCACGGCCGGGCACTGCGTGAAGTACCAGGGCGCCTGGCACACGAACTGGGTCTTCGTCCCGGCGTACGACAACGGCAGCGCGCCGTACGGCCAGTGGACGGCGACCAAGACGCTCACGACCCCGCAGTGGGAGGCGAGCGAGGACATCAACCACGACGTGGGCGCGGCGGTCGTCGCCCCGCTGAACGGCCAGAAACTGACCTCGGTCACGGGCGCCCAGGGCATCCAGTTCAACGGCGGTTACAACAAGCCGATGTACGCCTTCGGCTTCCCGGCCGCGTCCCCGTACGACGGTTCGAAGCTGATCCACTGCTCGGGGAACTCCTCCAAGGACTTCCTCTTCTCCCAGGACCACAGCCTGGCCTGCAACATGACGGGCGGTTCGAGCGGCGGCCCCTGGTTCACCGGCTTCAACGAGGCCACGGGCACCGGCCTCCAGGTCTCGGTGAACAGCTTCGGCTACACGTTCCTCCCGAACCGCATGTTCGGCCCGTACTTCGGCAACGACGCGAAGGCCCTGTACGACCGGGCCCAGGCATCCTGATCCACGCACCGAGCCGGTGGGCCCCAAACCCCTTCGCTCCTCACCGGAGCGAGGGGGTCTTCATCAACAACGAAGATCCCGCCCGATCTTTCGATCGGACGGGATCTCGTCACCATTCCCGAGCTGACTCAGAAACAGTCGCTTGTGGACCTGTGGGGATTTGAACCCCAGACCCCCTCGATGCGAACGAGGTGCGCTACCAGACTGCGCCACAGGCCCTTGCGACGTGTGAAACATTAGCATCCCGATCGGCGTACTCGGAAATCGCCTCACTCGTTGGCCGCGCGGGGCCTGTCCTCGTCCGCGTACTGGTCGAACAGGGGGGTTCGGCCGTGATCGCGGGTGCGTGGCTTGGGGGTCGTGCGTTGGCGTGGGGCCTGTTGCGGGGCGGGAGCCGGGGGCGGGGTCGGGTCCGCGGCCGTGGAGGAGCGGGCCGAGCTCCAGGTCTCCGGGTCCGTGATGTCGACGCCACCCGTGGCGCGCGGGGCGACCGGGGCCGTGACGTACGTAGGGAGCGGGACCGGGACCGGGTCCCAGCTGTCGCCGCGGGCCGGGCCGCGCTCGCGCTGCTGGTCCACCCACTCCGCGTGGTCCGTCTGCTCGACGAGCGCGCGGCGGCCCGCCTCCTGCGGGGAGACCGCGGGGGCCGGTTCCGGTTCGGGGCGGCTCGTCTCGCCGTCCGGCTCCGGCGCGGACGGCCGCCGTTGCGGCCGGCTCTCGCGCAGCCGCGCGGCCGCCGCCTCGGCGCGCCGCCGGTCCATCACGTACACGAAGCGCCGCCGCTCCTGTGTGCGCAGATGCACGATGTACGCGCTCAGGAGCACCGCCGGCACCCCGGGCGCCCACAGGAACGCCAGGCCGCCGACCGCCGCGACGATCGCGCCGAGGGTGAAGGCGAGGAAGAGGACCACCGTGGTGCGCCGACGCCTGGCGAGGACCTTGCCGCGCCGGGCGCGCTCGGCCGCCGCCTTGGACGGCCGCCGGACCGGGGCCGGTTCGGGGATTTCGAGCCGCGCCTCCGTCCTGGCCGGGGGCGCGGAAAAGGCCCGGACGTCGACCGAACTGAGATGCTCGGTCGCCGCGTCCGGGTCCACGTCGGGTTCCACGTCGTCCGCCGTACGGTCCCGTTCCTTCAGCTCCTTGGCGTACCGGCGCTCCATTCCCGCCCGTCCGGACAGCAGCCGGATGGCGGTGCTGAAGCGTTCCGTCGGACGAGCTTCGTTCAGCTCGTCCTGCCTGCGGAGCCACATCGGCACCAAGTAGGCGGCCCAGGCCCCGACGATGACTGCGTAGATGAGGCCGCTGCTGCTCACGCCTCACACCGTAGAGGGGTTCGCGCAAGGGCATCGGCCAATTGGCCCGGTGTGTCGCACGATCTGGCTGATATCACTGAACTTTTTTGTGATTGTTCAGTTCGATTGATGCCCGGCCGATGGTCCACTGCCGACCGAATTCGAACGTCTATTTCATTTCTCCGGGCTTCGCCGACTCCTGCCGCTGCGTCCGGTGCCAGCGGCGCAGCAGGCCCTCGGGCACTTCCTCGGCGGTGAGCGCGAAGACGAGATGGTCCCGCCACGCCCCGTCGATGTGGAGGTAACGGGGGCGCAGCCCTTCCTCCCGGAATCCCAATTTCTCCACGACCCGTCGCGACGGGCCGTTCTCGGGTCGAATGCAGACCTCCATCCGGTGCAGCCCGACCACCCGGAAACAGTGGTCGACGGCGAGTGCCACCGCCGTCGGCATGACACCCCGCCCGGCCACGGCGCTGTCCACCCAGTAGCCGACATGGCCCGAGCACATCGAGCCCCAGGTGATCCCGGCCACGGTGAGCTGGCCGACCAGCTGCCCTCGGTACTCGATCACGAACGGCAGCATCCGGCCCGCGTTCGCCTCGTTCCGCAGATGGCGCACCATCTGGCGGTACGTGGGGCGCTGGGCGACCGGGCCGCCCGGCCCGGCCGGAGGGATGGTGGCCTCCCAGGGGCGCAGCCAGTCGCGGTTGCGCCGGTTCACCTCGCGCCACACCCGCTGGTCACGCAGCTTTATCGGACGGAGGACCACATCGCCGTCCGAGAGCACCACGGGCCAGGTCGTGATCATGACGGCCGGCCCGGATCCGACCCCGGTCTTGGGTGGTCGCCGCCGCGGAGCTGGTCGACGGCGTGGACGAGGAGCGGCTCCAGGACGGCGAGGCCGTCGCGGACCCCGCCGGGCGAGCCGGGGAGGTTGACGATCACCGTGCCGCCCGCGACGCCCGCGAGGCCCCGGGAGAGGGCCGCGGTCGGCACCTTCTCCCTGCCGTAGGCGCGGATCGCCTCGGGGATGCCGGGGATCTCGTGGTCGAGGACCCGGCGGGTGACCTCGGGGGTCGCGTCGGTCGGCGAGATGCCGGTGCCGCCGGTGGTGAGGATGACGTCGTAGCCCGCCTCGACGCCGGCGCGCAGCGCCGCCCCCACGGGCTCGCCGTCCGGGACCACCTGCGGGCCGTCGACGGCGAAGCCCATCCGCCGCAGGCCCTCGGCGAGCAGCGGGCCGCCCTTGTCCTCGTACACCCCGGCGGCGGCCCGGTTGGAGGCCGTCACGACCAGTGCGGCGTAGGGCGCGGAGAGCGCGCCGCCGAGCGCGGACCGCCCGGCGCCGGGTGCCGGGGCGGCCGGGCCCTCGGCCGCGTGCTCCGCGCGCGCGCCCTCACCGGAGGGCCCGTGGTGCGCCTCCGACACGCGCCCCGCGCGCACGCGCGGCACGGTGGCCGCCGCCTCGCCCGCCGGGGGCCGGATCCCCGCCGTCATGCCGTCGGCTCCGTCCGCGTCCACGTGCCCGACTTGCCGCCCGTCTTCTCCTCGACCCGTACGTCGGAGATGACCGCGCCCTTGTCGACCGCCTTGATCATGTCGACGACGGTCAGGGCGGCCACCGAGACCGCCGTCAGGGCCTCCATCTCGACGCCCGTGCGGTCCGTGGTCTTCACCGTCGCCAGGATCTCGACCGCGTCGTCCGCGACCGTCAGGTCGAGTGTCACGCCGGAGACGGACAGCGGGTGGCAGAGCGGGATGAGGTCGGGGGTCTTCTTGGCCCCCATGATCCCGGCGATACGGGCCGTCGCGAGCGCGTCGCCCTTCGGGACGCCCTCGCCCCGCAGCAGTTCGATCACGCGCGGCGAGACGAGGACGCGGCCACTGGCGCGCGCGGTCCGCGCCGTCACGTCCTTCGCGGAGACGTCGACCATGCGGGCCGCACCCGCCTCGTCGATGTGGGTGAGTCCTTGCTGCGTGCTCATGGCTGTGACGCTCCCGGTCGCTGTGTGGGAAGTCACGGTACCGCCACCAGGCCCTCCTCAGCCGAGGAGGACCACGTCCAGCTCGCTGCCCGGCTCCACCGATTCCCGCTCCTCCGGTACGACGAGCAGGGCGTCGGCGTGGGCGAGCGCGGCGATCAGATGGGAGCCGGCGCCGCCCACCGGGGTGACGGTGCCGGACTCGGCGTCGTACCTCCCGCGCAGGAACTGGCGGCGGCCGGCCGGTGAGGTCAGCGGCCGGTCCGCCTCCAGGACGGCGCGCACCCGGGGGCGGTGCAGGTCCCCGAGGCCCATCAGCGCCCGGATCGCGGGCCGGACGAAGATCTCGAAGGAGACGTACGAGGAGACGGGGTTGCCCGGCAGGGCGAGCAGCGGGGTGTGCTCGGGGCCGATCGTGCCGAAGCCCTGGGGCTTGCCCGGCTGCATCGCGAGCTTGCGGAAGTCGACCCGCCCGTCGGCGGTCAGCGCCTCCTTGACGACGTCGTACGCGCCGACGCTCACGCCGCCCGTGGTGACGATGAGGTCGGCGCGGATCAGCTGGTCCTCGATGGTGGCCCGCAGGGTCTCGGCGTCGTCGGTGACGGCGCCGACGCGGTAGGCGATGGCTCCGGCGTCGCGCGCGGCGGCGGCGAGCGCGAAGCTGTTGGAGTCGTAGATCTGGCCCTCGCCCAACTCCTCGCCGGGCTGGACCAGTTCGCTGCCGGTGGAGATCACGACCACGCGCGGGCGGGGACGCACCCGCACCGTGCCGCGACCGATCGCGGCCAGCAGCCCGACCTGCGGCGGCCCGAGGACCGTGCCGGCCTCCAGGGCCAGGTCGCCGGCCTGGACGTCGCTGCCGCGCGCGCGGACGTGCGCGCGCGCCTCCGCGGCGCGGTGCACCCGGACCTCGCCGCCCGCGCCCTCGGGGGCGGCGCTGGCGGCGCGCATCCCGCTCGCCGCTCCCCCGCCCGTGCCGCCGTCGGTCCACTCGACCGGGACGACGGCCTCGGCGCCGGGCGGCAGCGGGGCTCCGGTCATGATCCGGGCGGCCTCGCCGGGGCCGACGACGGGCAGGCCGCCGGCACCGGCCGCCACGTCACCGACCACGGTCAGAACGGCAGGGAACTCCTCGGTGGCACCGGCGACGTCGGCGACCCGGACCGCGTACCCGTCCATGGAGCTGTTGTCGAACGGGGGCAGCGCCACCGGCACCGTCACGTCCTCGACCAGGACGCAACCCTGTGCGTCGGGCAGTTGCAGCTCGATGGGTTCGAGCGGAGAGACCGCCGCGAGGATGTCGTCCAGGTGCTCGTCGACGGACCAGAGACCGTGCGAGGGCCCCTCGCAGGGACCGTGGGACGGACCGCGGGACAAGCCGTCGGACGCCGGTGCCGTACTGCTGCTCAAGGTGACTACATCTCCTCGTCGACGTAACTGCGGAGCCAGGTCCGGAAGTCCGGTCCCAGGTCTTCACGTTCGCACGCGAGTCTGACAATGGCACGCAGATAGTCCCCGCGGTCACCGGTGTCATAGCGCCGGCCCTTGAAGACGACGCCGTGGACCGGGCCGCCGACCCGCTCGTCCTTGGCGAGCTTCTGCAGCGCGTCCGTCAGCTGGATCTCACCGCCGCGCCCCGGCTCGGTCTCCCGCAGTATCCCGAAAACGGCCGGATCCAGGACATAGCGGCCGATGATCGCGTAGTTGCTCGGCGCCTCCTCCGGATCGGGCTTCTCCACCAGGTCGGTCACCTTCACGACATCGGAGTCGACCGTCGCCTCGACCGCCGCGCAGCCGTACAGGCCGATCTGCGCGGGCTCGACCTCCATCAGCGCGATGACGCTGCCGCCCTCGCGCTCCTGGACCTCCACCATCCGCGCCAGCAGCGGGTCGCGCGGGTCGATCAGGTCGTCGCCGAGGAGGACGGCGAACGGCTGCTCGCCGACGTGCGGGGCGGCGCAGAGGACGGCGTGGCCGAGCCCCCGCGGGTCGCCCTGACGCACGTAGTGCATGGTGGCGAGGTCGTTGGACTCCTGGACCTTGGAGAGCCGCTCGGCGTCGCCCTTGCGGGTCAGCGCCTCCTCCAGCTCGTAGTTCCGGTCGAAGTGGTCCTCCAGCGGGCGCTTGTTGCGGCCGGTGATCATCAGGACGTCGTGGAGCCCGGCCTCGACGGCCTCCTCGACGACGTACTGGATCGCCGGCTTGTCGACGACCGGCAGCATCTCCTTGGGCGTCGCCTTGGTGGCCGGGAGGAACCGGGTGCCGAGGCCCGCGGCCGGGATGACAGCCTTGGTGATCCTGGGGAGGGACTGAGTCATGCGGAGCACCTTAGCCGCTCGTAATGAGAGGAAGATGGGGGTCCCATCAAGTTCCTCCGCATAAGAGCAGGTACGAGAAGGTCGTTGAATCCAGGGAGCTCCACAGTGAAAGCCGACATGTCCGGAAAGGCTGTTCTGCGTCTTCAGTTGCTGGCCGCCCGCGCCCTGCTGAGCAGCCATGATGCCGAGGCCGCCGCCGAGCGGCTCGGCCGGGGTGCGCTGGAGCTGCCCGAGTTGGCGGGGGCGTCGACGGTCGCCGCCTATGTGTCGGTGGGCCGGGAGCCGGGCACGCGCGCGTTGCTGGACCTGCTGCGGGCGCGGGGGACGCGCGTGCTGCTGCCGGTGCTGCTGCCCGACAACGACCTCGACTGGGCCGCGTACGAGGGGCCGGAGCGGCTGGCGAAGGCGGGCCGGGGCCTGCTGGAGCCGACGGGGCCGCGGCTCGGCCCGGACGCCGTGTGCGAGGCGGACGTGGTGCTGCTGCCGGGGCTCGCCGTCGACGAGCGCGGGATGCGCCTCGGCCGGGGCGGCGGTTCGTACGACCGGGTCCTCGCCCGGCTCGCGCGGGCGGACGCGCATCCGGCGCTCGTGGTGCTCCTCTACGCGAACGAGGTGGTCGCCCGGGTCCCGGAGGAACCGCACGACCACCCCGTGCACGCGGTGGTGACCCCGCAGGGGGCCCGGCGCTTCACGCGCCTCTAGAAGGCCGTCAGGACCTGTCCGGCCGATCAGCGCCGGACAGGGCCCGGGAGGCCGTCAGGGCCTCAGGGCCTCAGGACCAGCGTCTCCTTCGTCGAGGCGTCGACGGCCGCCTTGCCGAAGGACCAGTCGAGCAGCTCGCCGTTCACCCACTTCTCCGTCTGGTCGGCGTAGTGGGAGTGGTACGCGTGCCCCGAGGCGCCGGTCAGGTTGATCCAGCGCGACCGGTCCCAGTCGCCGACGTTGACGACCATGCGCATCGACGGCACCCAGATGACCTCGTAGCCGCCGGCCGCGTTCCAGCCGGTCGCGTTGACCGCGGCCTCGCCGCCGCCCAGGTTCCACGGGCCGCGGTTGAGCATCGTCCGGATGAAGTCCGGACCGGCGGTGCCGAGGGTCTTGTTCTCCAGGGTCAGCTGGTGCAGCCGGCCCCAGCTCCAGGTGGAGACGTCCTTGCCGAGCTTGGCGGTCAGCTCCCAGCGGGCGTCCTCCATGGCGCGGGCGAGCAGCTGGTCGCGGTTCTCGGTGGCCTGGTCCGTGCGGTTGGCCTCGGTCTTCCACCACTCGCTGTCCTCGTCCTTCAGCAGCGGGCGGACCACCTCGTACCAGCGGTCGCCGCCGTCCGGCTGCGCCGACTCCGCGTCCCGCTGGCCGCACTCGCGTACCAGCCTGTTCTGCTCGTCGACCGGGCCGGTGGGGTCGGCCGGGCGGACGTTGATGCAGTCCCCCTCGGCCCGCAGCTCCTTGGGCAGCTTGTCGCCGAAGGCGAGCTTGAGAACGTTGCGCCACACCGCGTTGAAGTACGCGGCGGCGGCCGAGTCCGGCTCCTGGGTGTAGTCCCAGCCCTCCAGCAGCTTCTGCGCCTCGCGGACGTACCGATCCGAGATGTCGATCTTCAGCAGGAGCGGGTTGAGCAGGGTCGCGATCTCGCTGCGGTTGTCCATCTGCATGGTCCGCATGTCGTCCGGCGAGATCTTCCCGCCGTCCTTGGTCTTCGACTCGATGAGGTCGTTGATCCGCTGGCTGCGCGAGCCGTACCCCCAGTCCTTCGTCAGCAGGGCGGGGTACGCGTCGGCGCCGGTCACGGCCTGGTTGGCGGTGACGATGTAGCCGCGCTCCGGGTTCTCCTCGTAGGGCAGCTCCTCGTAGGGGATGTAGCCCTTCCATCGGTACGAGGAGTCCCAGCCCGGCGCCGGGAGTGTGCCGTCGCCCTTCGCGCGCTCCGGGATCCTGCCCGGCGCCTGGTAGCCGATGGTGCCCTCGGTGTCGGCGTAGATCAGGTTCTGGGAGGGGACCTGGAACTTCTTGGCCGCGGCGCGGAACTCCTTGAAGTTCTTGGCGCGGTTGAGCTCGAAGACGGCGTCCATGGACGTGCCGGGCTCCAGGGCCGTCCACTGGAGGGAGACGGCGTAGCCGGTGCCGCGGTCGGGTGCGGCGTTGCCGACGGGGGCCTTCTGGCCGACCTTCTCCAGCTCGGAGGAGCGGTCGGAGACCACCGGGCCGTGGCCGGTCGAGCGGACCGTGATCAGCCTGCTGCCGCCGCCCGCGATCTTGATCGTCTCCTCGCGGGTCGTGAACGGCTTGGTCCGGCCGTCGACGAGGTACCCCTCGCCGCTGACCTTCTCGAGGTACAGGTCGGTGACGTCGGCGCCGAGGTTGGTGAAGCCCCAGGCGATGGTGTCGTTGTGGCCGATGACCACGCCGGGCATGCCGGAGAAGGTGTAGCCGGCGACGTCGTAGCGGCAGGTCGCCGAGACGGAGCGGCAGTGCAGTCCCATCTGGTACCAGAGGGACGGCATCTGCGGCGCGAGGTGCGGGTCGTTGGCGAGCAGCGGCTTGCCGGAGGTCGTGTACTTGCCGGCGACGACCCAGGAGTTGGAGCCGATGCCGTTGCCGTTGGGGCCCAGCAGCGCGGGGATCTCGTCGAGCGAGTCGGAGAGCGCGCCGAGCTGCGACTGCATGCCCTGGAGGGCGCTGTCGACGGAGCCGCCGTTCGTGGAGCCGCTGGTGCCGTTTGAGCCGTTTGAGTCGTTTGCGGACGCCGTGGAGCCGCTGGTGTCGGAGTCGCCGCTCCCCGAGGCCTTGGCCTTCGGGTCGAACTCGCCCTTCGCCTCGTCGACCGCGCCGCCCTCGACGATCGGCTGGTGCAGCTCGTACGGGTACGCCGGGTACAGCTGCTTGATCTGCGCCGGGCTCAGCCGGCTCGTCATCAGCGAGCGGTCGATCTCGTCCTTCATGTTGCCGCGCAGGTCCCAGGCCATCGCCTTGAGCCAGGCCACGGAGTCGACCGGCGTCCAGGGCTCGATCTCGTACGTGTGGGAGAAGGAGAGCGCCGCGTACTCCACCGAGACGTCGGAGGGGTCCCGGTCCTTGAGGTAGGCGTTGACGCCTTCCGCGTACGCCTGGAGGTTCTTCTTCGTCTCCGGCGACAGGACCTTGTCGTACTCCTCGCGCGCGATCCGGTGCCAGCCCAGCGTGCGCAGGAAGGCGTCGGTGTTCACCTGGCTCTTGCCGAACATCTCGGAGAGCCGGCCCGACGTCATGTGGCGCCGGACGTCCATCTCGTAGAAGCGGTCCTGCGCCTGGACGAAGCCCTGCGCGCGGAAGAGGTCGGCCTCGGTGTCGGCGTAGATCTGCGGGACGCCGTACGCGTCCCGCTTGACCTCGACCTGACCGGAGAGCGCGTCGAGCCGGATCGTGCCCGTCGTCTGCGGGAACGAGCCCCGGACGGTGCTGACGCCCCAGTACCCGCCGAAACCGACGCACCCGACCAGGGCGAGGACCAGGACGAGGACGAACAGGCGGGCGCGTCGCCCCTTCTTCTTGGCGGGGGACGCGGTCGTGTTGGAGGGCATCGCTGTCCTTCGAGGGGCAGGGTGTTCCTGGAGTACGGAAGCAACCTTAGGCGCAGGGCCGGGCCGGGCCGGACTCGGTGTGGGCGCGAGGGGCCGCGCGCGCGTCCGCCTGGCACGGGACGGGTGGTCGAGGAGAGGCCGGGACGGCGTCAAGAGAACGTTAAAGATTAGGTAAGGTAACGAAGTGTCGACTGCTGGAACGATCCGGCTGCGCGCGAGGGGAAGGAACGGCCACTGACTGTCCACCAGCTCAATGAACTCCTGCTCATCTGCTCGCTCGTGCTGCTCATCGCTGTCGCGGCGGTGCGGATCTCGTCCCGGAGCGGGCTCCCCAGCCTGCTGCTGTATCTCGGGATCGGGATCGCCATAGGGCAGGACGGCATCGGCAACGTCGCCTTCGACAACGCCGAACTGACCCAGGTGATCGGCTATGCCGCCCTCGTGGTGATCCTGGCCGAGGGTGGCCTGGGGACGCAGTGGAAGGAGATCAAACCCGCGTTGCCCGCGGCGGTCGTGCTGTCGACCGTCGGCGTCGCGGTGAGCGTGGGCATCACGGCGACCGCCGCCCATTACCTGGTCGGCCTGGAGTGGCGGCAGGCCCTGATCATCGGCGCGGTCGTCTCCTCGACGGACGCCGCCGCCGTCTTCTCCGTCCTGCGCAAGGTGCCGCTGCCCTCCCGGGTGACCGGTGTGCTCGAGGCCGAGTCCGGCTTCAACGACGCCCCCGTCGTCATCCTCGTCGTCGCCTTCTCGACGGTCGGTCCGGTCGACAGCTGGTATCTCCTCGTCGGCACGATCGTCCTGGAACTGGCCATCGGCACGGCCATCGGCCTCACGGTCGGCCTCCTCGGCGCGTACGGGCTCCGGCACGTGGCCCTGCCCGCCTCCGGCCTCTACCCGATCGCCGTGATGGCCATCGCGGTCGTGGCGTACGCGGCCGGCGCCATGGCGCACGGCTCGGGCTTCCTCGCCGTCTATCTGGCCGCGCTGGTGCTCGGCAACGCCAAGCTGCCGCACGCGCCCGCCAACCGCGGATTCGCCGAGGGGCTCGGCTGGATCGCCCAGATCGGCATGTTCGTCCTGCTCGGACTGCTGGTGACGCCGAGCAAGCTGTTCGCCGACTTCTGGCCCGCGGTGGTCATCGGCCTGGTCCTGACGATGGTCGCCCGCCCCTTGGAGGTCCTCCTCAGCCTGCTGCCCTTCCGCATCCCCTGGCAGGAACAGGCGCTGATGTCCTGGGCCGGCCTGCGCGGAGCGGTCCCCATCATTCTCGCGACGATCCCGATGGTCTCCGGGATCGAGGGCAGCGAGCGGGTCTTCAACATCGTCTTCGTGCTCGTCGTGGTCTACACCCTCGTCCAGGGCCCGACCCTGCCGTGGCTGGCCCGTGCGCTGAAGCTGGGCGACGGGGCGGAGGCGGCCGACCTGGGGGTCGAGTCGGCGCCCCTGGAGCGGCTGCGCGGACACCTGCTGTCGGTCGCCATCCCCCCGGGCTCCCGGATGCACGGCGTCGAGGTCGCGGAGCTGCGCCTTCCGGCCGGGGCGGCGGTCACCCTCGTCGTACGCGACGACAAGAGCTTCGTACCGGGTCCGACCACCGTCCTGCGGCGCGGGGACGAGCTGCTCGTGGTGGCGACCGATCCCGTGCGGGACGCCGCCGAGCGGCGGCTGCGGGCCGTGGGGCAGGGCGGAAAGCTCGCCGGATGGCTGGGCACGGGCGGGGCCACGGCGGTCACCGAACACCGGCGGCACGGCCACCGGCATGGCGAGGACGGGACCGACGGGCGGACCCATCGGCCCATCCGCAAGCGAACGTCCGGTTAATCACAGGCATCGATCGTACGAGAAGGGCGTTTTCTCAGGCGGGACGGCGCTCTTCCCTGTACCATGAAGGCACACCTGATCGAACCAACTCTGCCTGACGCAGAGCTGGCGCGACCGTATGGCGGCCGAGGCACCCTTCGCAGTGGAGCCCGGCATCTACCGCAGTTCCGCGCATGAGGACAGCTCTCGGCGACACCCGCACCACCGTGCACGGGGCGCGCTACCAGGCGGCAGAAAGGCAAGGACCGTGGTGTCCACGGTCACCTCCGACAAGCCTGCGGCGGCTGAGACGTCTGCGACGTCCGACACATCCGTAACACCTGCGACGTCCGTAACACCTGCGACGTCCCAGCCCCCCGCCGAGAACACCGGCCGGGTGGGGAAGCCCCGCAAGCGGGCCGGAAAGCGGGCGGCCGGTTACGGCCGGCTGCTGCGCACACCCGGCGCACTGTCGTTCCTGCTGCCCGGCTTCGCCGCCCGGCAGCCGTTCGCGATGCTGACGATCGGCATCGTCCTGCTCGTCCAGCACACCACCGGCTCGTACGGCAGCGCCGGCGCCGTCGCCGCCGCCACCGGCGTCTCGATGGCGCTGTTCGCCCCGCAGAGCGGCAAGCTCGCGGACCGCTTCGGCCAGCGCGCCGTCCTGATCCCCGGCGTCCTGATCCACTCGGCCGCCGTCGCCACCCTGACGGCGCTCGCCCTGGCCGGCGCCCCGATGTGGGCGCTGTTCCTCGCCGCCGTGCCGGCCGGTGCCTCGGTGCCGCAGGTCGGCCCCATGGTGCGCGCCCGCTGGGCGGCGAAGCTGGAGGGTTCGCCGCTGATGCCGACGGCCGCGGCCTTCGAGTCGGTGACGGACGAGTTCACGTTCGTCGTCGGCCCCGTTCTGGCGACGGCGCTGTGCACCGGCGTCCACCCCGCCGCCGGTCTGATCGCCGAAGCCTCGCTGACGCTCTTCGGCGGCCTGTTCTTCGCCGCCCAGCGGCGCACCCAGCCCGCCCACGGCCTGGTCGCGGCGGCCTCCGCCGGACCGCGCGTCTCGGCGCTCTCCATCCCCGGCGTCCGGGTCCTGGCCATCGCCTTCCTGGGCATCGGCTCGGTCTTCGGCGGCATGCAGGTCTCCCTGACCGCGTTCTCCGAGGAGATCGGCAACCCCGGCGCCAACGGTCTGCTGTACGGGATCTTCGCCGCGGGCAACATGCTCGCGGGCATCGCCTGCGGCGCCGTCGCCTGGAAGATCGGCCCGCGCAAGCGCCTGATCCTGGGCTACGCCGGACTGACCGTGGCGGCCTCGCTGCTCTGGTCCGTCCACTCCGTGCCGCTGCTCGGCGCCCTGGGTCTGGTGGTCGGCCTGTGCATCGCCCCGGCCCTGATCACCGGCTACACCATCGTCGAGACCCTGGTCCCGGCCAACGCCCGGACCGAGGCGTTCACCTGGCTCACGGGCGCGGTGGCCCTCGGCCAGGCCGGCGCCGTCACGGTCGCCGGCCGGCTGGCCGACGGGCACGGCGCGAGCACCGGATTCCTGGTGCCGCTGGTGGGCACGGCGCTCGCGCTGGCCACGCTCCTCGCGCTGCGTTCGCGCCTTGCCCCCCAGGCGTCCGGACGGGTCGCCGCACGTGGTATCGGTCACCGAGTGCCGGTGACGGTGGACTGATCCCGCGGAATAGGTCACTATGGATCGTCGTTAGCACTCGATGAGTGTGAGTGCCAGGAGGAAGACAGTGCCGACCTACCAGTACCAGTGCACCGAGTGCGGCGAGGGCCTCGAGGCGGTGCAGAAGTTCACCGATGACGCGCTGACCGAGTGCCCGAGCTGCAAGGGACGCCTCAAGAAGGTGTTCTCGGCGGTCGGCATCGTGTTCAAGGGCTCCGGGTTCTACCGCAACGACAGCCGCGGCTCGTCGTCCAGCAGCTCGCCCGCCGCCTCGTCGTCGAAGCCGTCCACGGCTGCCACCTCCGCGTCCTCGGACGCGAAGCCGGCCGCGTCGTCGAGCACGACGTCCAGCACGTCGAGCGGCTCCAGCTCCGCCAGCTCGGCCGCCTGAGCCTCCGTCTTTCCGTAGCCCCTTCCAAAAGCCCCACCGCTGTGCGCGGTGGGGCTTTTTGGCGTTCCGGGCTCCGGCTCCGAACTGCCTCGGGTCACCCTGAGGGGTGAGGGAGTTGTCCACAGGAGCGGGTCGGTCCACAGGCCGGAGCGGGAGGCGCGCGAAGCCGGGAAGGTGGGGAGCGGCTCTTCGGATCTCCTGACAGGTGGTGCTCGCGATGACGACCTCCCCCGGCCACACCCGGCCTCACACCCCCAGCCACACCCCCGGCCACACCCGGCCTCACACCCCCGGCCGCACCCACACCTATGGCCCGGTCGGGACCGACACGCACAGCCGGGCCCGGCCCCCTTTCCTCTCGCCCGTTCCGGCGACGTGCGGTGTTCCGCAGTTCGAACCTCTACGGGTGCGGGGCGGGCGGCAGCGTCTGCGACGGGCCCTGCGGCGCAGGAGGCGTGCGCCCGCCGCCGTGCTGGCCCTGACCGCGGCGGCGCTGGCGGTGGCCGGGGCCGGGGAGGTGTCCGCGGATCCTCCGCCGCACCGGGAGGCGCGGGAGCGGCCCCGGCCTCCCGCGGTGCGGCTGGTGTCCGCTCCGGTACGGATCGCCGACGCGGCGGCCGTGGCGCTGCTGCGCCCCGGTGACCGCGTCGACGTGATCGCGGCGCCGGACTCGGCGGCGGGCGAGGCGGGGAAGCCGCGTGTGGTCGCCACGGCCGCCCGGGTGGCCGACGTCCCGCGCCCGGGTGGGGCGCGTCCGGACGGTGGGGCGCTGGTCGTCCTGTCCGTGCCGCGGTCGACGGCGACGGCTCTGGCCGGTGCGGGGATCACGTCCCAACTGGCGGTGACCCTGTGCTGATTCGTACGGGCAGCGTGCCGGGTAGCCGGTCCGGGTGCACCGATTGGACGCCTCCGCGCCGGTCGCGGCCTAATGGCTCCGTCAACTGCACACGCGGCGAAAGGCATCCGGGTGACCCCGAAGAAGGAGAGCGTGCTGGCGGGCTTCAAGGCCTTCCTGATGCGCGGGAACGTGATCGACCTGGCGGTGGCGGTCGTCATCGGCGCCGCGTTCACCAACATCGTGAACTCGGTGGTGAAGGGGGTCATCAACCCTCTGGTCGGCGCCTTCGGGACCAAGGACCTGGAGAGCTACAAGTCCTGTCTCAAGGCACCGTGCACCATGGTCGACGGCGAGATGCGGGGTATCGAGATCCAGTGGGGCCTGGTCCTCAGCTCGATCCTGAGCTTCCTGATCACCGCGGCCGTCGTCTACTTCCTGATGGTCCTGCCGATGGCCAAGATCCTGGCCAAGCGGGCGGCCCACGACAAGGCGAAGGAGGGCGTCCAGGAGACCATCGAGGTCAGCGAGCTGGAGGTCCTCAAGGAGATCCGCGACGCGCTCGTGGCGCAGCGCGGCGGGGACGGTGGCTCGGGCGGCACGCCGGGTGGCACGCCCGGCGGTGGCCCGGGCGGCGGTGGCCCGGGCGGCGGTGGCCCGGGCGGCGGCTCAGCGGCCGGGGGCGGCACGGGGGCGCACATCACCCCTTAGCCGACGGCTCGCGCCGGCGTCAGAGGTGGTGCGGCGGCTTCTCGTCGAGGAAGCGCGCGAGATCGGCGGCACTGTCGCCGCCGTGAGGAGGCCGCTCGCCCCACCCGCGGTCCGTGTCGTCCGCGGACTGCTGGTCCAGCGGATCATCGAAGATCAGTGCCGGCTTCGGTCGCGGTCGTGGATCGTCGTCGGACTGCTTCGCGTTGCGCGGGCCGTGGGTGGGGGCGGTGCTCATACGTCCAGGGTACGCCCGGAATTCGGCCTCGCTCCCGGGTGATTTGGGGGTCATCGGCGGTCCCTCGGGCCGAGCTCCCCGGCTGGCGACGACCAGGATCGACAGCCCCACGATCCTCAGCCCGACGGTCGTCAGCGCGCGTGATCGCGAGCCCGACGGTCGTCAGCGCGCGTGATCGCGAGCCCGACGATCGTCTGCGCGCATGATCGTGAGCCCGCGATCGTCTGCCCCGCGCCTGCCGAGCCCGACGGTCAGGGCGGGGAACGGTCGGCGCCGGAGCCGAGGGGCGTGGTACGCAGGGGCCATGACGAAGCACGACGCACTCACGGACGTGAGCGGCCTCCGGGTCGGCCACGCGCACGTGGCCGGGCCGGACGCGCTCAGCGGCACCACCGTCGTCCTCGCCCCGGAGGGCGGGGCCGTGGCGGCCGTGGACGTACGCGGCGGGGGCCCGGGCACGCGGGAGACCGACGCGCTCGACCCGCGCAACGTCGTCCAGCGGATCGAGGCCGTGGTCCTGACCGGCGGCAGCGCGTACGGCCTGGACTCGGCGGCCGGTGTGATGGCCTGGCTGGAGGAGCGGGGCCGGGGGGTGCGGGTGGGGCCCGACCCCTCGCATGTGGTCCCGGTCGTCCCCGCGGCGTGTGTCTTCGACCTGGGCCGCGGCGGGGACTTCACCGCCCGTCCGGACGCGGCCACGGGGCGCGCGGCGGTGGAGGCGGCGGCCGCGACGGAGCTCCACGCGCGCGTGGAGACCGGGGCGGTCGGCGCGGGCACCGGAGCCGTCGTCGGCGGGCTCAAGGGCGGGGTCGGTACGGCGAGCACGGTCCTCGCCTCGGGCATCACCGTCGGCGCCCTGGTCGTGGCCAACGCGGTGGGGTCGGCCGTCGATCCGGAGACGGGGGTGCTGTACGGGCGGTACTTCCAGGGCCGTCCGGACTATCCGGAGCCGGCCGTCCACGAGGCGGCGCGGCGGCGTCTCGCCCAGGCGCGGGCGACTTACGCGGCGCCGCCACTCAACACCACGCTGGCGGTCGTCGCCACGGACGCCGCCCTCACCCGCGCGCAGGCTCAGAAGCTGGCGGGCACGGCGCACGACGGCATCGCGCGGGCCGTTCGCCCCGTGCACCTGCTGAACGACGGGGACACCGTCTTCGCCCTCGCGACGGGGGAGCGGGAGCTGCCCGCCGAGGCCGGGCCGCTCGCCCTGAACGACATCCTGGCGGCGGGCGCGGACACCGTGACCCGGGCGATCGTGCGGGCGGTCCTGGAGACGGCCGCGGGCGTGTCGGGCCCGGGCGGGGACTTCCCCGCGTACCGGGAACTGTACGGCGGGACCGGCGACCCCGACTTCCCCTGACCGGAAGGCAGTTGGGGCCCGCGGCGAGGGGGACGAGGGGGCGCGCGGGAACTTCGCTTACGCCCCCGCCGTTTTCCCGAACACCGGACACGATGTCAGACCCAGGCACTACGTTAAGCAAGCACCAAGTGACATGCGGCGACGGCCTGGAGACCCTCTTGAACGATCCGCGTGATCCTCACGTTCCGTACGAGACGACCGAGACGCACGTCGAGCGGCTCCTCGGCCGGGCGCTCAACTCCTTCGATCTCCCCGACACGACGGTCGAGCACCTGGAGACGGCGCTCGCCCACTCCAGCGCGCTGCACTCCTCGCACCACAGCGCGTCGCTGCACCGCTCCATGTACCGGCACACCTATCTGCTCGCCGACGGCACGGCCCTGACCCTGTGGGAGCTGGTCCACAACACCGGCCGGGACGGCGCCGAGCGCCACGAGCTGTACGCGGAGGAGGGCGAGGCCCGGCTCGCCGCGTCGCGACTGCTGCCGACCGGCCTGGACCCGGGCTGGGACGTGGAGCGCGCCGACGGGTTCGACCTCGACGACGGCGACCTGGAGTCGCTGAGCGCGCTGCTGGCCCGGCCGATACCGACCCAGCCCCGGATGTACGTCCCGGACAACTCCGCGGACCACGCGCGCCGGGTGCTGCGGCGCGCGGAGAACGCGGACCGGCCCGGCGAGGGGACGGCGCGGCGGCTGAGACTGGCGTTCGCCCACCACATCACGCAGGCGTTCGGACGCCAGTGCCCGGCGGAGAGCCGCCGGGGTGCCGGATTCACGCTCTACGAGCACGCGTTCCTGCTGCTCGACGGCAGCGAGTTGAGCCTGTGGGAGGTCGAGCACACGGCGACACCGGACGGCCGCCACATGTGCGAGGTGTACGAGGGCGAGCGAGCGGCACGCGACGCGATGGAGCACCGGGCGCGGGTGCGCTGACGGTCTCAGGTCGCTGCGGGGCCGCCGAGCCGCCTGACTGACGGAAGAAGGAAGGAGTGGGCCGCGCCCCGCCCGTGCCACCTGCGTGGACGAGCGGGGCGGGCCTCACTTCCCCGCGGGTACGGCCGTGCCACGCGGAAGGGTCGGTCAGCCCCGCGCGGCTCGACGTGGGCTCACCTCACCGGCGACGCGGAAATCCTGCCGACGCCGCCGGATGGATGCCATGTACGTGGTCAGAGACACGACGACAATCGTGACGCTCAGGCCGAGGATCAGCAGGTCGACGCTCGGCACCTGGGTCAGCGCATAGGCGATGCCCGCGATCACGACGCAGACCCCCAAGCCCTTGAGGGAATTCATCTCTCTCCTTGATTCATTTCCACGCGGATACGCGTGTCACATAAGACTTCACGATGGATGAGGCAAGCCAGTACGTCCGCACGACGGTGAACACCAGCTCCGGAATGAGCAGGGCCTCGACGAGCATCGCCTTCCAGCCGAGATTCCGTACGCGAAGGGCCGGATAGATGATCCAGAAGGCGAAGAGCGCCAGGAAGAGTGGCTGCTGGGAGAAACCGTGCTTCGCGGCTAGCACCAGTTGTGTCGATCCCCACCCCAGAATGTAGATGGCGCCCAAGAGGCCCAGAATCACAGTCGAGATGGAGTGCCAGGTGAATTTCGTCCACCCTCGGGCACGCAAGGTGTCCACGGTGCCACGGCTCCACCGCTCACGCTGCTGGATCAGCTCGCGCAGGGTGGGCATGAGGTCGGTGTAGGCGATGCAGAGCTGGTTGGCCGTGACCTTCCAGCCGGACTCCTTGAGCGCCAGCGTGGTCTCGTAGTCCTCGACCAGATTGGCGTGGTCCTCCCAGAAGACCTCGCCCCGCCAGTCGAGAAGGCTCTGCAGGGCTTCGGCCCGGTAGAAGGAGCCGGCACCCGACATGGTGTGGACGTCCCTGCGGTAGCGGGCGTTGGCGGCTCGGCCGTACTCGATGATCTGCATGCCGAGCAGGTAGCGCTGCCACGGGTTGCGCCACAGGCCGGTACGGCCGAGGCAGGCGGCACTCACACCACCGAGCTCCGGGTCGGAGGCGATGACGTTGCGGGCTCGCTCGACGAACCGCGGGTGCAGCTCGGTGTCGGCGTCCATGACGAGGACGTGTCGCACCCCGCCGGTCAGCCGTCCACCGACGGACTCCCTGAGCCACTGCAGGCCGTGGTTGAGCGCACCCGCCTTCTTGTGCGGGTTGTTCGGAAGGTCGAGGACCACCGTGAGGGGCGAGTTCGGGTCGTCGGCGAACTGGCGCGCGAACTCCTCGGTACGGTCGGTCGAGTTGTTGACCACCACGATGATGAGGTCGGGGCGCCGGCTCTGGCCGGCCAGGGACTCCAGCGACGTGAGGACGCCGACTTCCTCGTTCCGCGCCGGGACCAGGATGACGGTGTCGTAGAGGGTCTCGCCCCCCTCATGGGGGGACACGCGGCCTCGACGGTGCCGACTGCCGGACGCGCGCGGCGCTTCAACGCGCGCGCGACGCACACGAGTGCCTGACAAAAGCCTTCTCCCCCACCCAGATCAAGCGCCCAGGATCGTCATACTGTGTTGATCCTGTGAAAGCATGTCGAGAAGATACCGCACGCGCGTACGACCATCCGCCCGGAAGGGACGCGACCGCGCGTGGAGGGTCTCCGCAGGTGAACCAGGGCGATCACACAGCTGAACGCCTCGCATCAACCTCGTCCGGCAAAACGCGACAAGCCAGACGCTTCGACACACAGGCGGAGCGCCGATCGGTGATCGAGATCACTCCCGCAGGACCGCGGCCCCCCGGCCCCGCCCCCAAGGCCATGGCGCGTGAGTCCGGGTGGCGACAGAGATGGGCGAACCGCGCCCAATCGGTCACACCGGTGATCTTTTAAGCGTCTCCCGAATTGTGGTCAATCATGGTTACGATGACGCCGCTTATAAGACTCGACCAGTCGCAGACCTGATGCGAAGCGCGCGTTTCCGAAATCGCACTTGCATCTCACCAAGGAGCTTCCGTGAGCCGTGCCCGCCGCCAACGCCCTCGTCGCGCGTGGACCGTGCTCAAATTGCTGCTCGTCGTGGCGGTACTCGCCGGTGGCGCCACCGCGATCTATCCCATGTGGCGTGCCGCCAATCCCGAACCCACCGAACTCACCGTCCGCTACAAGACCGATGGCTCGGCCACGGACACGGTGGCCAAGCCATGGCTGGAAGTCACCAACACGTCCGACAAGACCGTGCCTCTCAGCGACGTGACACTGCGGTATTACTTCGCCGCCGATGACGGCGCCACATACGGATCCAATTGCGTCCAGACGTACGTCGGTTGCACGAACGTCACCGCGAAGATCGGCGCACTGACCGATCCCGCGTCCACCGCCAGCCATTACCTTCAGATCGGCTTCTCGTCCGCGGCCGGCAGTCTGAAGCCGGGTGAGACCACCCAGGGGATCGGGCTTCAGCTCTACCGCCTCGACCACAAGGCGCTGAACCAGGCGGACGACCACTCGTTCAACGGCGAGCACACGCACTACACCGAGTCGAAGCTGGTGCCGGCGTACCTCCGTGGCACGCGCGTCTGGGGCGACGAGCCCGGCGAGGGCACCACCGCGCAGGGGCAGGGCGCGCCCTCGGCCGCCGCCGGCTCCGTGCCGGCTCGGGCCGTGAGCGCGCCGCCGGCGGGCGTCCTGTTCGACAACTTCCACTACACCGGTCCGAACGACCCCGCGCTCGCGGCCAACGGCTGGGAGGTCCGCACCGGCGAGGGCGGCCCGGGCATCAAGGACACCTGGGCGCCCTCGCACATCAGCTTCCCCTCCACAGCGGACACCAAGGGCGGCCAGGCACTCCAGCTGCGGCTCACGACCGACGGAACCAAGCAGGGCACCAAGCAGTCCGAGCTGCTGACCACCAAGCCCGACTTCTCCACGGGCACCCTCGCCGCCCGCGTCCACTTCAGCGACAAGCCGACGGACGGCCGCGACGGCGACCACATCAACGAGTCCTTCTTCGCGATCTCGCCCGACCACCGGTCGACGAAGTACAGCGAACTCGACTTCGAGTACATGCCCAACGGGGGTTGGGGTGCCGTGGGCCCCCGCCTGGACACCACGAGCTGGCGCAGCAGCACGCAGGGAGACCGGGTCACCCGCTCCCTGGAGAACAAGTCCCTCAAGGGCTGGCACACCATGATGATCAGCGCCGTGGACGGGAAGGTCGTCTACTCCATGGACGGACGCGAGCTGTTCAGCCACGGCAGCGAGCACTTCCCGCGCGAGCACATGAGCATCCACTTCAGCGCGTGGCTCGTCGACCTTCCCTTCAAGGGCGACCGCACCTGGGACATGCGGGTCGACTGGACCTACTACCAGGCCGGCCAGAAGGTGTCCCTGGAGGACGTCGAGAAGGCAGTGGACGGCTTCCACGCCGACGGCACCAACTACGTGAACACCCTGCCCAAGTCCTGACCGAACGCGGTACGCGGGAGGGGCGGTGCGCTGGTGATGCGCACCGCCCCTCCCGCTGCGGTCATGCGGCGCCCTGTCCGTGGGGCCGGGCCGGGTCAGGCCGCCACGGCCACCTTCGTGTCGGTGCCGGCCGGCTCCGGGTTGTCGCTCGGGGCGGCCTCGGGGGCCGGTCGGCGTGCGCCCTTGAGGAGGACGACCAGGGCGGCGCTGACGAGTGTTCCCGCCACGATCGCGACCAGGTAGAGCAGCGGGTTGCCGATCAGCGGGATCACGAAGATGCCGCCGTGCGGGGCCCGCAGGGTGCACTCGAAGAGCATCGACAGGGCGCCGGTGACCGCGCCGCCCGCCATCGCCGACGGGATGACCCGCAGCGGGTCGGCCGCGGCGAACGGGATGGCGCCCTCGCTGATGAACGAGGCTCCGAGGACCCAGGCCGCCTTGCCGTTCTCCCGCTCGGTCCTGGTGAACAGCTTCCCGCGCACGGTCGTGGCGAGTGCCATCGCGAGCGGCGGGACCATTCCGGCGGCCATCACGGCGGCCATGACCTTGAGGGAGCCCTCGTTGGGGTTGGCGAGGCCGCCCACGGCGAAGGCGTACGCGACCTTGTTGACGGGGCCGCCGAGGTCGAAGCACATCATCAGGCCGAGGATGACGCCCAGGATGATCGCGTTGGCGCCGGAGAGGCCGGACAGCCAGTCGGTCAGCGCCTTCTGGAGGCTCGCGATCGGCTTGCCGATCACCAGGAACATCAGGAAGCCGACGACGATCGACGACAGCAGCGGGATCACCACCACGGGCATGATGCCCCGCAGAGCGGTGGGCACCCTCGCCTTCTGGATGGCGAGGACCGTGCCACCGGCGATCAGACCCGCGGCGAGACCGCCGAGGAAACCGGCGTTGATGGTGAGCGCGATGGCACCGCCGACGAAGCCGGGGACGAGACCGGGCCGGTCGGCCATGCCGTAGGCGATGTAACCGGCGAGGACCGGGACGAGGAAGCCGAACGCGAGGCCGCCGATCTGGAACATCAGGGCGGCCCAGCTGTCGGCCTGGCCCCAGGCGAAGTACTCGGCGACGGAGGGCGCCTTGTCGATGTCCCAGCCGCCGACGGCGAACCCGAGGGCGATGAGCAGACCGCCGGCGGCGACGAACGGCACCATGTAACTGACGCCCGACATCAGCCACTTGCGGAGCTTGGTGCCGTAACCCTCGTGTGGCCCGCCCGCGTTCTCGACGGGAGTGCCGTGCTTCGCGGCGGCGGTGACCTCGCCGCGGGCGGCCTTCTCCTTGACCTCGGCGATCAGTTCGGCGGGCCGGTTGATGCCGGCCTTGACGCCGACGTCGACGGTGGGCTTCCCGGCGAACCGCTCCTTGTCGCGGACGGGCACGTCGTGCGCGAAGATCACGCCGTCGGCCGCGGCGATGACGGCGGGGTCGAGGCGGGTGAACCCGGCGGACCCCTGCGTCTCGACGACGACCTCGGCCCCCGAGGCCGGACCGGCCTTCTCCAGGGACTCGGCGGCCATGTAGGTGTGGGCGATACCGGTGGGGCAGGAGGTGACGGCCACGATCCGGAAGGCCGGCGCGGCCCTGTCACCGGCCGCTCCCGCCGGCTCCCCGGCGTCCGCGTTGCCCGCACCACGCGGGGCGGCGGGGGCGGCCGGGGCCGCCCCGTCGGCGGCGGGCTCCGTGGCATCCGCCTCGCCCGAGGCAGGCTCCGAGGCGGGCGCCGTGCCAGGCTCCGAGGCGGGCTCCTCGCCGGAGACGGGCCCGGTGACCGACCCCCCGCCGGAGCCCGTGCTGGACGACCCTCCGGCGGCGGTCGTACCGCTCGCCGCCCCTCCCGGGGTGGCGTCGCCCGCGATCAGCGCCGCCGCCTCCGCCGCCGAAGTCGCCCCGCGCAGCGCCCCCGTGAACTCCTCGTTCATCAGCTGGCGGGCCAGGGACGACAGGATCGTCAGATGGGCGTCGTCGGCGCCCGCCGGGGCCGCGATCAGGAAGATCAGGTCCGCCGGGCCGTCCGGGGCGCCGAAGTCGACGCCCTCGCGCGAGCGGCCGAAGGCCAGGGTCGGCTCGGTGACGTGCGCGCTGCGGCAGTGCGGGATGCCTATGCCGCCGTCCAGGCCGGTCGGCATCTGGGCCTCGCGGGCGGCGACGTCCGCCAGGAAGCCGTCGAGGTCGGTCACCCGGCCGAGCCCCACCATGCGCTCCGCGAGCGAGCGGGCCGCCGCTTCCTTGGTGCCGACGGACAGGTCGAGATCGACCAGGTCCGCGGTGATCATCTTGCTCATCGCGGGCTCCCTTGCTCGCTGAGTACTCGGTCGAGGGGTACGTCCGCGGTCACGGTGACCGCCGACGGGTTCAGATCGGCAGGCGTCGGCATCTCACTGCCCGGCAGCTGGACAGCCGCGGCGCCGTGCGCCACCGCCGCCGCCAGGGCGTCCGGGCCTTCGCCGCCCGCCGCGAGGAATCCGGCCAGGGAGGCGTCGCCCGCGCCCACGTTGGAGCGGACCGCCTCCACGGACGCCGTGCCGTACCAGGTGCCGGTGTCCGACACCAGCACCTGGCCGTCCGCGCCCAGGCTCGCGAGCACCGCGCCCGCGCCCCGCTCCCGCAGCTCCTCCGCCGCCTTCACGGCGTCGCCGACGGTGGCCAGCGGACGGCCCACGGCCTCCGCCAGCTCCTCCACGTTCGGCTTGACGACGTCCGGCCGGGCGGCGAGCGCGGCGAGGAGCGAGGGCCCGGAGGTGTCGAGCGCGATCCGGGCGCCCGCGCCGTGCGCGCGGGTGACCAGCTCGGCGTACCACTCGGGCGCGAGGCCCCGCGGCAGGCTGCCGCAGCAGGCGATCCAGTCGGCGGCGGGCGAGTACGCGCCGACCGTGGCGAGGATCGTCTCGGACTCCTCCGCGTTCAGCTCCGGCCCGGGCGCGTTGACCTTGGTCAGCGTGCCGTCCGGTTCGGCGAGGGCGATGTTGGAACGGGTGTGTCCGGCGACCGGCACCGGCGCCACCTCGATCCCCTGCCCGGCGAGGAGCTGGGCGACCAGCGCGCCGGGGGCTCCGCCGAGCGGGACGACGGCGACCGTACGGTGTCCGGCGGCGGCCACGGCCCGGGAGACGTTGACGCCCTTGCCGCCGGGGTCCATCCGCTCGGCGGAGGCGCGGAGCACCTCGCCGCGGTCCAGGGCCGGTACTTCGTACGTCCGGTCCAGCGACGGGTTGGGGGTGACGGTGAGGATCATGCGCGTACGACTTCCGTTCCCGCGGCCTCGATCGCCGCGGCGTCCTCGGGGCTGAGCCCGCTGTCGGTGATGAGCAGGTCGACGTCGGCGAGGTCTCCGAAGCGGGCGAAGTGCTCCTGGCCGTGCTTGGCCGAGTCGGCGAGCAGCACGACCCTGCGGGCGGAGGCGACGACGGCCCGCTTGACGGCGGCCTCGGCGAGGTCGGGGGTGGTGAGACCGTGTTCGGGCGAGAAGCCGTTGGCGCCGAGGAAGGCGACGTCGGCGCGGATCTCTCCGTACGCCCGCAGCGCCCACGCGTCCACGGCGGCCCGGGTGCGGTGCCGGACGCGCCCGCCGACGAGGTGGAGATCGATGCCGGGGTGGTCGGCGAGGCGGGCGGCGACGGGCAGGGCGTGGGTGACGACGGTGAGCCCGCAGTCGAGGGGGACGTCGGCGGCGAGCCGGGCGACGGTGGTTCCCGCGTCGAGGACCACGCTTCCCGCCTCGGGCAGTTCGGCGAGGGCGGCCCGGGCGATCCGGTCCTTCTTGTCGGCGGCGGTGGTCTCGCGTTCGGCGAGGTCGGGTTCGAAGTCGAGCCGCCCGGCGGGTATCGCGCCGCCGTGCACCCTGCGGACGAGTCCGGCCCGGTCGAGGGCCTTGAGGTCGCGCCGTACGGTCTCGGCGGTGACCTGGAACTCCTCGGCGAGGGAGAGGACGTCGACGCGTCCGCTCTCGCGGGCGAGCCGCACGATCTCTTGCTGTCGCTCGGGTGCGTACATGTGGCTTTACGTCCGTTCCATGCCCGAACCTGTGGTTTCACCAGCAGGCTACGCCCGCGTGTCGGCAAAGTAAACACACTCGGGCATACGGACGGACACGATCGGGCAGTCGACGACAGCAGAAGACCCGGGCCCCTGGCACCCGGGTCTCCTCGGTACGTCACCGGTTCAGTGGATGAGCGCCGGCTCCTTCGCGAGCTCCTCCACCAGTTCGTCCTCCACCGCTTCCGCACCCTCCACGTGCTGCTTCGGCTTCGCCGGCAGGGCGAACATCACCAGGAAGATCGCGACGAGCACCGCCACCACCCACCCCAGCGCGTTCTGGAACGCGTCCGCGAACACCGTCCCGATCTCCCCCGGAGCCGCCGCCAGCCGCTCCTCGTCGATCACGCCGTAGAAGACGACCGACACAAGACCCAGCCCCAGCGCGTTGCCCATCTGCCCGGTCGTGTTGATGAGACCCGACGCCGAACCGGCGTGCTCCCTGGGTACGTCCGACAGCACCGCGTCCGTCAGCGGGGCGACGATCAGTCCCATGCCCAGGCCCATGATCACGAGGGGCGCGATCATCTGCCAGGGGTGGACGGAGGTGCCGTACCGGCCGGCCTCCCAGAGGTAGAGCAGCACACCCGCCGCCATCGTCAGCGCGCCCGCCTGCAGCACCTTCCGGCCGAAGCGCGGCACCAGCTTCTGCACCGACAGGCCCGCCGCCACCGAGACGGCGATCGAGAACGGCACCCCGGTCAGACCCGCCTTGAGCGGGCTCCAACCCAGCCCGATCTGCATGTACAGCGTCCAGACCAGGAAGAAGATGCCCATCACGACACCGAAGGTCAGCTGCACCGCGATACCCGCCGCGAAGCTCTTCACCTTGAAAAGCGACAGCTCGACCAGCGGGGAGCCGTCCTTCCTCGTCTTGTACTTCTCGTACGCGACGAGGGCGCCGAAGACGACGAGGCTGCCGGCCATGCACAGGTGGCCCCACAGCGGCCAGTCCAGCTCACGGCCGCGCGTCAGCGGATAGATCAGCATCAGCAGCGCGAGGGTGACGAGCAGGACGCCGACCAGGTCGAGGCGGAGCGCCTTGGGAGCCTTGGACTCGGTGATGAACTTGCGGCCCAGGATCAGGCCCGCG
Organism: Streptomyces sp. NPDC003027; assembly: GCF_053591435.1. NCBI lineage: Bacteria > Bacillati > Actinomycetota > Actinomycetes > Kitasatosporales > Streptomycetaceae > Streptomyces > Streptomyces sp. NPDC003027. The sequence continues at coordinate 80,418 of NZ_JBSFTU010000021.1, forward strand.
ATGCCGACCGGCAGGTTGATCAGGAAGATCGGCCGCCACTCCAGGCCGAAGAGGTTCCACTGCGTCAGCAGTGCGCCGAGCAGCGGCCCGGACACGGCGCCCAGGCCGATGATCGCGCCGAACATCCCGAAGACCTTGCCGCGCTCGTGGGCGGGGAAGGTGACGTGGACGATCGACAGGACCTGCGGCACCATCATGGCCGCCGCCGCGCCCTGGAGAAGGCGGGAGGCGACCAGCATCTCCGGGTTGACGGCGAAGCCGCAGAGGGCGGAGGCGAGGGTGAAGGCGCCCGTGCCCAGGAGGAACAGCCGCTTGCGGCCGTAGATGTCACCGAGCCGGCCTCCGGTGATCAGGCCGGCGGCGAACGCGAGGGCGTACCCGGCGGTGATCCACTGGATGGCCCCGAACGAGGCGCCGAGGCCGCGCTCGATGCTGGGGATCGCGATGTTGACGATCGTGGCGTCGACCAGGTCCATGAAGGCGGCGGTCATGACGATGGCGAGGGCGATCCATCGCCTGCGGTCGGTGCCGGGTCCGGCGGCGTCGTGTGAACTCATAGGAAGAAGGTAGAAGTCATCTAGGTCAGTCCATGTCCTAGATGAGCGGCATCCTGGTCTCCATGACGGACACCCCCGCACGACTCCTGAATCTGCTGTCGCTCCTCCAGACGCCGCGCGAGTGGCCCGGCAGCGAGCTGGCCGAGCGGCTCGACGTCTCGCCGCGCACGATCCGCCGGGACATCGACCGGCTGCGGGAGCTGGGCTACCCGGTCGAGGCGTCGAAGGGCGCGGTGGGCGGATACCGCCTGGTGGCCGGTACGGCCATGCCACCACTGCTCCTCGACGACGAGGAGGCCGTGGCGATCGCGGTGGGCCTGCGAGCGGGCGCCGGCCATGCGATCGAGGGCGTGGAGGAGGCGTCGGTACGGGCTCTGGCGAAGCTGGAGCAGGTACTGCCGTCCCGGCTGCGGCACCGGGTCTCCACGCTGCAGCACGCGACGATCCCGCTGACCCGGGGCGACGGGGCGACGGTCGCCCCCTCCACGCTGACGGCGCTCGCGGGGGCGGTGACGGGGCAGGAGAGGCTGCGCTTCGGCTACCGCGCCGGGGACGGTACGGAGTCGAAGCGGCTGGTGGAGCCGTACCGGCTCGTGTCGACCGGGCATCGGTGGTATCTCGTCGCGTACGACCTGGGGCGCGAGGACTGGCGTACGTTCCGGGTCGACCGGGTGAGCGACCCGTTCGCCACGGGCGCCCGTTTCGCGCCGCGTGAGCTGCCCGCGGGCGGGGCGGCGGAGTTCATGACCCGCTCGATGTCGCGGACGCAGCCCGAGTTCGAGCTGAACGTCGACTTCGCCGCCCCCGCCGAGTTCGTCGCGGCCCGGCTCCCCTCGCACCTGTCCCCCACCGCCACGGGCCCGGACACCTGCCGGCTGCGCTCCCGCACGGCCGACTCCGTCGAATGGATCGCGCTCCGCCTCGCCCTGGTCGACTGCGACTTCACGGTCCACGCGCCGGACACGCTGGTCAGGTACGTGAGGGACCTCGCGGCCCGGCTGGCGTCGTCGGTGGCCTGAGTCGCGTGCCGGCCGGCCCGGCAGCCGAAAGTCGGGCCCCAGCGGCCACCCGCGGCCCGGCTCGCCGCGCTCCGAGGCGTCCCGGCCCGGAGCCCCGGGCCCGGTCTGCCGGCGGCCACTCCGGGGCCTGTCCGGCGGGTCGGGGCCGGTCAGGTCCTCGGGAGCCGTCCTGCCGATCGGGCCGGACGCACCTAGGCCACCGCGTCGAATCCGGTGTCGCGGGCCATCTTCTTCAGTTCCAGCAGGGCGTGCTTCTCGATCTGGCGGATGCGCTCGCGCGTCAGGCCGTGCTCCTTGCCGACCTCCGTCAGCGTGCGCTCCCGGCCGTCCTCGATGCCGTACCGCATCCGGATGATCGAGGCCGTGCGGTGGTCGAGCTTGTCGATCAGGTCGTCGAGCTCCTCGCTGCGCAGCAGCGTGAGCACCGACTGCTCCGGCGAGACCGCCGAGGTGTCCTCCAGCAGGTCACCGAACTGCGTCTCGCCCTCGTCGTCCACCGACATGTTCAGCGAGACCGGATCCCGCGCCCAGTCGAGGACGTCCACGACGCGCGCCGGTGTCGAATCGAGCTCCGCCGCGATCTCCGCCGGCTCCGGCTCACGGCCGTTCTCACGGTTGAACTCGCGTTGGACGCGCCGGATCCGTCCCAGCTCCTCCACCAGGTGGACGGGGAGCCGGATCGTGCGCGACTGGTCGGCTATGGACCGCGTGATGGCCTGCCGGATCCACCACGTGGCGTACGTGGAGAACTTGAAGCCCTTGGCGTAGTCGAACTTCTCGACCGCGCGCACCAGGCCCGCGTTGCCCTCCTGGATCAGGTCGAGCAGGGGCAGTCCGCTGCGGGGATAGCGGCGGGCCACCGCGACGACGAGGCGGAGGTTGGACTTGATGAAGAGGTCCTTGGCACGCTCGCCCGCGGCGACGAGCGCCTCGAGCTCCTCACGGGACGCTCCGGCCGCGTCGCTCTCGACCTCTCCGTCGAGGATCTGCTGGGCGTACACACCCGCCTCGATGTCCTGGGAGAGCTCGACCTCCTTGGCGGCGTCGAGCAGGGGCGTACGCGCGATCTCGTCGAGGTACATGCCGACCAGGTCGCGGTCGGCGATCTCCCCGCCCACGGCGCGAACGCTGCTTGCCCTCGAGCGGCTGCCGCTGGGGGCGGACGAACGACGGGCGACGGCACGGGTTGCCATGCGTGCTCCCTTGCTGAGTAGGTCGCGACACCCTTACGGGTGCCCTGCATCCGACGGAAACAACGACTGGAATCGGGACAGAATTCCCACGCACCGCATCGATTTTCGCGATCATGCAGTACCCTGTGCCGCCGCCGGGGCGCTCGCACGGTGCCGGATCGTACAGAGGCGCAGGTCAGCGCGGTAAGGAGGCTGGACGCCGTGCCCGCCGACGGGTGAACCGCCGCGTCCGCCCCGCCCGTGAAGACGGCGCGCGCACTCTTCTGGTTGCTCCGCGCCGGCCCGGGCGCGGGCGGGTCAGCCGAACTGCACCGAGCGCTTGGCGAGGCCCATCCAGAAGCCGTCGATGACGCTCCGGCCGCCGTCCAGGTCCCCCGCCGCGTCCGCGGCGCCCAGCGTCACGAAGAGTGGCGCGAAATGCTCGGTGCGGGGGTGGGCGAGACGGCCGGCCGGGGAGGTGTGTGCGAAGTCGAGGAGCGCGTCGACGTCCCTGGCCTCCAGCGCCCGGCGGCCCCAGTCGTCGAACTCCGCCGACCAGCCCGGCACCCCGCCGCCCGCGTGCCGCAGGGCCGCCAGGTTGTGGGTGAAGAAGCCGCTGCCCACGATGAGCACCCCTTCGTCCCGCAGAGGCGCGAGCCTGCGCCCGATCTCCATCAGCTTCGCCGGGTCGAGGGTGGGCAGGGAGATCTGGAGTACGGGAATGTCGGCGTCCGGGAACATCTCCACCAGCGGTACGTACGCGCCGTGGTCGAGGCCCCGGTCGGGGACGTCCTGCACCGGCGTACCGGGCCCGTGCAGCAGCTTGCGGACGGACGCGGCGAGCGCGGGGGCGCCGGGGGCCGGGTAGCGCACGCGGTAGTAGTGCTCGGGGAAGCCCCAGAAGTCGTACACGAGCGGCAGGGTCTCGGTGGCGCCGAGGGCGAGCGGAGCCTCCTCCCAGTGCGCGGAGACCATCAGGATCGCCCGGGGGCGGGGCAGCCCGGCCGACCAGGCGGCGAGCTCGCCGGGCCAGACGGGGTCGTCGGCGAGTGGCGGGGCGCCGTGCGAGAGGTAGAGGGCGGGCATCCGTTCGAGCGTGGCGTCCATGACGACCGCCTCCCAGAATTCGGCAAGCGCGAGGTGCTTTAAGGTTCAAGCTCATCTGACATGACAAGCTTAGGCCTCATTTAGTTCAACTTTCAAGGATGGGTCGTAGGATAGATACATGACCAACGCATCCAAGAGCGGGCCCCGCTGGCTCAGCGACGAGGAGCAGGGCGTCTGGCGCGCATACCTCCACGCCACCACCCTCCTCGAGGACCACCTCGACCGCCAGCTCCAACGCGACGCCGGGATGCCGCACATCTATTACGGACTCCTCGTCCAGCTCTCCCACGCACCCCGGCGGCGGCTGCGGATGACCGAGCTGGCCAAGGGCGCGAAGATCACCCGCTCCCGGCTCTCGCACGCGGTGGCCCGCCTGGAGAAGAACGGCTGGGTGGCGCGCGAGGACTGCCCCTCCGACAAACGCGGGCAGTTCGCCCACCTCACGGACGAGGGCTTCGCGGTCCTGGAGCGGACCGCGCCCGGCCATGTCGCCGCCGTACGGCAGGCGATGTTCGACCGGCTCACCCCGCGCCAGGTGGAGCAGCTCGGCGAGATCATGCGGCTGATGGCGGAGGGCCTGGAGCCCTCGGACCCCAACGCGGACCTGCCCTGGCTCCGCTGAGGAGCCAGGGCAGGCGGCGTGGTGCGGGGGACGGAGAGTCGTACGGGACCCGTCCCTGCGGGCAAGGCCGGGGCGCCCGGGTCGGGAGCGCCGTGCGGCCGGGCTCAGTGCGCGATGGCGGGGATCTTCACCTCGTCCTCGACGCCCTCGCCGGTACCGGTCCCGGCGACCGCCCCGGCCCCCGGCTTCCCGGTGTTGATGAAGGTGACGGCGATCGCGGCCGAGACGACCAGGATGCCGACCGCCCACCAGATGGCCGCCGCGTAGCCCTCGACCATGCCCTGGAGCTGGAGCAGCTTCTGGGCGGCCGGGGTGGTGGCGCCCGCCGCGTTGTCGGTGAGGAACGCGGTCGTCGCCGAGGCGGCGATGGTGTTGAGCAGTGCCGTACCGATGGCGCCGCCGACCTGCTGGGAGGTGTTGACCATGGCGGAGGCCACACCGGCGTCCCGCGGGTCCACGCCGTGCGTCGCCAGCGACATCGCCGGCATGAACGCCGTACCCATGCCGAGGCCGAGCAGCAGCTGCGCGGGCAGGATCAGACCGGCGTAGGAGGTGCCGACCTCCAGCTGGGTGAGCAGCAGCATGCCGGCGCCCGCGGTCAGGAAGCCGGGGCCCATCAGCCAGCGCGGGGGAACCCGCGTCATCAGCCGCGTACCGATCTGGGTGGAGCCGACGATCATGCCCGCGATCATCGGGAGGAACGCGAAGCCCGTCCTGACCGGCGAGTACCCCTTCACGATCTGGAGGTAGTACGTCAGGAAGAGGAACAGGCCGAACATCGCGATGACGGCGAGACCGAGGGAGAGGTAGACACCGCCGCGGTTGCGCTCGGTCAGGACGCGCAGGGGCAGCAGCGGGGACTTCACCCTCGCCTCGGTGAGCACGAACGCGGCCAGCAGCACGGCCGAGCCGACGAAGAGGCCGATGGTGGTGGCGTCGGACCAGCCCTCGGACTCGGCACGGGTGAAGCCGTAGACGAGCGTGACCAGGCCGAGCGTGGACAGGACGACGCCCGGGATGTCGAGCGGCGAGCGGTTGCGGCCGCCGGCCGGCTCACGGATCACGAGGTACGCGCCGACGGCGGCGACGATCGCGAAGGGGATGTTGACGAAGAAGGTCCAGCGCCAGTCGAGGTACTCGGTGAGGAAGCCGCCGAGGATCAGACCCACGGCGCCACCGCCACCGGCGATCGCCCCGTAGATGCCGAACGCCTTGGCGCGCTCCTTGGTGTCGGTGAACATCACCGCGAGCAGCGACAGCGCGGCCGGCGCGAGCAGCGCGCCGAAGGCGCCCTGGAGCGCGCGGGCGCCGAGCATCATCGCCTCGCCGGTCGCGGCTCCGCCGAGCGCGGAGGCGGCGGCGAAGCCGATCAGGCCGACGACGAAGGTGCGCTTGCGGCCCCACAGGTCGGCTATGCGGCCGCCGAAGAGCAGTAGACCGCCGAAGGCCAGGGCGTAGGCCGTGATGACCCACTGCCGGTTCCCGTCCGAGATCCCCAGGTCCTGCTGGGCGGAGGGCAGCGCGATGTTCACGATCGTCGCGTCGAGCACGACCATCAGCTGGGCGAGGGCGATGAAGACCAGCGCTTTCCAGCGCCTGGGATCCGTTTCGGACATGGGGGTAGCCACCTCTTGGTGCGTAAAGGGAAAAGCGGACGTACTGAGTGACGTACTAAGGGACGTGCTGAGTAAGGAAGTTCAGGAAGCCGAGGGAGTTACGGGACGGAGGACCGTGTGCGGGACGGCCGGCTCGCGGTCATGACGGGCGGGGTCGGTCACCGCCCCGCAGATCCTCCAAGGTGGCGGCCGAGCCGGGCAGGACGGAGCGCGCGGGCGCTTCGAGGCCGTCCAGGAACAGCTGTAGATGACGGTGGACGAAGCGGTCCATGTTCAGGCAGGCGGTGCCCGGGAGCGGGCGGGTGAGCTGGGAGAGGGCCACCATCAGATCGCCGACGCCCACGTCGGCGCGGAGCCTGCCCGCCCGCTGCGCGCGGGCGACGAGATCCTGGACGGCCTCCTCCAACCGCTCGCGCCCGGCGTCCAGTTCGGGGTGGTCCTTGTCGAAGGTGCCGTCGAGCATCGGGCAGAGGGCGCCGATCCGCTCGTCGGCGGCGGCGTGGGTGAAGCGGCGCAGCGCCTCGAAGGTGTCGGCCTCCTCGGCGACCGCCCGCTCCGCCAGCTCGGTGGTGCGGGCCATGACGGAGACGACGACCTCGCGGATGAGCTCGGAGCGGTCCGGGAAGTTGCGGTAGAGCGTGGCGTTACCGACGCCGGCGCGGCGCGCGATCTCGTCCAGGGGTACATACGGGCCGAACTCGACGAACATCTCGCGGGCCGCGGCCACGATCCGCTCGCGGTTGCGCAGGGCATCGGCCCGCGGGCGCGGGGCACGGCGGGCGGGTGCGGCGCCGGCGGTGCTGGTGCTCACGCCACGGCCTCCTTCGGTGTTCCTTGGGTGGTGCTTCAACGTTCCTTCGGCGCCCTGGCGACGGTCGACGCCCACGGTTGCCACCGATCCGGGGATTGGGTCCCCGTTTCCTCGGACACGGGCGTAAACGGGGAGGGACTCCCCGGTTATTTCCGCCTCGACATGTGACCTGGGTCACGTATGCCCGGAAGTCCGGAATACCCACGATCGGGCCACCCGGCGCGCGCCCCCGCACCTCCCGCCACAGGCTGATCGAACAGTGCGGCACGGATCACCCGTGGAACGGATCCTCAGGGAGGCGACCGTATGCAGCAGTCCAGCCGGCGGATACGCAGACCCGTCACCCTGGCCGCGGCGGCGGCCCTCACGCTCGCCGCCCTGGCCTCCGCCAGCACGAACCTGCCCGGGCCGGCTCCGGCCTCGGCCGGACCCGTGGCCACCACGCCGGGGAACTCGCCGCTCGAACCGTGCCGGATCGCGACGACGATGGGTGTGCAGATGTCGGAGGGGCTGCCCACCGCCCCCGGATACGCCCGCTCCACGGGCCGCCTCAGGGCCCTCAACCTGATGATCGACTTCCCGGACGCGCTCGGCGAGGGCACGGCGCTCGGCCGGTACGGCGAGTTCTTCCCCCAGACCACCGACTGGTTCCGCACCAGCTCCTACGGACGGCTCCGCTACCACCCCGAGACCCCGATACGCGACTGGCTGCGGATGCCGAAGCCGTTCTCCTCGTACGGGATAGAGCGCGGCGCACCGTACGAACCGGGCTATCGCTCGCTCGTCGAGGACATCGTCAAGGCCGCCGACCCGAAGGTGGACTTCAGCGCGTACGACCTGGTCAACATCCTGGTGACCCCGAACGCGGGACCGTCGGCGCTGGACACCGTGCTGTCCGTCACCTTCTCGGGGAACGACGACGCCCCCTACGCGGACGGGGTCCCGCTCTCCCACACGTCCTTCGTCTACAGCCGCCAGGACGACGGCTCGGGGACGTACGCCGAGACCGGCTACCGGGTCCTGCCGCACGAGAACGGCCACGCCTTCGGGCTTCCCGACCTCTACACCGTGGACGGCGGCGGCACGGTCGGGCACTGGGACATCATGTCCGAGGACTGGGGGGCCAACAACGACTTCCTCGGCTGGCACAAGTGGAAGCTGGGCTGGCTCGACAACCACCAGGTCGGCTGCGCGTCCCGGCCGGGCACCACCGAGTACGCGCTGACCCCGCTGGCCACCGCCGGGGGCCTGAAACTCGCCTTCGTACCGCTCTCCGGCACCTCCGGCTACGCCGTCGAGGTCCGCACCCAGGACGGCAACGACGAGGCCGTCTGCCGGCCGGGGGTGCTGATCTACCGCGTCGAGTCGGACGTGGACACCGGGCACGGCCCGGTGACGGTCGCGGACAGCAGGCGGGACAGCGGCGGCTGCACCCGGCGCCCGAACGTCCACGCGGAGCTCTCGGACGCTCCGTACCGGCCGGGCGAGAGCTTCACGGACCGGGCGAACGGGATCAGGATCACGGTGCTCGACAAGGACGGGAAGGGTCGCCACCGCGTCCGTGTCACGCGGAGCTGACGCGGCGCGGGGGGCGCGTGCGGCGGCCCGGTTCCGCGGTGCGTTCGAGGCTCCTACGCGAACGCGGTGGTGGCCCTCAGCTCGCGCTTGAGGATCTTCCCGGCGGGGTTGCGGGGCAGCTCGGTGTCCCGTACGACGATGTGCGCGGGCACCTTGAAGCCGGCGAGGGACGCGCCCACGTGCGCCCGCAGCTCTTCGGCGGTGACCGACGCTCCCTGGCGCAGCCGTACCACCGCGGCGACCTCCTCGCCGAGCGCGGGGTGCGGCACCCCGAGGACGGCGGCGTCGACGACGTCGGGGTGGTCGTGGAGCACGGCCTCGACCTCGACGCAGTACACGTTCTCGCCGCCCCGGATCACCATGTCCTTGAGCCGGTCGACGACGGTGACGCGCCCCTCGCGCAGGTGGGCCAGGTCCCCGGTCCGGAACCAGCCGTCCTCGGTGAAGGCGTGCCGGGTGGCGTCCTCGTCGCCCCAGTAGCCCCGGAAGAGGGACTGGCCCCGGAGTTGGAGCTCGCCCACGCCGTCGGCGTCGGGCCGGTCGATCCGCACCTCGACGGCGGGGGCGGGCCGGCCCACGCTGCGCGGGTGCGCGCGGTACTCGGCACCGAAGTGGGCGAGGACGCCGCCGCAGGTCTCGGTGAGGCCGTAGCCGTTGCGCGGCTCGACGCGGTCCCCGTAGCGGGCGGTGATCCGGGCGACGATCTCCGGCGGGGCGGCGGCGCCACCGGTGTTGAGCATGGTGAGGCTCTCCAGCGGATCGTCGGTGCGCTCGGCCAGGTCGAGCAGTTGCAGGGCGGTGGTGGGCACGCCGGCGTAGTGCGTGACCCGGTGCTCGCGGATGAGCGCGAGGGCCCGGGCGGGGTCCCACTTCCGCATGAGCACGAGGGAGCCGCCCGCGGCCATGACGGAGAAGAGGGAGGTGAAGGCGGCGACGTGGAAGAACGGGAAGGTGGTGAGCGAGACGGGAGCGGCGCCCTGGCCCGGGATCGTGCCGCGCGCGAGGGCGGAGGCGGCGGCGAAGTACCGCGGGTTCATCGCGGCCCCGGCCTGGGCGAGGTGCGTGGCGACGGCCCCCTTCGGCCGGCCGGTGGTCCCGGAGGTGTAGAAGATGGTGGCGTCGTGCTCCGGCAGCACGTCGACGAGGGGTGGCCCGAGACGGGGGTCGGTGTCGGGCACGTACGCCTGGAACCCCTCCGGCGCCTCCCCGTGGAAGACGATCCCGGGAACGCCGTGCTCGCGGGCCCAGCGCTCGACCCTGCCGGCCCGCTCGCCGTCGACGAGGAGGATGCCGGGCGCGCAGTCGTCGAGCGCGTACGTGAACTCCTCCTCGGTCCACCAGGCGTTGAGGGGGACGGCGACGAGCCCGGCGAGCTGGGCGGCCCAGAAGGCGATCTGCCACTCGGGGTGGTTCCGCATGGCGACGACGGCCCGGTCTCCGGGCCGCAGGCCGTGCTCGTCGACGAAACTCCGGGCCAGGCCGCAGGCGGCGTCGAAGAACTCCCGATAGGTCAGCGTCCCGCCCTCGGACACCAGGAACGGCCGGTCGCCGTACGCCCAGGTGACCTCCACGAACTCCCGCAGCGTGCGGGCCCCGTCGACATACACGCCACCCTCGACGGCGAACGGCGCCCCGTCGGCGGTCAGCCGCGCGTCGGCGTCCCGCGCCGCGCCCCCTCCGGACGACCCGGCGTGCGTCGCCACGACCACCCTCACCTTCCACCAAGCGCCCGCTCGGCCCCTGCCGGGCCTCGGGCGGAATCCTATGCGGCCGATGTCGGCCGCCCGTGCGATCATGCGGCGAACTCCGCGACGACGATCGCGACGACACTGCTCCTGGGGGGACCGGGAATGCCACGACCGCCGGTTACTGCGCCGAGATCCGCGCCGTACACCGCTCTGCTCGCCACAGTCACGCTGGTGCTGTCCCTGCTGCTGCCGATCCTGCCGAGCGGCACGGCGGCGACGGCACAGGCCGAGGACCTGCCGGACCTCGCCGACTGCGTGACCGTGCCCGTGAACGACTACGGCTCGGCCCCGACGGCCACGGCATCGGCCGAGACCTGCAAGGCGTTCACGGCGCCCACCACAGGCCCGTACGACGTGTTCGGCGTCACGGAGGCGGAGGGCCGGCGCGCACGCCTGACGGTGTACGACGCGGCGGGCGCTGCCGTCTGCGCCCCCGACGGGGGCTGCCGACTGACGGCAGGCGGCACCTACCGGGTGGTCACCGACCAGCTGACCCTGGTTCTCGACCGCTCCTCGGCACAGGGGTGCGTCCCGGCGTCGCCCGGCCCCCTCACGGGTTCCGCCGAGGCGCCCGGCGCGATCAACTGCCTGACGCTGTCCCTGCCCGAAGGGGCGCACGTGGAGGCCCTGACGCCGAAGGGGTCCGCGCACACAGCCGAGGTCGTGGACGGAACGGGCACGAAGCTCTGCGACGCGGGCGGGCTGAGTGCGACCACGTGCGAGCTGACCGGTCCCGCACCGCACCGGCTGCTGGTCTCCCCCAACGATGTCGAGGCGCCGACCAGCGAGTACCGCCTCGCGCTGTACCGCACGGATGTGCCCAACGAGTGTCCGGTCGTCCCGGTCGGCGACTTCACGGCGTCGAGCCCCAAGGCGACGGTCGCCGGCGCGGCCGATGTCTTCGCGTACTGCTTCACGATCACGGCGGACGACCACCCGAGGCACGAGTTCATCAGGACCGAGGCCCTCGACGGCGCGTGGGTCAGAACGGGCCCGGCCACGGGCGAGCCCAGCAGGGTGTCGTCGGCCGAACACTCCGTCCTGGACGCGAACGGCGTGCGGGTGTGCGGCGCTTCCTGCTCCCTCGCGCCGGGCGCCGCGTACACGGTGCTCGTCCGCGCCCAGCTCTGGGGCGGGTTCTCCCTCGTACGCCGCGACCTGACCAGTGACCGGGGCTGCGTGGCGCAGCCCGCTGCCGCGGTGGGTGGTCCTTCGAAGGGCGGCCCGCTGGGCATCTCGGGGACGATCACCTGCCACCAGGTGACCACCGACGACGCCGGGGACGTGCTGTACGTCGATGTCCGGGACGTCAAGGCGGGTGCGACGGCAAGCGTGTACGACGAGGCCGGCCGGGTGACCGCGTGCGGCACCACCTCGTGCACCGTCACCGGAGCCACGCGCTACAAGGTCCTCGTCCACGCTCCGTACCGCCCGGCACCCTCCTACCGTCTCGACGTGCTGCGCATCGCCACCCCGGCGGGCCCGGCCTCGGAATGCGAGAAAGTGCTGAACCTCCGCGACGGGTACGGGCCGATCAGGGGCACGTTGGACGAGGAGCACACCGCCGTCTGCGCTTCGCTGCCCACCGCGTCCCACGATGACCTGTGGGTGTGGGTCAGAGACCCCGCGGGGACGGCGACGACGGCCGTCCCCTCACTGTGGGACGCGAAACTGAACAACACGTGCCACGCCGAGCGGGGCGGCCGGCGCTGCACGCTCGGGGGCGAATCCGGGGCGGTGGTGCCCTCCCCGAGCATCCTGGTGCTGGGGATGCCCGAGAGCGCGTCCCAGGCCTCCTACCGTGCCGAGGTCGCATGCAACCGGGACACCACACGGCTCTGCGGCGGTGTGCCGGTGTCCGTCTCGTCCGTCTCCCCGACGTCCGCCCCGCGCGGCTCGCTGGCGACGCTCACCGTGCACGGCACCTCGCTGAGCATCAAGGACACCGTCCAGTTGACACGGGACGGGCAGACACTGACGGCAAAGCCGGTGGCGGTCTCCCCCGACGCCCGCTCCCTCACCGTGACGGTGGGTCTGAGCGTCGCCGAGCCGGGCGACTGGAACGTCCACGTCTACGCGTTCCGCAAGTCGTACGCGATGGGTACGTTCACGGTGACGCCGGCCGTCTCGGGACTCGGCAGCTACAAGCCGCTGACCCCGACACGTGTGATGGACACGCGTTACGGCATCAACGCGTATACGGCCAAGGTCGGGCCGGGGCAAACCGCCACGTTCCTCATCGCCGGCGCCGGCGGTGTCCCGGGCAAGGGCGTCAGCGCCGTCGTCCTCAATGTCACGGCGACCGGACCGACAGCCGCCGGCTTCGTCTCCGTCTTCCCGGACGGTACGGCCAGGACGTCCGCCTCGAACCTCAACTTCAAGGCCGGTCAGACCATTTCCAACCTGGTCGTCGTGCCGGTGGTCAACGGCTTGGTGAGCTTCTACAACAGGGCGGGGTACGTCGACCTGATCGCCGACGTGTCCGGCTACTACGTCACTGACGGCTCGGGAGCCACGTACAAGCCCGTGACGCCGTCCCGGCTGATGGACACCCGGGACGGGACCGGCGTGGCGAAGGCGAAGGTCGGGACGCGGCAGTCGGTCACCCTGAAGGTGACGGGCAGCGCCGGGCTTCCCGCCACCGGGGTCACGGCCGTCGTGCTCAACGTGACGGCGGTGGCGCCCACCGCGGCGGGCTTCGTCGCCGTCCATCCGGCCGACACGGCCCGCACATCCGCGTCGAACCTGAACTTCACCGCCGGGCAGACGATCCCGAACCTCGTCGTCGTCCCTGTCGGGGAGAACGGAGAGGTGACCTTCTACAACCACGCCGGATCGGTGGACCTGATCGCCGACGTCGCCGGGTACTTCACCATGGACGCCACGGGCTCCGGGTACCGGGCACTGACGCCGGCACGGCTGATGGACACCCGGGACGGAACCGGCGTGGCCAAGGCGAAGGTCGGGCCCCGGGAGACGGTCACCCTGCAAGTCGCCGGGAAGCCGGGAATCCCGGCCACCGGGGTCACGGCAGTGGTCCTGAACGTGACCGCCGTCGCGCCGACGGCGGGCGGCTTCGTATCCGTCTTCCCCGACGGAACGGTCCGCACCTCCGCGTCCAACCTGAACTTCACCACCGGCACGACCATCCCCAACCTGGTCGTCGTCCCCGTCGTGAACGGCAAGGTGAACTTCTACAACCACGCGGGGTCCGTGGACCTGCTCGCGGACGTCGCGGGGTACTACGTCTCGTAGAACCCGCGACGGAGGGGCCGCGGCGAGCTCTCGCAGTGGCCCCTCCCGCCGATCAGTGACAGAGCCGGAGCGCAGCCCCAGCGCCGACACGTACCGCTCCTGCGACCTGCTCCCGTGCCCGTGCCGCCACGGCGATCACACGCTGCGCGCGGCCAAGCGGTGATCACCCCAGCGGACAACCGCGCGCGTCCGCTAGGCTGTCCCCGGTACCTCTCCTGGCCATCCCACAGGAAGGGCCGAGGCCACGCACGACGGGCCCCGCCCCACCTGAGACCAGGAACCGGGCGCCGATGCCTTCGTAGCTCAGGGGATAGAGCACCGCTCTCCTAAAGCGGGTGTCGCAGGTTCGAATCCTGCCGGGGGCACCAGCACGAAGGCCCCGGACCGGTCACGGTCCGGGGCCTTTGACATCCAGGTCTGACATCAACGGCGGTGGTCACTCACGGCCGGGCCGCTTCTTGAGCAGCCGGTCCATGTGGCTGATCGCTTCTCGCTGCGTGTCCTGGACGACGTGCGTGTACACGTCCATCGTGATGCTGATCTGGCTGTGCCCGAGGACCTCCATCACCACACGGGGGGTCACCCCGGCCGCGGTGAGCAGCGTGGCGCAGCCGTGCCGCGCATCGTGAAGTCGGATCACGCGGAGGCCGGCCGCTTTGGCGACGCGGGTGAACGACCGGTACACGTTGCGCGGCTCAACCGGGCGACCGTTGCGAGTCGCGAAGACGTACCCGCCCTCATCCCAGGACTCCCCGGCGCGCTGTTTGGCGGCGGCCTGCCGCATCCGGTGCCAGCGGAGCGGCGCGATGCACATGGCCGGGAGGGGGAGCGCGCGACGGCGGCGGTTCTTGGTCTCGTCGTCGTAGAGAACGCCGCGCCGTCGTTGGGTCTGCTGCCGGACGAAGATGATCCGGTTGTCCAGGTCGACGTCGACCCAGCGCAGACCGACGATCTCACCCCGACGCAGGCCCATGGCTATGGCGAGGACGAAGGCCGCGTACAGCGGGTCCCTACGGGCTGCGGCAAGGAAGTCCAGGGTTTCGTCGAGCGTCCAGGGGCTCAGCTCCCGGGACTTGGCTCGCGGTGGCTCCACCAAGCTGGCCACGTTCCGGGTCACCAGCTCCTCGCGGCAGGCGGCAGCGAGAGCCGTCCGGAGGACGCGGTGCGACTCCTTGGCGGTGGCGGCGGTGGTCTTCTTCTCAAGCTGTACGAGGAAGCGCCGCACCTCGGCGACGCCGAGGGATTCGAGCCGCTTCGAGCCGAGCATGGGAACGAGGTAGAGCCGGACGTGTGCCTCGTACTTGTCGAAGGTGCTGAGCTTGCGCCGGGGCTTGACGATGTTGTGCAGCCAGTAGGGCAGCCACTCGGAGAGCTTCGCCGACCGGGTAGGGATGGGCACCCCCTGGTCCACCTTGTCGAGCAGTTCACGACGCTTGGCGTCGCACTCGGCCCAGGTCTTGCCATAGGCGAACTTGCGAGCTCGGGTGCCGTCCGGCTGGAGGACGTAGACGGCGGCCTGGTAGCGGCCGTCCTTGCGCTTGGTGATGGTGCCCGCGCCGTTGGGATTGCGCTTGCGCTGCGTCGCCATCAGGCAGCCTCCTCGATCTGCCCGAGGATGAAATCCCGTAGGGCATCGGCGGGGATGCGCCGGGCACCGTCAATCTTGATCGAGACGAGGCGGTGTGAGCGGATCAGGTCGTACACCTTGGAGCGCCCGAGCTTGAGCCGCGCCATGACTTCCGGCACGGTCAGCAGTTCGGCGGTCGCGGTGGTCATGCTGCGGCTCCTTCCAGGGCGAGTAGGTCGTGCAGGGCTTCGCGGGCGGTCTCGCGGTTGGTCTGGATCTCGCGGGCGATGGTGGCGGCAAGGGCGGATTCGCCGGGGGTGTGACCGTGGCCGGCGTATTGCCAGTCGGCGAGGACGAGCACGGTGTTCGGCTCGGTGGCGTCGAGGCCGAGGGCATCGCGTTCCTGGGCGGCGCGGTAGTCGGCTCGGGCCTGGCGGAGGGCGCCGAGGGTGGTGGAGTAGTGCCGGGACTTGGAGGAGAAGTGACCGCGGAAGCCGAGCATGTGGGCCCAGGCCCACAGCCGCCGGTCCGGGTAGAGCGGATCGAGGTCACGGCATGCGGTGATCAGGCGCCGGGCGTGGTCGGGGACGTGGTGGCAGTCGAGTTCGGCGAGTTCGCCGATGCGGCGGTCGAGGGTGCCGGTGTTCTCGGCGGCTTTGGTGGCGTACTTGGCGACGTAGGAGGCCACGGCTTGTTCGGTGATGTCGGAACCGTCGCCGAACGCCTTGATGGGGCATACGTCGAGTTGGGTGCCCCAGCGGAAGGTTCGGGCCGGTTGGTCACCAGCGGCCGGGACAGTGACGCTCGTGTACGCGTGGCGGGCGGCGGCTCGGATGGCGTCAGCGAGGAGCCGGACGCTTGCCCAGGAGGGGGGCGGGGTGTCGGGTCCTTCGGGTCCGTCGAGGCGGATCACGGCGTGGAAGTGGACGGCGCCGCGCTTCTGGAACTCGGCGACCTTGCCGTACGACAGGCGGACGGTGTCGGCGAGTTCGCGTTGCGTCAGTCCGGCGCGGGCGGCGACCTCACGGCGGAGCCGGTTGGTGAAGCGCTGCCACAGGGCCCCCGCGTGGTTGTTGAACAGGACCGCGCCCGCGTAGTCGTACGTGGCCGGGTCGAGGGCGGTGCCGAGCGCCGGATCGTCGGCGGCGTGCCGGACGCCGCACCGGCAGACGCCGAAGTCGGGGCGGTTGTGGACGGGGCCGAAGGACGGGGCGGTGAGGGTAGCGAAGACGCGGGGGTGATCGCGCACGGTGGTGGGGATGTCGCGGCGGTCGTCTCCGGCGAGTCCGGCGCGGATCAGGTGGTAGGTGTCTCCAGCGTAGGTCCAGGCGCAGGCCGGGCAGCGGGAGGCGCGGCGGTTTCCGCACGCGATCCGGAGCCGTCCGCCGGGCTCACCTTCGGTCGTGTAGCGGTGGAGCGTCTCGCCCGTGACGCGGTCCTTGGTCACCGTCCAGCCGGTCAGGTGGATCGGGTCAGCGCAGCCCCCGGTACGCCGGACTTGCTCTTGCCAGCGGTGGAAGCCGGGGTTCCCGGCCACCCGCAGCATGTCGCCGAGGGTGACCGGGTCCAGGCCCGCGAAGGTCGCGGTGTTGGTCATGCGCGGCCCCCGGCGAGGGAGGGGACGCGGGCGGGCAGGTGTCCGGTGCCGTGGCAGGTCGGGCAGTGGACGGTGATGGTGCGCAGGTGGCCGTGACGGTCGCGGCCGCCGAGGGTGACGGCAGCGGAGGCGAAGCCGTCGCAGGCCGGGCAGAGCCGGGGCGTGGGCGGTGTGCGGTCGGTCATGATGGTGCTTCCTTCCGGATCAGTGGTTCGGACAGGGACGGCGCCCGGGCGGCGGAGACTTGGCGGTTTCAGGGCCGCCCGGGGGCCGGTCAGCGGCGCTTGCTGTCGGCGGTGATCAGCGAGCGGGCGACGAGCGCGCAGACGGCGACGGACGCGGCGGTGATGGCGACCGCGAGGAGCATCGAGACGAGGACGGCGCCGACGACGAGGACCACAGCGGTCCCGCCACTGATGACGGCGAGCAGAGCGCCGGGGGTGAGTTGAACCGTGGGCCGGGTCGACGCCGAGGCGACCGGGGCCGGGGCGGGCGCCGGGGTGTGCTGGATGACGGTGGTCGGCTCGATGACGGCGGGCGGGGTGACGAGGCCGGTCGGCAGGGGGTTGGTCGGGATCTTCGGGCGGAACATGGCGGGCTCCCTTCGGCGGTTACTTGACGGCGGTGTCGATGACGGGGGCGAGCAGGCTGTCGGCGAGGAGGTAGCCGCCGAGCAGCAGGACGGCGACGAGCCACCAGGGCGGGCGGATGAGCTTGATGCCGAGCCAGCCGATGACGATCAGGGCGAGCCAGAGCGGGACGTCCATGGCGGGTCTCCGTTCAGTCGGCGAGGTGGCAGCGGTGGGTGCGGGCGGCGAGCTGGGCGGCGGACGAGGTGGAGTAGTCGGCGGACCAGCCGCAGCGGTCGGCGGTGCACACGGCGGCGTGCTTGGTCCGGCCGTGGCGGTCGCGGTGGGTGCCGATCTGCACGGGTCCGATCCGCATCACGGAGTGGAAGTGGTCGCGGGCGGGCATGGGTGGTTGTCTCCCTTCGAGATCAGGTGAGTTGGGCGGCGATGGCGTCGGCCATCGGGGCGGGTACGCCCAAGCGGGCGCGGAGTGTGTCGGTGTCGATCTGAGTGCCGGTGCGGGCGCGGTGGTCGGCGGCAACCTTGCGGGCGTGGTCGACCAGCGCAGCCGGAACGGCAGGGATTGGTGCCGGTTCGGGCGTGGAGGGCAAAGCCGGGGCCGGTTCGGTGTCGGTGACCGCGGCGGGTTCCGGCTCAGGCTCGGTTGGTTCCGGTGCGGGCGCCGGCCGAACCGGCACCCGGTCCCCAGCCGAGTGGGCGAGGAGGGTTCCGCCGAGGAAGGCGAGGGCGGGCCATCCGGCGACACCGAAGCGGAGCCAGGCCGTGGGGTGGGCCAGGTCGAGGAATCCGGCGGTGGCGACGTTGGCTCCGAGCGAGGCGAACAAGGCGATCAGGAACCAGCACCAGGCCAGCCGGGAGGGGCCGTCGCTGCGGAGCCGTCGCCACGCGGCGACCAGGAGCAGGTCGACGCTGATCGGGTAGGCCCATGCCTTCCAGCCGTCTTGCCCGGCAGCAGCGGCCAGGTCGTGCAGGTGGGCGAAGGACAGGGCTCCGGCGATCACGGCCTGGACGAGTACGGCATCAAGCCGGATCGAGCGGGTCATGGTCTTCACCTCCTTTGCGGGGTTGGAGCCGGGACGGGGCGGGGGCTCACAGGTCCTGCCGCCCGGTCCCGGCGGTGGTTCAGTCGGTGGGTTCGGTGCCGGAGCCGAAGCAGGTCAGGCACAGCGCGGCCTGCCGGTCACCGGTTTCGCGGGGTTTGCGGGCGGAGCCGACGCGCACGGTCTCGGTGATCTCGCCGGTGCCCTTGCAGTCGGGGCACTTCTTGGCCCGGGGCTTGCGGCTGGTGGTCTTCCGCGTGGCCACGGTCAGCACCCGCAGCCGGGGTAGTCGGGGCCGTCGTTCGGGTCGTAGCCGGGCGGGAAGGGCGGCAGCACGCTGGGCGGCAGAGACGCGGCCAGCGCCGGACCGACCAAGGCCACGAAGTCCTGATCGGCACCGAGTAGGTGCGCGTACAGGGCCAGGGCACCGAGCAGGTTGACCGTGCGGTCGAAGTCCTCGTAGGGGTCCATGGGGTGTCGCCTCCTGTTTCAGGCATGGAGGGGGTAGGGACCTGGCGCGATGCCGTCACGCCGACCGGTCAAGCGAGGTGGGTCAGACCGTGGCCGGGGCGGGTTCGACCGCCGGAGCAGGAACCTTGGTCAGGCTCGGCAGAGCGGGGCGGAAGGCCGCCAGCGCGGGCAGATCCGGAGTACGGTCGGCGTGCCGGTTGCAGACGTTCACGGCCTGCCGCAGCGTGGTGTGCGGGGTCCGGATACGGGCCCAGCCGCCGGAGGAGTCACCGGTCACGGCGACGCCGGGGGCGTCGGTGGGGATCTGGATCGCGGCCAGGACCGCGTCCGGAGCGATGTCACCGAAGGCCATGTTGGCGGAGGATTCGTCGTTGACGCGGTGGGCGGTGCGGCCGGTGAGCTGGGCGCGGAGCATCGTGATGCCCTTGCCGAGTTCGGAACCGAACCGCTGCCCGCAGACCTCCAGATAGATGCCGGCAGCGCGGCCGAGCTGGGCGAGCCGTGCCAGGGCGGTGATGATCCGGTCCCGCCGCTTCTCCTCATCCTTGGTGGCGAACAGCGCCAGTTCAGCGACCTCATCGACCAGGACGACGATCGGCACTGGACGCAGATCGGCGGGCAGGTCCCAGATGTCGGCAGCGATCTCGGCATCCGGCACGTCAGCAGTGATGCGCTGTTCCGTGCGGATCAGTTGGTAGACGCCCTCCATGTGCGACACGAGCGCGTCCAGGAGTTCGGCAGCGGTGTCGGGATTGTCGGCGAGTGCCGAGAACCGGCGGGCCAAGGGATAGAGCTCCACACCCTGCTTGCAGTCGATGCCGACCAGGGCGACGTCCTGCCCGGCGAGCTCCGCGACCAAGTTGCGCTGGTACACGGACTTGCCGGACTTGGTCGCACCCAGGGTCAGGGCGTGCGGCACGACGCGGTAGTCGCGGTAGTGCACCGCCCCGTCCTCACGCAGAGCCACCGGCACCCGCATCGGCGCACGCTCGACCTTGGCGGGCATCTGCACCCGCTTGAGCACGTCGTAACCGGTCATGCGCAGCTCCACCACGCCAGAGCGAAGCTCGCGGGAGGTGACGCCGTACATGCCGAACGAGTGACGCAGCCGGTCGCACGCCGCAGCGACGTCGAAGGCGTCCTGACCAGGGCGGAGCTTGAGCCGCAGCACCAGCCCGGTCCGGGTCGGCCGCAGCCGCAGAATGCGCGGCGGGCGGGACTCGGGCACCGGCCGGTTGGTCATCCGTGCCAGGGCCAGACGCCAGCGGGAGAGTGGGACGGTGAGCCCGCAGGCGTCCATGACCGAGGCGTAGCGGACCAGGACGCGCAGCGCGGCGAGGGTGACCCCGAAGGTCAGCCAGTACCAGGCGGGGCGCCGCCAGCGCAGGAGACCCGCGACGGCGACGACCAGCAGCAGTAAGACCCAGGTCCACGACATGATCAGGCAGCCTTCGAGGACGAGACGCCAGCGGCCAGCGAGGTGACGGCGACCGCGCGGAAGGCGATCCCATGACGGCGCTGACCGTTGAACTCGTTCTCCCACGGCCGGGCGATCAGGCCGGTCAGCGCGACCGGCGTGCCCATCACCAGCTCACCGGAGATACCCGACTCCGGCACGGTCACCGACAGGATCTCAACCTCGTCGTTCGCCGCGAACATCACGTCCACGGTCATGAGCGTCGCGCCGGTCTGGGCGTCGGTAGCGACCTCACCGGAACGGCGGTCCTTGACCTTGGGCTGCGGGGGCTTGGCCACCATCACGGAGGCAGCGGAGGTGTCGACGGGAATCTGACGCATGATGGAACTCCCTTTCACGGGGCGGGAGCGGCGTACTTGCTTGGCGGTGGGTCGCCGCTCCTGTGCGTTGACGTTGGCCCGAGGCAGACGCCTACGGGCGTTTGCGTTCCCAACTGGTGCGCACCAGTAGGTTGCATCTGGTGCGCACCAGTTGTCAAGCGTTGTCGCCGGTCCGGCTTCTCAACTCGCCGTCTTGCGACGCTTCTAGGGAACCGTGCGTATCAACGCCCCGGTAGCCAACAGGGGTTAACAGGGATCGGGTTAACCCCTGACGACCTGCACTGATGTGCGGCATGCTGCTGTTACGGCTCACAACTCACATGCAGGGCGGTGCACGTGGTGAACGGACTCCGGGCAGCGAGGAGCGCGCGAGAGTGGTCGCAGGAGCGGTTGGTCCGTGAGATCGAGCGCCATGCTCGACAGCACATGCTCACGGTCGCGTCCACAGCGAGCCTGCATGTGTACGTGTCCGAGTGGGAGAACGGCAAACGCCCGATCTCGGAGCGGTACGCCAAGATCCTCCGGGCATTGCTTGGAGTCACCGACGACGAGCTGTACGGCAGGCGGGACGCCTCACCGGTGACCATCGAGGTGGACGGGTACGACGAGCTCGTGAGCCGGATTGACGCGGCACGGAACGTCAGTCTCACCATGGTGAAGACGTTCATGGACCAAACCGAACTACTGCGGACCATAGACCGCCAGATGGGCGCAGCAAGCCTTGTTGATCAGATGACCGGGCACCTGTCGACGCTTGAGGACGCGCTTACCTTCGCCGTACTCCCCGAGACAAGGGCGCCCTGTAGCTCGCGCTCTGGCCGGTGCTGCGACGCTGGCCGCGTGGCAGGCCCTCGATGTGGGAGCGGTCGAACGCGCTTGGCGCCATTACGAGTTAGGCAAGCGTGCGGCCCAGGAAGCTGACGAACCAATGTATCTCGCGCATGCAACGGCCGAGCAGGCATACGTGCTCTGCGATGCAGGACGCCCGGCCATCGCTGTGGAGTTGGTGCGGGACGCTCAGCGCGTCGGTGGCAAGGCGATGTCCCCGCGGCTTAAGGCATGGCTGTACGCGGCCGAGGCGGAGATCTGCGCGCGGGCGGGCATGCCTGATGACTGCCGCCGAGCGTTGGACAAGGCCGTGCAGTGCCTGCCGCCGGGGGAAGAGGCTCGTGACCCCGACATGCTGAGCATCTTCCTGAACGAGGGGCACCTCAGCCGCTGGCGTGGGAACGCCCTGGCGATGTTGGGCGACGATGATGCCGTAGACAGCCTGTACAGCGCCCTGGACGCCGTCGACCCGACATTCATCCGGGCCACCGCTGGACTGCGTTGCGATCTCGCTCAGGCTCACTTGGCGCGAGGTGAGTACGACCAGGCCCACGAACATCTCCGGCAGGCGCGCTTGCTGGCGAACCGAACCGGATCAGTGCGTCACCGTCGACGGATCGAGCAGCTCACGCAGCGGTTGTAGGCGTGCCGGCCGCCCTGGAGGCAAGGACGTGCAGGAGGGCTACGAGAGTGCCCGAGCCCATGAGCTCACCTCGTGCCATCAGCTCAGGAACATCAGCGAGCGGCACCCAGGCAACGTGTCCGGCCTCCTCCAGGTCGGTCGGCTCGCCAACGTGCTTCGCACCACGACCGACGTAGATCTCGTGCGGCGAATCGACCATGCCGACCATGGGTTGGTAGGTGACGACGTGCTCTAGGGAGTCCGGCCGCCAACCGGTCTCTTCTTCCACCTCACGGAGTGCGGTCGCAGCAGGATCTTCGCCTTCATCCACGATGCCGCCGGGCAGTTCCCACCCGAAGGACTGGGGAACGAAGCGGTATCGCCACAGCATGAGGACGCGGTCCTGGTCATCGAGGACGGCGGCGATCGCCACATGGTGGAGACGCACAACATGGTGCTCAAACCGCTCCACGCCGGGGGGCTCGACGTCGACAAGGCCGAGTTTCACCCAGCGGTTGTCATAGACGGTGCGCTCCCCGTGGATCTGCCACGGCTCCAGGTCAGTCGGCGCCTGAACAGTGGGCGGCCGCTCCGGTACCCGGTACGAGCTGCGGCCGTGCACTTCAATGGTGCCCTCGGAGACCAGTTTCGCGAGGACCTGGCGGAGCTGGGTCCGACCGATGTCGAGATCCTCGGACAGCGACCGCTCAGACGGGATCTTGGACCCCGGCGGATACTTGCCCGTCGCGATCCATTCGCGAATCGTGCGGTACACCCGCTCGGACTTGGGTCCCATCCCCTGAGCACGCTCCCTGAGTTTTGTGTCGGCCGACACAAGCCTAGCTGCGGGGGTCGGTAGCCAACAGGGAAGCTCGGCTCCACGCCACGGCGCGGTAGAACTTTCTCTACCTCATCAAGGCCCGCGCACGGCGCGGGCGCGCGCCGCCTCTGCGGCGCGGCCTGCCTCCTGTCTGCGCCCCGGCTGGCCGCGCCCGGCGGCGCGCTCGGCGGCTGCGGGCATGAAGTGGGGAGGAACCCTCTGTGGCTGGGGCGGTCGGCTCCACGACTTTAGCCAGCCACTTTGGCGCGAGCCTCGAAGATCATGGCCCCAACGTCGTGCTTTAGCGGGCAGGTCCACAGACTGCCCGACGCGCCGGAAGCTTACGGGGCCATGATCACTCGCGCCAAAGCAGCTCCCGGCCAAAGTCGCTACGCCGACCTCAGCTAGGAGGGTGCTGGAGGATCAACCGGGCCCCGTTCGCGAATTCGTCCGTCGCCCGAGCCGCCTCAGCCATCAGCGGATTAAGGTCGGACGCTGCTCGTAGCTCACTCGGGGTATCAACCTCCAAGAGCCGCTCTCCGGCCTCAGTCACCTTGACTGAGGCTTCATGCGCCAGTTCATGCACCCAATCCGGGCCTGCCAACCCCACCTGTGCACTCAAGGTCAACAGGTCGTGGAGCTGGCGTTTCAACTGATCACTAAGCGCCTCGCGACCTTCGGTCCCGAAGGCTGCCACAAGGCGCCTGAAGGAGTCGATCACCTCATACGCCCCAGTGACGAAGCCTTCGTAGGCCTCGCGCTGCATCTGGCGACTCCAATGCTGGTGCTCAATGACTGCTTGAGCGCGCACCTGCTGGCGAGCGCCCCACACGGCAGCGGCTCCACCGATAGCGGCACCGATGAGCCCGAAGCCTCCAGCCACGAACGCCGCCAGCCCTTGATCCACAGCTATGCTCTCCCTCCCTGCCGTACGGCTAGCGAGCGCCAATAAGTCCACATTCTACGAAATGGGCGCATTGTCAAGCTGCGAGGCCCGGGGGCGGGCGCACATGCCCTTTGCGTGCCCGATCGAGGAGGAGGCATCGGGGAACCACGGGGAGCGCTGGGAAGTATCCCGAGAGTACGCAGGTCAGCGTCTTGCCAGCTCAGCCGCGATCCACATACGCGATCTTCCAAACTGACGCTCCTGAGAAGTCCGGCTGGACTCGACCATTGAGACTCCACCGACCTCCTACGTACGGCAAGATGCCGTCGTGTGAACGGAGCATGGGGTTACCTGCTGGGAGCTGCTGTCACTGCGTTCAGCTTGCTCTTCAATCAATGGCGCGCGGACCAGAGAGACAAGGCTCGCATGCGACACGAAAGTGAACAGGCAGACGCCCAGCGGCGCCACGAGATAGCCGAGGAACGCGAGCGATGGACCCGCGAAGACAACCGGCGCTGGGTGGAAGAGAGGCGTCAAGCTTCATTGGATCTCCTCAGCAAGCTAGATCCTTGGATCGTGCACCTACGCCGCTGGGGACATCCATGGCCGCAATCAACACCCGAAGATTTGGAAAGAGAGAGGCGCGAACTACGCCAATTCGACTGGCAAGTAGTCCACGAACAAGTTGGTGACGCTTGGGCAGTCCTTGAGCTTGTCGGGTCGGATGAAGTTCGACAGGCATACAAGGCTCTCGTGGCGCAGATGTTCGCGACGCAGGCGACCACGTACGGCCCCATCAACCAGGATGCCTTGGACCGGATGGTGGCAACCGTGAACCAACGACATGATGAGCTCCTGGCTCGCATTAGGTCCGACCTTGGCGTCTCCCTCCCCCTCACTAGCGATACCTGACGGAAACGCTAGGTGCGCTCGCGGCTATGACATCCACATTTGACATCAACAACGTTGGACAGCCGTAGCCCAGAGCACCCGTGGGCGGATCCGTCACCCAAGCATGGGGACGCCGCAGACGGTACCGAAGCGAACTCCTAAAGCGGGTGTCGCAGGTTCGAATCCTGCCGGGGGCACAGCACTAAGGGCCAGTTCAGAGGGGCGATTCCCTCGAACTGGCCCTTTGCCATGATCACGGCCGTGCCACCTACGTGCCAGAAGGCCTGTCCTTACGGGCTTGGCGGATCATCTCTCCGAGCTTCCCCGCGATGTCCTGATCACGGTCGCTCGTCATGTGCTGGTAGATCAGCGCGGCCCGCGTCGTGCTGTGGCCCATCCGCGTCATGAGCTCACGCGTGCTGGCCCCGGCACTGGAGGCAAGGGTGTTCCCGGTGTGGCGCAGGTCGTGGAAGTGCACACCGTCATGGACGCCTGCTTTGTCGCGGGCCGAGGTCCAGTCGTCCCGGAAGTTGCTGCGCCGAAGCAGGCCGCCGCGGGGGCCTTGGAAGAGGTGGCCGTCCTGGCCGGCACCGGCGAAGTGCTCCAGGTGGTGAGCGAGCTCGGGGACGAGTTCGGCGGGGAAGGCGACCGGTCGGACGCCGGCGGCGGACTTCGGTGCCTTGTCGGCCAGCTTGCCGTTCTGCAGCTCGGACTGGGCACGGCGGACGAGGACGACGCAGCGGGTCAGGTCGAGGTCACGGCGACGGAGCGAGGCCAGTTCACCGAAGCGGAGCGTGGTGAAGGCGGCGAGCAGGATGAGCACCCGGTAGTGCGGCTGGATGGCGTCGGCCACCGCGTACACCTCGGCAACGGTGAGGACGGGCCGCTCCGGGACGTCGTAGCGGTCGGCGCCCTTGATGCGGCACGGGTTGCGGCGGATCAGTTCGTCGTCCACCGCAGTGTTCAGGATCGCTCGGAGAAGCTGGTACGCCTTGACGACGGTCGGCTCGCCTACGCCGTTTTCCAGCAGGGCGGTGCGCCAGGCTCGGACGCGGGGTGTGGTGATCGCGGCCAATGTCCCGGCGCCGAAGGTCGGCTTGATGTGCAGCCGGATCACGCTCTCGTTCCGTTCCCGGGTGCGGTCCTCAAGCTTGCGGTGCTTCAGCCAGTCGTCGGCGTACGGCCCGAAGGCGACCTTGCCCGCGTCGGGCGCCTGGTAGCTGCCTCGGACGATCTCCGCCTCGATGGTGGTCAGCCAGACGTCGGCGTCTGTCTTGGTGTCGAAGGTGTGCGGTGCGGACTTCACCTCGCCCGACAGCGGATCGCGGTAGCGAGCCTGCCAGCGGCCGGACGCAAGCTGGCGCACACTGCCGAAGCGGCGACGCCTTCCCTTGCGGTTCGCCATCAGGCCACCGCCCCGAACCGACGCTCGACGGGCTGCACGGTGTGGGTCTCGATGTACGCCTCGACGGCGGGCTCCGGGATGCGGACATGACGGCCGACCTTGACGAACGTGATCCGCCGTTCCTCGATCAGGCGCCGGGGGAACCGGACCGAAGTGCCGAGCAGTTCGGCGACCTGGTCGACGGTGAGCAGACGTGCGGACATGGTCACCACTCCCCTTCGGTGGAGGATTCGAGCTCGGATCGGATCTCGCGGGCGAGTTCGCGGTTGTGCTGGAGGTCCCGGCGGACGTTGGCGGCGAGCCAGGATTCACCGGGTGTGGCCCCGTGACCGGCGTAGGTCCAGTGGGCGACGACGAGGACGGTTGCCTCGGGGTGTTCGTCGGGGTCGGGCAGGCCGAGTGCGTTGCGTTGCTGGGCGGCGCGGTAGTCGGCGCGGACCTGGCGTAAGGCGCCGAGGGTGGTGGAGTAGCGGCGGGACTTGGTGGAGAAGTGGCCGCGGAAGCCGAGCATGTGAGCCCATGCGCGCAGGCGCCGGTCGGGGTAGGCCGGATCGAGGTCCATGCAGGCCTCCATGAGGCGCCGAGGGTGATCGGGCACGTCCAGGAGGATGAGCGCTTCCTTGTTGCCCACCCGGTGGTCCACGCTGCCGGTGGTCTCGGCGGCCTTGGTGGCGTACTTGGCGACGTAGGCGGCGACCGCCTGCTCCGTCAGCTCCTCGCCGTTCCCGAACGCGCCGATGGGCTGGACGTCGATCTGCTCGCCCCACGTGAGAGTCACGTCCTGGTCGACGCCGTGCGCGGGCGCGGCTGGAACGACCACGTGAACGCGGGCGGCGGCGGCGCGGATGGCGTCGGTCAGCAGGTCGAGAGCGGCCCAGGCGGGCGGTGGGGTGTCGGGTCCTTCGGGGCCGTCGAAGCGGATGACGGCGTGGAAGTGGACGGCGCCGCGCTTCTGGTACTCGGCGACCTTGCCGAAGGAGACGCGGGACTGCTCGCGGGCGGCTTTCTGGGTGAGGCCGGCGCGGGCGGCGATCTCGCGGCGGAGGTAGATCGTGAAGTAGCGCCACAGCTCGGAGGCGTGGTTGTTCCACAGGACCGCACCGGCGTAGTCGTAGGTGTCCGGGTCGAGGGGGGTGCCGAGTTCGGGCGCGTCCTCCTGGTGCTGTTTCCCGCAGCGGCAGGGCCGGGTGCCGGGCCGATTGTGAACGGGGCCGAACGAGGGTGCGGTTAGGGTGGCGAAGACGCGGGGGTGGTCACGGATTGTCTCCGGGGTGCCCTTGTCGGGAGCGCCGACGAGTCCGGCGCGGATCAGGTGGTAGGTGTCGCCCGCGTAGGTCCAGGCGCAGGCGGGGCAGCGGGAGGCCCGCCGGTTGCCGCAGGCGACCCGCAGGACGCCGCCGGGCTCGTTGTCGGTGGTGTAGGCGTGAAGCACGGTCTTGGTGACCGGATCGAGCAGCTTGCTGCCCCCAGAGAGACGGATAGGTGCGGCGCATCCTCCGGTGCGGCGGATCTGGTCGGTGAGGCGGTCGAAGCCGGGGGACCCGGCCACCCGGAGCAGATCGCTCAAGGTGTCCGGGTCCAGGCCCGCCGCGGTGGCGGTGTCAGTCAAGGCGGTCACTTCCCGGCGCGGACGAGAGCGGCCGGGGCGGTGCGGGTGCCGGTTCCCTTGCAGGCCGGGCACGTCGCGGGAAGGGTGCGGCGGCTCCCGTTCTGGGTGCTGGCCCCGGTAGTGATGTGGACGACAGGGAAGCCGTCGCAGTGGGAGCAGACGGGCGTGGTCTGGGGCTGGGGCATCATGGGCTTTCCCTTTCGGGTCCGTTGGATCTGAAGTGGGGATTCAGGCGCCCGGGGCGGCGGAAGTTTGGCGACCGAGGCCGCTCCGGGGGCCGCTCAGTGTGTGTTGCGCCTGCCGTGGCCCTTGGCCAGGTACATCGAGGCGTCGGCGGCCGAGAGGGCGTCGGTGAGGACCGGGACCGGCAGGTGTTCGCGGTGGCAGTGACCGACCGAGGCTGAGACCCGCAAGGTGTGCCCGCGGTACGGGACCGGCCGATCGAGGGCGGCGCGGAGGGCCGAGAGGCCGGAGGTGTGGCCGGGGTGGGTGACGATGGCGGCGAACTCGTCTCCGCCGAGGCGGGCGGCGATCCCGTGGCGCCCGCACCAGTCGGTGAGCCGGTCGGCGGTCGCGGTGAGCACTTGGTCTCCGGCGGCGTGGCCGTGGGTGTCGTTGATGGCCTTGAAGTCGTCCAGGTCGACCAGGACCACGAGCGCGTTCGCGTGCCGGGTCATGAGGTGTTCGGCGCGGGCGGTCCATCCGGCGCGGGTATGCAGGCCGGTCAGCGGGTCTCGGCGAGCGGTGGCCAGGCGGCGGGCAAGCATGCTGCCGTGGAGTGCCCAGCCCAGGGCCGGTAACCCGGCGGCGGCAATTGTGTACGTGTCCATGCGGTCACCGGCCCCTCTGCATGTCCTGGATGATCAGTCGCAGCACGACCGCGACGAGGGCGACGGAGACGCCGGTGATGGCGACGGCCAGGAGCAGCGAGACCAGGACGGTGCCGATGACCAGGACCACGGCGCCACCGCCGGCGGCGAGGGCGACCGCGCTGCCCGGGGTGAGCTGGACCGTCGTACGGGCCGGGGCAACCGGAGCCGGGACCGGGGTGAGCGGCACAGGGGCGGCGGTGTGCTCGGCCACCGGCTGGACCGGGATGTAGGTGTCGGGGGCGGGGTACTTCGGGGTGAACATGGGTGGGTCTCCTCTCAGGCCTTGCAGCGATGGGTGCGGGCGGCGAGTTCGGCGGCTGGGCGGGTGAAGTAGTCGGCGGAGAAGTCGCAGCCGGGGGCAGTGCACACGGCGGTGTGCTTGGTACGGCCCCGGCCGTCGTGATGGGTGCCGACGCGCACCGGGCCGAAGCGGACGACGTTGTAGAAGCGGTTCGGGCGCACGGGTTTTCTCCTTTTCGGCTCAGGCGAGTTGGAGGGCGATCGAGTCCGCGAGCGCGGGCGGGACGCCGAGGCGGCTGCGCAGGGTGGCGGTGTCGATCGGAGCGCCGGTCTCGGCGTGGTGGGCGTCCGCGATCTTCCGGGCGTGGTCGAGCAGCGCGGGCGGCACCGGTACGGCGGGAGCCAAGGGAGCAGGCTCGGGCGGAACTTCCTGTGGTGCGGGAGCGGCCGGTGGGAGTTCAGGTGCCGGTTCGGAGGCGCGCTCCACGGTCAGGTCCGGCACCGGTTCGGCGGTGGGCTCCTCTACGGGCGGCGAGGCCGGTTCGAGCTTCGGCGATGGGGCGGGTGCGTGGGCGAGGAGTGTGCCGCCGAGGAACGCGAGGGCGGGCCATCCGGCGACGAGGATGCGAAGCCAGGCCGGGACGTTGTTCATGTCGAGCATTCCGGCGGTGGCGACGTTCGCGCCGAGTGACGCGGTCAGGGCGATGGCGAACCAGAGCCAGGCATCGCGGTTGCCCCCATCCGTGCGCATCCGGCGCCAGGCGGCGACCAACAGCAGGTCGACGCTGACCGGGTAGGCCCATGCCTTCCAGCCGTCCTGTCCAGCGGCGGCCGCCAGGTCGTGCAGGTGGGCGAAGGACAGGGCGCCGGCGATGACGGCCTGGATGAGTACGGCGTCGAAGCGGAGGGTTCGGAACACGGTTCACCTCCTTTCGGGCATGGGTCGGGTAAGGACCTGGCGTGAGACGGTCACGCCGACCGAGGGGAAGCAGCTGTCAGTCCGTCGCCGGGACCGGCTTCACCAGCGGGACGGGCTCAGCGGACTCGACCGGAGCGGCGACCGTCGGCCGATACGCCGCGAGGGCGGGAAGGTCCGGGGTCAGATGCGCGTAGCCGGCACAAATCTCAGCGGCCTTGGCCGCACTCAACTCGGGGGTGCGAATCCGGGACCAGCCCCCGGAGGAGTCACCAGCCACCGCGACACCGGGCCGGTCGGGCGGGATCGTCGTCACGGCCACGACCGCGTCGGGGGCGATGTCGCCCAAGCCCATATCGGCGGTCTGCTTGTCGTTGACGCGGTGAACGACACGGCCGGTGAGCTGAGCGCGCAGGGTGGTGGCGCCCTTGCCGAGGTCGGACCCGAACCGCTGGCCGCAGACCTCCAGGAAGATGCCCGCCGCGCGGGCCATCTGCCCAAGGCGGATCATCTGCATGACCATCCGGTCCCGGCGTTCCTCGTCCTTCTTCCCCGCCACGAGGAACAGCTCCGCGACCTCGTCCACCAGGACCACGACCGGCACCGGACGCACCTTCTCCGGCAGCGCCCACACATCAGCGGCACCTTGCTCGCTCAGCAGGTCGAAGCGCGCTTCCATCTCGTCCACGAGCGCGTCCAGAAGCCCGGACGCTTCCTCGGGCGTGATCGCGAGAGCCGAGAGACGGGGCGAGTATCCCCGCTGCTCGACGCCCCGCTTGCAGTCGATCCCCACCAGGGCGACATCCAGCCGTGCGAGCCCGGCGACGAGGTTGCGCTGGTACATCGACTTGCCCGACTGGTTGGCTCCGAGCGTCAGTGCGTGCGGCACCTTCAGGTAGTCCCGGACGAACGCGGTGCCGTCCTCCCTCAGCGCGACCGGAACCGTCATCGGCCCGGAGCGCTCCCGGCGCGGCATCTTCACCCGCCGCAGTACGTCATAGCCGGTCATCCGCAGCTCCACGAACCCCGGCTTCGTCTCGATCACGTTGACCGAGTGGACGCCCCAGGCGTGCCGTAGTCGCTCGGAGGCGGCCATCACGTCGGCGGGCTCAAGACCGGCCGGAAGGCGAAGCGTCACCCGCATCCCGGTCGAGGTCCCCCGCACCCGACGGATCTTCGGCGGCACGGGCTGCACGTCGCTGCGGCGGGCCACGCTGCGGACGAGGAAGGCGCGGAAGCGGGAGGGCTGAACGGTCAGCCCGCACACGTCCATCGTCGAGCGGTACGTCATGGCCAACCGCACCTGGGTGACCGGCAGCCCGACCAGCGACCAGAACACACGCGGCGCCCGCACCTTCGCGTACCCGAGACCACCGGCCGCGGTGAGCGGGAGGCCGACCTCCCATAACGTCGACAGGTCCGTCATGATCAGGCCCCGATCGGCGTGACCGCGACGGCCCGGAACGAGATCCCGTGCCGGGTCTGGCCGTTAAACGTGTTCTCCCAGTCCCGGGCCTTGAGGCCGATCACCGACACGGGCATGCCCGGCGCCAGATTGTCGGGGAGGCCGGTCTCCGGAACGGTCACCTGGTAGAGGTTGCCCTCCCCCTCGTCCGAGATCAGCAGACCCACGGTCGAGAGGCCGGCGCCGGTCTCCCGGTCCATGGCGCGCTCACCGGTCTGCTTGCTCACCAGCTTCGGGACGGGGGCAGTGGCCACGAACACCACGGCGGTCGAGGTGTCCACCTTGAACGAAGGCATGGCTTCTCCTTGGAGATGGCAGGAAGGGGCTAGATGACCAACTTGGCTATCCTGGTTGGCCACATCTCGAAGGTAAGAGACATGGCTAGCCATGTCAACAACATGACTGGCATGGCTGTCCTGCCCCAGGGCTGTCGCCTACCATCGACCCATGACCTTCGTCCCCGAGCCGCTAGACCCCGACGACGACCGAGCCCCCTACGAGCAGGTGGCCAGCAGCCTCAGTGCTGCCATCCGAACGAGGCGGCTCAGCCCTGGTGAGAAGCTCCCGTCCCACGCAAAACTGACGGAGCTTTACGGGTTCGCCCGGGCGACGATTCAGCGCGCACTGCGCGACCTCGAAGACGAGGGACTCGTGGTCTCCCGCAAGGGCAGCGGCGTCTACGTCCGCAACCGGACCGAGAGGCCAGCGGGGCTGCGGCCGTACGTCGAGCAGGCTTTCTCCAAGGATCAGGTGACCATCGACTTCGCCGGATTCTCCAGCGAGACCCTGCACGGGGCGCTTCAAGAACCGCTCGACAAGATCCGGGTCGGCAGGCTCACCCCGTCGAGCATCACCATGCGGATACTCGTCCCGGACATGTCCGTGCCGCAGGCCGCACCCGTCCGCATGGAGGATGGAGCCGACGACAAGCGGCTCCGCGACCGCATGCACGACATCATGGTCAGCTACACCCGCAGCATCCGTGACGCCATCGCCGAGTTGGAACACCTCGGGCTGGTGGCCGAGACCAGGATCGACGTCCGCGTTCACAGCGGTACGCAGTTCTTCAAGCTGTACGTGATCAATAACGAGGACGCGTTCTTCGGGTACTACCCGATCCGCCCCAACAAGGTCGTCGCCCAGGGCGAGACCATCGAGATCTACGACCTGGTAGGCAAGGACACCACGCTCTTCCACCACTCGATCAACGACGGCGAGTCCTCCAGCGGAGCCCAGCAGGTGCAGCAGGCCCGCATGTGGTTCGACAGCGTCTGGGAGACCATCGGAAGGGACTTCGACCTTGACGCACGATGACCAGCTCCTGACGGTCCTGGCGAACGCGCGAGTCATCTTCTTCGACTTCGACGGACCGGTATGCGACGTGTTCGCCGGACTGCCCGCCCATGAGGTCGCCAAGCAACTCACGACGCTGCTCTCATCCCATGACCCAGCCGCGGGCGCGAGGGCTGCCGAGACCGACGACCCGATCGAGGTCCTGCGCATCGCTCACGAGGCGAACGCCGAGCTGGGCCAAGAGGTCGAGCGAGCACTGACGGCAGCCGAGGTCGAAGCGGTCACAGTGGCCGGCCCCCCGACGCCGGGGGCAGTTGCAGCCCTGCAAGCCGCGCACGCTTCAGGAAGGGCGGTCGCGGTGGTAAGCAACAACTCTGCCGAGTGCGTTCAACGTTTCGTGGAGTTGCACGGATTGGGGGATCACGTCGCGAAGATCGTCGGTCGCCCCACGGGACAGCCCCACCTGATGAAGCCGAACCCGTTCCCCCTCATCACGGCGGCCGAGCGGATGCACATGGACGTCACGAACTGCACCCTGATCGGCGACTCGCTCACGGACATCCAGGCCGCCCACGCCGCCGGGACAACGGTCATCGGCTACGCCAACAAGCCCCACAAGGCCGACTTCTTCGCCGAAGCGCAAGCCAACGCGATCACCGACGACATGCAGGCCATCGCCGACGCACTCACCACGGCGTAGCCGAGGATCAACGAGGGAGCTGTTACAGGTTTCTCTACCTCATCAAGCACCCGGCTGCGCTCCGCTCCGCCGGGCGGGCTTCCCGGCTCCGCTCCGCGCGACGCTCCTGCCTTCGGCCCGCTCCGCGCGCGCTGCGCCGACGCCCGCCCCTGCCGAGTGGGATAGGCCCAAAGGCATGAGTCGAGCCCCAACGGCCGCGGTTCCGACTGTCACCACATGCCTCCGGCGGGGGCGCTCCGGCTCCGGGATGGTGGGGGCGCCGTACGCGGGTGCCGGCCGGTGGGGTGCTGAGGCGGGGAACTCCCATCCCGTCTGCCATCGGCCCAGGACAAGCCGAGCAGACACGGCACCGGGCGTCCAGGTCGTTCGTACAGTGGCGCGCTCCACCTGGACGCCCGGCACCGCGCCCGCTCCACATACGTGTGGGCCGACGGCAGACGGGATGGGAGTTGAGGAAGCCGTAGTTGCGAAAGGTTGCCACGCCGTTAAGGGTTGTCCCGTAAATGATCTCCGGATCGCCCTGGGCAGGGCTTGCCGCCGTACGAGCCGCTGATCTATCCAGCGAGGGCGAGGTTGTGCAT
>NZ_JBSFTU010000022.1:0-111188 GCF_053591435.1 Streptomyces sp. NPDC003027
CTCCTCCGCCTTGCGATCCGTCCCCTCGGCCCTGGCGGGCCTGGGGAGACCCCATGCACCAGACCCCGCTCCCTGATCCGGCCTGATCCAAACGACAGACCCTAGAGCCAGCCGTTGCGCTTGAGGGTGCGGTGGATGGTGAAACAGATCGCCGTGATGCCGAGTAGCACCATCGGGTAGCCGTACCTCCAGTGCAGCTCGGGCATGTGGTCGAAGTTCATGCCGTACACCCCGCACACCGCCGTCGGGACGGCCACGATCGCCGCCCAGGAGGTGATCTTGCGCATGTCCTCGTTCTGCGCGACGGTCGCCTGCGCCAGGTTGGCCTGGAGGATGGAGTTCAGCAGCTCGTCGAAGCCGACGACCTGCTCCTGCACGCGCGCGAGGTGGTCGGCGACGTCCCGGAAGTACTTCTGGATGTCGGGGTCGACCAGCCGCATGGGGCGCTCGCTCAGCAGCTGCATCGGACGCAGCAGCGGGGAGACGGCCCGCTTGAACTCCAGTACCTCGCGCTTGAGCTGGTAGATCCGGCCGGTGTCCGCACCCCGCGTGGAGCCCTTGGCGGGCGGCGAGAAGACATCGATCTCGATCTGGTCGATGTCGAGCTCGACGGCGTCGGCGACCGCGATGTAGCCGTCGACGACATGGTCGGCGATGGCGTGCAGGACGGCCGAGGGGCCCTTGCGGAGCAGCTCCGGCTCGCCCTGGAGGCGGTGGCGGAGGTTGCGCAGCGAGCCCTGCCCGCCGTGCCGGACGGTGATGACGAAGTCGGGGCCGGTGAAGCACATCACCTCGCCGGTCTC
The DNA here is from genome assembly GCF_053591435.1 of Streptomyces sp. NPDC003027. Classification (NCBI taxonomy): domain Bacteria; kingdom Bacillati; phylum Actinomycetota; class Actinomycetes; order Kitasatosporales; family Streptomycetaceae; genus Streptomyces; species Streptomyces sp. NPDC003027. The sequence goes on from NZ_JBSFTU010000022.1 coordinate 804, forward strand.
GACGACCTCGCTGGTGGCGGTGAGTTCGGTGTGCTCCACGTAGTGGATGGTCTTGAAGACCGTGAAGAGGGTGTCGTCGTACCGCTCCAGCTTGGGCCGCTGGTGGGCGTGGACGGCGTCCTCGACGGCGAGCGGGTGGAGCCCGAACTCGGCCGCGATACCGGCGAATTCGTCCTCGGTCGGCTCGTGCAGGCCGATCCAGGCGAAGCCCCCGCCCTCCCGCACCTCACGCATCGCGCCGCGCGGGGTCAGACAGGTGAGGTCGTCCACGCGGCGGCCGTCGCGGTAGACGGCGCAGTCGACCACGGCGCTGGAGGCCGAGGGGTCGCGGGTCGAGTCGTACGCCGCGTAGGTGGTGCTGGGCTTGCGCAGGGAGGGCCGCAGGGAGGGGCGGACCGCGGCGCGCAGGTCACGGATCATCGACATGGCTTGCTCCTTCACGTCGGAGCCGCCGGCGAGGCGTGGCACAGCCCGGAATGGGGGCGTGGACCTGATGTCCTACGTCCGCAAAGCGGGCGGCACCGCGGGATCGCGGTGACGGCGTTCGCTACAGACAGGCAAAGGCGAAGTGCTCTTCCGTCGTGCGCGATGCCGGGTGACCGGGCCGCGGCAACGGGCCTCGAATCACCGGAAACGGGAGAAACGCACCGGGCTCGGGTGCGGGGCGGAAGAGCGGTTGGTACTGCCCGATCGACTTCGATCCACCGCAGCCCCACCTCCTCCGGCCGGTCCCCCGTGGGGGATGACGTGTGACGTGTAGTCGGGAGTCCCGACCAGCGGCCAAGACTATCAGCCGACTGAGGGTCAATCCCTTCCTCTGCCCGTCGTGTACGCGCTTTATGCTCGCAACATGGGAGAAGTTCTTGCTCTGGTCGAGGCCAGGTTGCGTACGGCGCTCGGGGAACCGGACGCGCGGGCCGCGGTGACGTTCCTCGGGACGGACCGCGTCGAGGTGCTGCGCTTCATCGACGGTGACGTGGTGCGGTACGCGACCCTCGGCATGTCCGCGCAGCCGATGGCCGACCCCACGGCCGCGCTCGCGGACCCGGTGAAGGGCCCGCGCGCGGAACTCGTCCTCTCGGTACGGGCAGGGGTCGCCGACACCGACAAGGTGCTGCGCCCGCTCGCGGTCCTCGCCTCCACCCCGCAGGTCGAAGGGGTGATCGTGGCCGCCGGCGCCTCGCTCGACGTCGGTGAACCCCTCTGGCCCGGCGCCCCGTTCAGCTCGGTGCTCGTGGCGGAGCCGGGCGGGCTGGTGGAGGACCTGGATCTGAACGAGGCGATGTCGCGAAGCGACTCCCTGAGGGGTGGCGGCCGGGCGACGGGCGGGAGTATGGACCCCGTGCGCTTCCTGCCGCTGCTGCCGATGACGCCGAACGAGGCCGCCTGGAAGCGGGTCCACGGGGCGAAGGCGCTGGAGGAGCGCTGGCTGACGCACGGCACGGACCTGCGCGACCCGCTGCGCAGGTCGGTACCGCTGGACTGACGTAGAAGTCCGGGCCCTTTCTCGGCGTGGCCGCCGGCCCGCCTCGCGGACCCGGCTCGCGCCCATGACCAGGGGTGAACCGGCCGGGCCGGACGGGTGATCGCCCTTGACGCGGGGTGAACCGGTCCAGCCGGACGGGTGATCGTCCTTGACGCGGGCGCGCAGGGGTAGGACCGTTGGGCCCTATGAGGGGCGAACCCAGTTGCCCGAAGTGCGGTGGCCGGGTCAGGGCGCCCGGACTTTTTGCCGACTCCTGGCAGTGCGACGTGCATGGCTTCGTGCACCCGCTGCAACCCGTGATCCCGCCCAGCGTCGAGGCCCTCGGTGTCGTCGTGCACCGGGCCGAGGTACCGGTGTGGATGCCGTGGCCCTTGCCGGTCGGCTGGCTCTTCACCGGGGTGGCGTACGCGGGTGACGACCGCAGCGGCGGACGCGCCACGGCGGTCGCCTGCTCCGGCCCCGGGCCGCTCGGCGGACTCGGGGAGCTGCTGCTGATCGCCGAGGAGCTCGGCGTCGGCCTCGGGGCCCGGTACGCCGGGATCGACGGGCCCGACCCCGGACCGGGCATGTCCATCGACAAACCGGCCCAGACGAAGGTCCTCGCCGCCGGCCGTCCGACCCCGCTGTGGCATGTGAACGGCGCCCCGCACGACCGCGCGGTCTTCGCCGGGGAGGCGCGCGGGCTGTGGCTGTGGGCGATCGTCTGGCCGGAGCAGTCGGGACTGCTGATGTACGACGAGCTGGTGCTCACGGACCTGCGGGACGCGGGCGCGGAGGTGGAGCTCCTGCCGTGCGGCGCGCTGACACCGAGGCTGCTCACGTAGCGGCGTACCAGGGGCGGCGGCCGAGGGCGGTGCGGGGGCCCGTCCGCGCACCTCGGCTTGGTGGAGCCAGGAAGGCCCGCGGGCCCGGGTGTTCGATTCGCCCGTTATGCTGAAGCGTCCCCCTCGTCCGCCCCGAGCCCTCCGGAGTACCGCGTCGTGCGCATCGACCTGCACACCCACTCCACGGCGTCGGACGGTACGGACACCCCCGCCGAGCTGGTCCGCCACGCGGCCGCCGCCGGGCTCGATGTCGTCGCTCTCACCGACCACGACACCACCCGCGGACACGCCGAGGCGATCGCCGCGCTCCCCGAGGGCCTGACCCTGATCACAGGCGCCGAGCTGTCGTGCCGGCTCGACGGTGTCGGTCTGCACATGCTGGCGTACCTCTTCGATCCCGACGAGCCCGAGCTGGCAGCAGAGCGGGAGCTCGTCCGCGACGACCGGGTGCCGCGCGCTCGGGCCATGGTCGGCAAGCTCCAGGACCTGGGCGTCCCCGTCACCTGGGAGCAGGTGGCCCGGATCGCCGGGGACGGCTCGGTCGGCCGCCCGCACGTCGCGGAGGCGCTGGTCGCGCTCGGCGTCGTACCGGACGTGTCCGGAGCGTTCACGCCGCAGTGGCTCGCCGACGGCGGACGGGCGTACGTCGAGAAGCACGAACTCGACCCGTTCAACGCGATCCGCCTGGTCAAGGCGGCCGGCGGCGTCACCGTCTTCGCCCACCCGCTCGCCGTCAAGCGCGGCGAGGTCGTGCCGGAGGCCGCGATAGCCCGGCTCGCGGAGGCGGGTCTCGACGGCATCGAGGTCGACCACATGGACCACGACGAGGCGACGCGGGCGCGGCTGCGCGGGCTGGCGAAGGAACTGGGACTGCTCACCACGGGCTCCAGCGACTACCACGGCACCCGCAAGACGTGCCGGCTCGGCGAGTACACCACCGACCCCGAGATCTACGGCGAGATCACCCGCCGTGCCACCGGAGCCTTCCCGGTCCCGGGCACGGGCGGACCCGCGTAGCGCCTGTCCCGCGGATCGCGGCCGGGGGCGCGCCCCCCGGCACGGCACCTCGCCGGGTCGCCAGGCGCGCTGCCGGCCCCGCACGGTCCGGCGCCCTTGTGACGCGTCCCCTCGGCCCCGCGGGCTGGGGAGACCCGCTGCGCCGGATGCCGCGTCCTCTCCGCTCCTGATCGGTCCGACAGACCTGGGCCGGTCCGGACAGAGGCGCGTGGAACCGTTCGGCGCCCGGACGACCCGCCGTGCCCGCCCGTCCTCCGCGGGGACATCGATTTCCCCCGCCCCGGGGGCGCCCCGCGAAGGCGCCCCACACCCCTACGTACACCCCATACGCAAGGCTCACCGTGTTCGACGTCGCCGTCTTCGGCTCGCTGTTTCTGACCCTTTTTGTGATCATGGATCCCCCCGGGATCACCCCGATCTTCCTCGCCCTCACCTCCGGACGCCCGGCCAAGGTCCAGCGCCGCATGGCCTGGCAGGCCGTCGCCGTCGCCTTCGGTGTCATCACCGTCTTCGGCATCCTGGGGCAGCAGATCCTCGCGTACCTCCATGTCTCCGTCCCCGCCCTGATGATCGCGGGCGGTCTCCTGCTGCTGCTCATCGCGCTCGATCTGCTCACCGGCAAGACCGACGAGCCCAAGCAGACCAAGGACGTCAACGTCGCCCTCGTCCCCCTCGGCATGCCGCTGCTCGCCGGGCCCGGAGCGATCGTGTCCGTGATCCTCGCCGTCCAGCACGCCGAAGGCGTCGGCGGGCAGGTCTCCGTCTGGTCGGCGATCGTCGCCATGCACGTCGTGCTGTGGCTGACCATGCGCTACTCGCTGCTGATCATCCGTGTCATCAAGGACGGCGGTGTCGTGCTCGTGACCCGGCTCGCCGGCATGATGCTGTCGGCCATCGCCGTGCAACAGATCATCAACGGCGTCACCCAGGTCATCCAGGGCGCCTGAGCCCACCCCCCGTACACCCGTACACCACTGCGCCCCCGTACGGATTCCGTTCCACGGAGTCCATGCGGGGGCGCGGTGCGTGAGTGAGTGCCCTACGGCATTACGAGGCCGAGGTCTCGGCCGGGCGGATCCAGATGCGCTGGCCGATCGACGCGGCCTGCTGCACGATCCGGTTGACGGAGGCGGCGTCCACAACGGTCCGGTCGACGGGCGTGCCGTCGATGTCGTCGAGTCGCAGGATTTCGAAGCGCATGGGCTTCTCCCTTCGTCTGAGTTGATCCTCCTGATGGAGAACTGGGGTGACGTACGGTTCAACGGCGATGCATCCTGCAAATATTCCCTACGCTAAGGAAATTTTTCGGATGCCTAACTACTGACGGGTAAGGGACAATGGCGGGTGACCGGTGACCGGCGGACAATGAGGCCCGTATGAACGACACAGACATCCCTCAGACGCCGCCGGACGAGCCGGTCCACGCACTCGGTGCCCGCCTGGAGCGCACCAATGAGCTCCTCGTGCGGATGCTGGCCGAAGTGGCCAAGACACCTTCTACCCACGCCATCTTCGTCGACGCGGGTTACGTCTATGCTTCGGCCGGGTTGCTGGTCGCGGGCACCGAGGACCGGCGCTCCTTCGACCTCGACGCCGAGGGCCTGATCGAGGCCTTCATCGACAAGGCCCGCACGATCTTCGCGGACAGCCGGCTGCTGCGCGTGTACTGGTACGACGGCGCCCGACGCCGCATCCACACGCCCGAGCAGCAGTCGATCGCCGAGCTTCCGGACGTCAAGGTCCGCCTCGGCAACCTCAACTCCAACAACCAGCAGAAGGGCGTCGACTCCCTCATCCGCTCCGACCTGGAGTCGCTGGCCCGCCACCGCGCCATCAGCGACGCCGCCCTCGTCGGCGGCGACGAGGACCTCGTCTCGGCCGTGGAGGCCGCCCAGGGCTACGGCGCCCGGGTCCACCTCTGGGGCATCGAGGCCGCCGAAGGACGCAACCAGGCTGAGCCGCTGCTCTGGGAGGTCGACAGCCGGCGCACCTTCGACCTGGATTTCTGCCGCCCCTACGTGACCCGCCGACCGGTCACGACGTACGAGAACGAGGGCGAGCCGCCGCCCTCACGCGACGAGGTCCGCTTCATCGGCGCGCAGATCGCCGCCACCTGGCTCGGCGAGCGGGGCCGCGACGCGATGGCCGAGCTGCTGCCCGGACAGCCGTACCTCCCCGGCCCCGTCGACCAGGACCTCCTGATCGAGGCGGAGAAGCTGCTCAGCCGCTCCCTGCGCGGGCACGCCGCCCTGCGCAGGGCGCTGCGCGACGGGTTCTGGCAGCACCTCCAGGGCCAGTACTGACCGCCGGGTCGCGTTCCTAGCCGCAGCGCTCCCAGAACGCGGTCAGCCGGTCGGCCAGCTCCTGGGGGTGCGACACGTTGGGGGAGTGGCCCGCGCCCACCACGACCGTGTGCTGGGCGCCGGTCGTGCGTGCGGCGGCCGCGAGTTCGGCCACCGACCAGACCATCTCCCCGTCGCCGTACGCGATGTGCAACGGGACCGTGAGCCGCGCCAGCTGGGCCGTACCGTCCCGCTCACGGCGCAACAGCCGCCCTGCCGACGAGAGTTGGATGATCCGCGTGCGCATCCAGCGGCGCCGCAGGAACAGCACGATCTCCGGGGGGTCGGTGAAGCCGGGCGCCTCACCGCGGCTGTCCAGCCACCGCGTGGCCAGCCACACCCGCTCCTTGGGCAGCAGCGCGAGCGCGCCCCGCAGCATCCGCACCCGGACGCGCTGGGGCCGGGCGACCCGGCCGGGCCCCGAGGAGAGCAGCGTGAGCGACCGGAACACCTCCGGCGCCAGCCAGGCCGCCGAGCGGGCGACCAGACCGCCGAACGAGTGCCCGAGCAGATGCACCGGACCGTCGCCGAGCGCCACCGCCTGAGCGACGGCGTCCAGCGCCAGCGCCCGCCTGCTGTACGCGGACCGGTGCCGCGGCCCGGGAGTCTCGTGCTGCCCCCGCCCGTCCACGGCCACCGCGCGGTAGCCGGCCTCGCTCAGCGGTCCCAGCAGCGCGAGGAAGTCCTCCTTGCTGCCGGTGTAGCCGGGCAGCAGCAGCACCGTCCCGCGCACTTCACCGGCGGGCGCGGTGTCCAGTACGGCGAAGCCGCCACGTGCCGTCACCAGCTGGTAGGCGCGGGTGCGGGGCGGCAGCTCCAGGGACCGGGGCTTGCTCATGGAAGGACTGTAACCGCAGATCGGGGCGGTCGGCCGGGCCCCCGGCGCCGTACGGAGAACGACGCGGCGGCCCGGTCCCTGGGGAGGGACCGGGCCGCCGCGTCACGGTACGGCGAAGCCGTCAGCTCTCGGGCTGGGCGGCCGCGGCCTTCTTCGTCGTGCGGCGGCGCGGGGCGGTCTTCGGCTCCGAGGCGTCGGGCGCCTCGGCGACGACGGCCTTCTTGGCCGCACGGCGACGCGGAGCCTTGGGGGCCTCCTCGACGGCTTCGGCGACCTCGGCGACCGCAGCGGTCTCGACCGGCGCGGCGGCCTTCCTCGTCACGCGGCGACGGGGGGCCTTGGGGGCCTCCTCGACGGCCTCGACGGCCACGGGGGCCGACTCGACGGTCTCCGCCGTCACCTCGGCGACGGCCTTCTTCGCCGTGCGACGGCGGGGAGCCTTCTTCGGCTCCTCGACCGGCTCGACCGTCTCGGCCACCGGGGCGGTGGCCGCAGCGGCAGCGGCGGCCGCCGCCGTCTCCACGGTCTGGAAGGTCACCGTCTCGGCCTCGGGCCTGGCGATGCGGGTGCGACGGCGACGCGGCTTGGGCGCCTCCTCGACCACGGGAGCCGCCGGAGCGGCCGTGGCCACGGGAGCGGCGGGGGCCGAGGGGGCCTCCGCCACGGCCTGCGCGGTCGGCGCGGCGCCCGTACGGGTGCGGCGACGGCGGCGCGGGGTGCGCGGCTCGGCCGCGGCGTCGGCCGGGGCCTCCTCCGCCACCGGCGCGGCGACGGCGGCCGTCTCCTCCAGCACGGCTCCACCGCGCGTACGACGACGCTGACGCGGCGTCCGCGTACGGGCCGGGCGCTCCTCGGCGGGGGCGGCGGCCGGGGCCGCCTTCTTCCGGCCGCGGCCACCGGGCTCGCCCAGGTCCTCCAGCTCCTCCGCGCCCAGACCCGCACGGGTCCGCTCGGCACGCGGCAGGACACCCTTGGTGCCGGCCGGGATGTCCAGCTCCTCGAAGAGGTGCGGGGACGTGGAGTACGTCTCCGGCGGGTCCGGGAAGCCGAGGTCCAGCGTCTTGTTGATCAGCTGCCAGCGCGGGATGTCGTCCCAGTCGACGAGGGTGACGGCGATGCCCTTCGCCCCCGCGCGGCCGGTGCGGCCGATGCGGTGGAGGTAGGTCTTCTCGTCCTCGGGCGACTGGTAGTTGATGACGTGCGTGACGCCCTCGACGTCGATGCCGCGCGCGGCGACGTCGGTGCAGACGAGCACGTCCACCTTGCCGTTGCGGAACGCCCGCAGGGCCTGCTCGCGCGCGCCCTGGCCGAGGTCGCCGTGGACCGCGCCCGAGGCGAAGCCGCGCTGGGCGAGCTGGTCGGCGATGTCGGCCGCCGTCCGCTTCGTACGGCAGAAGATCATCGCGAGCCCGCGGCCGTTGGCCTGCAGGATGCGGGAGACCATCTCCGGCTTGTCCATGGAGTGCGCGCGGTAGACGCGCTGCGTGGTGTTGCGCACGGTCGCGCCCTCGTCGTCCGGCGAGGTGGCGTTGATGTGCGTGGGCTGCGACATGTAGCGACGGGCCAGCCCGATGACCGCGCCCGGCATGGTCGCCGAGAACAGCATGGTCTGGCGCTTCGCCGGAAGCATGTTGATGATCTTCTCGACGTCGGGCAGGAAGCCCAGGTCGAGCATCTCGTCCGCCTCGTCCAGGACCAGCGCCTTGACGTGGGACAGGTCGAGCTTGCGCTGCCCTGCCAGGTCGAGCAGTCGGCCCGGGGTGCCGACGATCACGTCGACGCCCTTCTTCAGGGCCTCGACCTGCGGCTCGTAGGCCCGGCCGCCGTAGATGGCGAGCACGCGGACGTTACGGACCTTGCCGGCGGTCAACAGGTCGTTGGTGACCTGCGTGCACAGCTCACGGGTGGGCACGACCACCAAGGCCTGCGGCGCGTCGGTCAGCTGCTCGGGCCGCGCCCGGCCGGCCTCGACGTCCGCGGGGACGGTGACGCGCTGCAGGAGGGGCAGACCGAAGCCGAGCGTCTTGCCGGTGCCGGTCTTGGCCTGGCCGATGACGTCGCTGCCGGAGAGTGCGACCGGAAGGGTCATCTCCTGGATGGGGAAGGCGGTGACGATGCCGACGGCTTCGAGCGCCTCGGCCGTCTCGGGAAGGATCCCGAGCTCTCGGAAAGTCGTAGTCAGGGTGCTGCCTCTTCTGTGAGACGCGACATGAGGCGAACGAAGGGGGTCGTACCGTGCCAGATTCGCTTCCGGCCGGATCGGACACATCCCGGATCGGATCGATCCTGGATCGTGAAGACCACAACCGGGGTGGCGCGGGACCACTGCCGTCGCTCGAGCGTCATGCCGCTGAGGGACCCTTCCGCGGTGCGCGGGGAGGGCTGTCGGGTCGGAGCCAGTCGGGCCACCGACCGGGCATCCTCATTCATGAGATGGCCCACCGGGTACGTCCGAACACGCGAAAGCATGTCCGCATACTCAGCAGGCGCTTTATCACTGTACCCCGGAATCGCGCAGGTGTGTCGGGAGAATTCGTAATGAGTGCGCGGTCACAGTGACTGACCAGGGCCTTCCTCGTCCCGGCGAGCGGGCTATTGTGCGCTTCATGGAGACGCCTGACAACGCCACACCGGCCGAGGAAACCACCGGGATCGCCGCCCAGGACTGGGCCACGGCATCCGCAGAGCCGCAGTACCGCGCCGCGGTCGTCGACCTTCTGGGCGCCCTCGCCTACGGCGAACTGGCGGCGTTCGAGCGGCTCGCCGAGGACGCCAAGCTGGCGCCCACCCTCGCCGACAAGGCCGAGCTGGCGAAGATGGCCACCGCCGAGTTCCACCACTTCGAGCAGCTGCGGGACCGCCTCACCGCCGTGGACGCCGAGCCGACGGCCGCGATGGAGCCGTTCGCCAAGGCGCTCGACGACTTCCACCGCCAGACCGCACCTTCCGACTGGCTGGAGGGCCTGGTCAAGGCGTACGTCGGCGACTCGATCGCCAGCGACTTCTACCGCGAGGTGGCGGCCCGGCTGGACTCCGACACGCGTCGGCTGGTGCTCTCCGTGCTCGACGACACGGGTCACGGCAACTTCGCCGTGGAGAAGGTCCGCGCCGCGATCGACGCCGACCCGCGGGTCGGCGGACGGCTCGCGCTGTGGGCGCGCCGGCTGATGGGCGAGGCGCTCTCCCAGGCCCAGCGGGTGGTCGCCGAGCGCGACGCCCTGTCGACGATGCTGGTCGGCGGCGTGGCCGACGGCTTCGATCTGGCGGAGGTCGGCCGGATGTTCTCCCGCATCACCGAAGCCCACACCAAGCGCATGGCGGCCCTCGGCCTGGCCGCGTAGCCGAGCGCCCGGAGGCGGCGGCGGGGGCGGTGCGTGGTGCGGCGCTGCTCACGCCGCCGCTGATCGGCGCAGCCGGCGCGACGCCGGACGGATCAGCAGCGAGAGCAGTACGGCCGAGACGGCGAGCGCGCCAATCAGGGTGGCCAGGACATGGCCCGGCCCCAGCGCCCCATGGGTGACGAGGGCGCCGAACACGGCGCCGAGCGAGCCCGTGGTGAGGACGACCCCACGTGCGGGGAGGCGGTCGGGCAGCCGGTGCACGGCGGCCCAGGCCAGGGCGAGTCCGAGCAGAGCGGAGCCGAGGGCTTCCAGGAACACGGGATCACCTCGCGTGCGGAGCGTGGCCGGGCAATTCGGTCGTAGGCGGTCCTACCCGGGCCGCGCGGAAAACAACCCTCCCTCGCCCCCCTCACCAGCGCATTCGGCCCACACGCAACGGGACACGCCGATACCCGGCGAGACGGGGCACGGCGAGACGGGGCGCGGAGAGGCGCGGTGGGGCGGCGCGCGAAGAGGCGCGCGACCTTCTGTGGCATGGCAGACGAAAGGCCCGGCGGACCTGGTCCGCCGGGCCTTTCGTCGTATGGACGTACGTCTCAGAGCGCGCCGAAGCCCACCCGGCGCACCGCCGGCTCGCCGATCTCCACGTACGCGATCTTCTCGGCCGGGATCAGGACCCTGCGGCCCTTCTCGTCCGCGAGGCTGAGCAGCTGCGCCTTGCCGGCCAGCGCGTCGGCCACGGCGCGCTCGACCTCCTCGGCGGACTGCCCGCTCTCCAGAACGATCTCCCGGGGTGCGTGCTGCACGCCGATCTTGACCTCCACGGCTATGTCCCTCCGAACGGTCAGCGTTGCGCGTATCCCCGCGCCGTACGCTGCACACATTAGCCCGGTGAGGGGACACCCACGGCGCAGCCGCTCAACGCCAGGAGCGAACAGCGGCGACCCGGAGCGGCGGGCCGGACCGGAGCGTCAGTGGCCCTCGGCGCTCAGCTGGCCGTCCGCCGGGTGCAGCGGGAACCCGGCGATACCGCGCCAGGCCAGCGAGGTCAGCAGCGCCACCGCCTTGTCGCGCGGGATGGCCGACTCGCTGGAGAGCCAGTAGCGCGCGACGACCTGCGAGACCCCGCCGAGGCCCACGGCCAGCAGCATCGACTCGTCCTTGGACAGACCGGTGTCCTCCGCGATGACGTCGGAGATGGCCTCCGCGCACTGCAGGCTGACCCGGTCCACGCGCTCGCGCACGGCCGGTTCGTTGGTCAGGTCCGACTCGAAGACGAGCCGGAACGCGCCACCCTCGTCCTCGACGTACGCGAAGTACGCGTCCATGGTCGCCGCCACCCGGAGTTTGTTGTCCGTGGTGGACGCGAGGGCCGTGCGCACGGCCTGGAGGAGCGCCTCGCAGTGCTGGTCGAGAAGGGCGAGGTAGAGCTCCAGCTTGCCGGGGAAGTGCTGGTACAGCACCGGCTTGCTGACACCCGCGCGCTCGGCGATGTCGTCCATCGCGGCGGAGTGGTAGCCCTGTGCGACGAACACCTCCTGGGCTGCCCCGAGGAGCTGGTTCCGTCGGGCTCGGCGCGGCAGGCGCGTGCCCCGAGGGCGTGCTGCCTCTGTCTGCTCGATGGCTGTCACGCCGCCTCCCAAAAATCGATCCATGCGCGCTCTGGCGCCGCGCCCGCCATCGTACTTTTGGGTAACCCGGCTGTGCGCGGTGCGGACGCAGAATTTCACGGACCGGACGCCCGGAGCGATCGGCAATTCAACGTTAAACAGAACAAATCAGCGGTAGTCGTCTTCGTCCAGCGTGACCACGCGTGCCTGTTCCGAGGCGTCGGCCTCGTTCGCCGACTCCTGTTCCAGATGCGTGGGCGGCTCGTCCTCACGCTGCTGAAGTTCGGTGTGCTGCTCGGCCGCGTCGGCCTCGGGGGTCTCCTCGTCCAGCACGACGGCCTCTTCCTCGGCGAAAGTGTCCGGCTCATTGGGATCGACAGTCATACGGTTCCTCTCCGGCGCGCGGTTCCTCTCCGATGACCCTGTCCTTCGAGACTAGAAGCACACTCCGCTCGGCGCACCCGATCCTGTGACACCCCACACACACGCCACCGCGTGATCGTCTCGTAATATTGCGGCCATGTCGTCGACCGAGCTGCCGGAGACCCGGACCGCCGCCGCACCGCCCGCGTCGCGGAACCGCACCGTGCGGGTGGCCAACGGAGAGGAGCTGCGCTCCGTCGCGCTCCCCGGCCTCACGCTCACCGTGCGCGCCCGCCCGGGCAACCGCCCCGGCCTCGCGCCCGCGCTCTACGTCCACGGCCTCGGCGGCTCGTCCCAGAACTGGTCGGCCATGATGCCGCTGCTCGCGGACCACGTCGACGGCGAGGCGGTCGACCTTCCGGGCTTCGGCGACTCCCCGCCGCCCGACGACGGCAACTACTCGGTCACCGGGCACGCCCGCGCCGTCATCCGCCTGCTCGACGCGGGCGGCCGCGGCCCGGTCCACCTCATCGGCAACTCCCTCGGCGGCTCCGTCGCCACCCGGGTCGCCGCCGTCCGGCCCGACCTCGTGCGCACTCTGACCCTGATCTCCCCGGCGCTGCCCGAGCTGCGCGCCCAGCGCAACGCCTGGCCGACCGCGTTCCTCGCCCTGCCGGGCGTCGCCTCCCTCTTCTCCCGGCTGACCCGGGACTGGACGCCGGAGCAGCGGGTCCGCGGTGTCATGGCCCTCTGTTACGGAGACCCCGGCCGGGTCACCGACGAGGGCGTCCAGCACGCGGTGGAGGAGATGGAACGGCGCCTGGAGCTGCCGTACTTCTGGGACGCCATGGCCCGCTCCTCGCGCGGCATCGTCGACGCGTACACCCTCGGCGGCCAGCACGGACTCTGGCGGCAGGCGGAGCGGGTGCTCGCCCCGACGCTGCTCGTCTACGGCGGCCGCGACCAGCTCGTCTCCTTCCGGATGGCGCGCAAGGCGGCCGCGGCGTTCCGCGGCTCGCGGCTCCTGACCCTTCCGGACGCCGGACATGTGGCGATGATGGAGTACCCCGAAACGGTCGCGCAGGCCGTACGGGAACTCATCGAGGACAACCGGGAAAACGAAGCAGACGAAGAAGCCGGCACGACAGACGACAGCGGCGGGAGCTGATCCGGGGCGTGGGACGACATAGTCGGAGGGGCGCCGCGCCCTCTCCCGCCGCCGAAACGGGCCGGCAGGAGGCCGCGGGGCCCGGGGCGGGGACGGGACGCCGCAGGCGGGCGCCCGGCCCGGAGATGTACGAACAAGAGATGTACGGGCAGGACACGTACGGTCGCGAGACGTACGGACAAGCGGCGCGCGGCGAAGAGGCGCGCGGCGAAGAGGCGTACGGGCGCGGACGGCGTGGCCGCTCGCCCCAGGGGCAGACGCGCGGCCGGACGGCGACCGCCTACGGGCAGGGCGCCTGGGACACGCCGGCGCACGGCACCCCGGAGTACGCCACCCCCACCGATTCGCGCGTACGGGGAGGGCATCCCGATCGCGGTGACGGGACCCCCCGGGCCGAGCGGTACGGCGACCGGCAGGACGCTCCCCGTACCGCCCCACGACCGACGGGCCCGCAGGCGCCGTTCATCCCCGGCCAACGGCGTGAAGACCCCGCCGTGGCCCCGGTGGCGACGCCCGCCGAGGCGCCCACCGGCGACCGGCCCGGACCGCGCCCGGAGGAGGAGCCCCGGCCCGCCAGGAGCGGCGGTCTGGGACGCACCCTGACCGGTATCGCGGCCGCCGCCGTCACCACCGTCCTCGCCGTCGTCGTCGCCGGTCAGGTCGCCGAAGGGCAGTCCCGCAACCCCCTCGCCCGAGCGGCCGAAGACCCCGCCGGGCGGGCCGCCGACGGCACCGCCTCGCGCTCCGACGACCGCCTGACCCCCACCAGACCCGTACCGCGCGAACAGGCCCCGCCGGCCGCCCAGCCGACGTACGAGCAGTTGATGACCCGTCAGTTCCCCATCGACCCCCGACTCCGGGGATCGGGCGACTTCGAGGCCGTCCCCGGCTTCGACAAGGCCCCCGGCAAGGGGCGGAAGATCCGCTACCGGGTCGATGTCGAGAAGGGGCTTCCGCTCGACGCGAAGCTTTTCGCGAGGGCCGTGCAGACCACCCTCAACGACGAGCGGAGCTGGGCCGGAAAGGGTGCGATGACCTTCGAGCGGATCTCCAGCGGAGAACCGGAGTTCGTGGTCACCCTCGCCAGCCCCGGCACCACCGCCACCTGGTGCGCGAAGTCCGGTCTGGACACCACCGTCGACAACGTCTCCTGCGACTCCGCCTCCACCTCCCGCGTGATGATCAACGCCTTCCGCTGGGCGCGGGGCGCGGAGACCTTCGGGGACCGGGCGATGCCGGCCTACCGCCAGATGCTCATCAACCACGAGGTGGGCCACCGACTCGGCTACGGCCATGTGACCTGCCGTACGCCCGGCGCGCTCGCACCCGTGATGCAGCAGCAGACCAAGTCCCTGGAGATCGACGGCATCAAGTGCCGCCCCAACCCCTGGGTGCACCCCGGCGACTGACGGCGGATCTGAGGCGGGCCGCAGCCTGACCCAGCGTGACCCCGCCACCGCATAGCGCGACAGAACGCGCCCGTGGTGTGAAAGTTACGTGCATTCACCCCTTCCGGTGGCGCGATGGACAACCGTCCGTCGCGCCACCGGCATATCCGCTTACGTTCTTCCCGCTGAAGCGTCGCCGGACCGAAGGCGGCGGCCGTCAAGGGAGATCGGGGGTGTACTGATGCGGATCGGACTGCTCACGGAGGGTGGCTACCCGTACGCCACGGGTGATTACAGGCTCTGGTGCGACCGGCTCGTTCGCGGGCTCGCCCCGCACGAGTTCGACCTCTACGCCCTCAGCCGCAGCGCCCGCCAGGAGGACGGCGGCTGGGTCGACCTGCCCCCGCACGTCCGGCGCGTCCGCACGGCGCCCCTGTGGGCGCCCGAGGACGACGGCCACACCTACGGACGGCGCGACCGGCGGCTGTTCGCCGGACACTTCCGCGCCCTCGCCACCGGCCTCTGCGCCGAGCCGGACCGCGCGCACGGCGGCGGCGAGGAGAGCGCGGACGCCTTCGCCGAAGGGCTCTACGGCCTCGCCGGACTCGCCCGCGAGCGCGGCGGACTCCACGCCGCCCTCCGCTCCGAACTCGCCGTCCGCACCCTCGAGTCCGCCTGCCGAGCCCCCGGCGCACGCCGGGGCGTGGCCGCCGCCACCGTCCCCGACCACCTCGCCGTCGTCGACCAGCTGGAGCGCGCCCTGCGCCCGCTCTCGCTCGACTGGTACGACGACGACGGGCTCGGCGCCGTCGACCTCTGCCACGCCGCCTCCGGCGGTTCCGCGGCGCTGCCCGGCCTGTTGGCCAAACGCTTCTTCGGCACCCCGTTCCTGGTCACGGAGTACGGCGTACACCTGCGCGCCCACTACCTCACGGCCCCCGACGCGCCGCTCTCCGCGCCCGTACGCGCCCTGCTCGCCGCCTTCCAGGGCCGGCTCGCCTCCGAGATCTACCGCCAGGCCGCACTGCTCACCCCCGGCAACACCCACGCCCGCCGCTGGCAGGAGAGGTGCGGGGCGGACCGGGCCAGGATCCGCACGGTCTACCCCGGCATGGAGGCGGAGCGGTTCGCCGAGGTCGGCGAGGACGAGGAGAGCGGCGACCCGACCACGCTCGTCTGGGTCGGCCGGGTCGAACCCGCCAAGGACCTGATCGCGCTGCTGCACGCCTTCGCCGAGGTGCGCAGGGCGCAGCCGGACGCCCGGCTGAGGATCATCGCCGCTCCCGTGCGGGAAGCGGGCGCCGAGGCGTATCTCGCGCACTGCAGGGCGCTCGCGGCCCAGCTCTTCCCCGACGAGGCCGCCGGGGCGCACGCCGTCGGCGAGAACCCGGTCGCCTTCGAGGAGATCGGCGGCCCGGAGGCGCCCACGCTCGCCGAGGCGTACGGGGCGGGCGCGGTCGTGGTGCTCTCCAGCGTCGTCGAGGGCTTCCCGATCAGCCTGGTCGAGGCGATGTTCTGCGCCCGGGCCACGGTCTCGACGGACGTCGGCGCGGTCGTCGAGGTCATCGGCGGCACAGGGCTCGTCGTACCCCCGCGCAATCCGCGGGCGCTCGCCGACGCCTGCCTCGCGCTGCTGCGCGACCCGGAGCGCCGCTACCGCCTGGGCGCCGCCGCGCGCGCCCGCGCGCTCGAACTCTTCACGGTCGAGCAGAACCTGACGGCGTTCCGCGGCATGTACCTGGAACTCCTCTCCCGCGCGCCGGTGCGCCGCCGCGCCGACGAGGGCGTTCCCTTCGGCCACCCGGCGGAGGCCTACGTCCCCGGTGCCTGGGCGGATCAGCCGATGACCGCTACCGCCGGCGCGGGAGACCACGATGCCTGAAGGAGGCACCCCCATGCGCGGCCCCGCCGCCCCCACGAGCCCCGGACCCTGGGACTCCCACTCCGAGGCGCTGCTCCGGACGAAGGCCCTGACGACCGAGGAGCCCGCCGCCCCGCCGGCCGACGGGCTCTCCGGGGGCCCGGCGGACTCCGGTGCCCGCCCGCGGCCCGATGCCGCTCCCAGGCCCGTCCGGCGCGGGCCCGCCGACCCCGTCAAGGCGCTCATGCACCGGCACCGGGAGCTGTGCGAGCGGGCCGTCGACGCCCTGGAGATCGCGGCCGGGCTGGAGGCCCACGGAGTCACCGACCGGACCGCCGCGCGGTTCCGGCACCGGGACGTCTTCTCGCTCGCCGAGGAGCTGTACGCACGCGTGCCCCGGGGCGACGAGCCCCCCGCGCCCCCCGCGCGGGAGACGGGCGTGCGCGCCGGCTGGGCGGGGTGGACGCTGCGCGCCCTCGCGCCCGGGGCCGTCGCCGCCCTCGCCGCCGCAGGACTCGCTCTCACCGAAGGACCCGTGCGCCTCGCCGTCGGCGCGGCCGGGGTCCTCGGCCTGGCCGTCGCGCTCGCCGTCGCCGCCCGGCGCGGCCCCCTGCGCGCCGCCGGCCGCACCGTCCCCGCCGCCCGCGTCTGGACCCTCTGGCTCCTCGCGTACGCCGTCGGCGGGGACGGTCTTCTCCACGAGACGCTGACCGGCGGGCCCGACGAGACCTGGGAGCTCACCACCGGCCCGCTCGTCGGCCTCGCCCTCGCCGTCGCCCCCGCCGCCTGGTGCGCGCACCTCTTCGCCACGCGGGCCCGCCGCAGGCTCGCCGCTAGCCGGGGCCTGGAGGACTTCACCGCCGGCACCCGCCCGCTCCTGGTCGTCACCGTCGCGCTCCACACGGCCGTCGTGGCCGCCCTGCTGAGCCTGACCGGCTTCACCTACGGCGCCCTCGCCCTCGGCACCCTGCTGCTGCTCGCCCGGCTGCTCACCGTGCACGGCTTCCCCGAGACCGCGGCGAACGGTCTCGCCGCCGCCTGCGCCGCCGAGGCGCTCGCCGTCGCGACCGTCCTGGCCGCGCGGATCCCCGGCCTCGACATCCTCGCGGAGCCCGTCCGCACCCTCGTCGACCACGGGGGCCCCGGCGCCCTCCCCGCCCTCGTCTGCGGCGCCGCGGCCGCCGGCCTCCTGGCCCGCGCCACCGTCGCTCTCTCCCGGGCCTCGGCCCACGCCACCCCCTAGGGAGCGTCTGCCCCCGTACGCCGGTCCGCCCGATCGGCACGACCCCCGAACCCCGGCGCACCCGCGGAGCCGACGCCGCGGGCGCGCCCACCGCGCAGGACCCCCATCCCAAGGAGACGAAAGAGACATGACCTCCCTACACCCAGCAACGGCCGGTCGGCGCGAAGGGGCCGCACGATGAGGGTGCTGCTGCTCGGAGCCAATGGATTCATCGGCCGTTTCGTCGCCGACCGGCTGCTCGCCGACCCGGCCGTCCACCTCACCGCCCTCGGGCGCGGCGACGACGCCGACGTACGGTTCGACCTCGCCGGCGGCAGCCCCGGCGCCCTGACCCGGTTCCTGGACGCCGTCCACCCGGGCGTCGTCGTCAACTGCGCCGGTGCCACCCGCGGCGGCGCCCGCGACCTGACCCGGCACAACACCGTCGCCGTCGCCACCGTCTGCGAGGCCCTGCGCCGCAGCGGCTGCGGCGCCCGGCTGGTCCAGCTCGGCTGCGCCTCGGAGTACGGGCCCTCCCAGCCCGGCTCCTCCACCGCCGAGGACGCCGCGCCGCGCCCCGGCGGCCCGTACGGCGTCTCCAAGCTCGCCGCGACCGAGCTGGTCCTCGGTTCCGGACTCGACGCCGTGGTGCTGCGGGTGTTCTCCCCGGTGGGGCCGGGCACCCCCGCCGGCTCCCCGCTCGGCCGCCTCGCCGAGGCGATGCGCCGGGCCATGCAGGCGGGCGACGGCGAGCTCAAGCTCAGCGGCCTCGGCGTGCAGCGCGACTTCGTCGACGTACGGGACGTGGCCCGCGCCGTCCACGCCGCCTCGCTCTCCGCCGCCCAGGGCGTCGTCAACATCGGCACCGGACGGGCGGTCAAGCTCCGCGACGCCGCCGCCGTCCTCGCCCGGGTCGCCGGATACGCCGGGACCCTGCACGAACTGGACGGACCGCCGCAGCGGCCGGTCATCGGCGCGCCGCGCACCGAGACCATCGCCGAGCAGCTGGCCGCCGCGCCCCACCCGTACCCCGACGGCTGCGGCGGCTGGCAGCAGGCCGACGTCCGCACCGCTCGCGACCGGCTCGGCTGGCGGCCGCGGATCAACCTCGAGGAATCCCTCGCCGACATCTGGATGGAGGCGGCATGCCGCATCTGACGACGGGCACGACCGGGGCCGTCCAGGAGATGGGCTTCGGCGTCCCCGGCTACGCCCACCCCCTGGTGGCCCCCGTCGAGTGGGCCGAACTCACCCGTCCCGGGACCCCTCTGCACTGGGCGGTCCTCAACGTCGCCGAGGGCCCCGGGGCCCGCCCCGACCCGCACTGTCTGGAGGCGGCCGGAAAGCTGCGGAACGCCGGGGTCACGGTGCTCGGGCATCTGGACCTCCACCACGGCTCCCGGGCCTTCGGCGAGATCGTCTCGGACGCCCACCGCTTCCTCGAGTGGTACAAGGTCGACGGCTTCTTCCTGGACCGCTGTCCCACGGACCGGGCGGACCTGCCCGAGCTGCGGCGGATCGCGGCCACGCTGGAGACGGTGCTCGACGGAGAGGCCCATCTCGTCCTGGGCCATGGCGCCCACCCGTACCCCGGCTACGCCGAAGTCGCCGACCAGCTGGTCACCTTCTCCGGTCCCTGGACGGATTACCGCTGGTCACAGGTGGCCGAGTGGACCGCCGAGTATCCGCCGGAGAAGTTCGTCCATCTCGTCCACGGGGTGCCGCGCAGCCATCTCGACGAGGCGATGCGGATCGCCCGCTGGCAGGGCGCGGGGACGATCTTCTTCACCGACCGCGGAGGCCGGTCGGGACAAACCGACCCATTCCACACCCTGCCCGGCTACTGGGACGAAATCGTCTCGCGCATTGGACCAGGTGTCTCGGAATGAGAAGGGGCGTGGCAGTGTTACGGGGAGAACAACCGTACTGACATACCGACCAACGGAGCCCCCGTGTCGCTGCCACCCCTGGTCGAGCCGGCTGCCGAGCTCACCGTAGACGAGGTCCGCAGGTACTCCCGCCACCTGATCATCCCTGATGTCGGGATGGACGGGCAGAAGCGGCTGAAGAACGCCAAGGTGCTGTGTGTGGGCGCCGGTGGCCTCGGTTCGCCGGCCCTGATGTACCTCGCGGCGGCCGGCGTCGGCACGCTCGGCATCGTGGAGTTCGACGAGGTCGACGAGTCGAACCTGCAGCGTCAGATCATCCACAGCCAGGCGGACATCGGCCGCTCCAAGGCCGCGTCCGCGAAGGACTCGGTCCTCGGCATCAACCCGTACGTGAACGTGATCCTCCACGAAGAGCGGCTCGAGGCCGAGAACGTGATGGACATCTTCAGCCAGTACGACCTGATCGTCGACGGCACCGACAACTTCGCCACGCGCTACCTGGTCAACGACGCCTGCGTGCTGCTCAACAAGCCGTACGTCTGGGGTTCGATCTACCGCTTCGACGGCCAGGCCTCCGTCTTCTGGTCCGAGTACGGCCCCTGCTACCGCTGCCTCTACCCCGAGCCCCCGCCGCCGGGCATGGTCCCGTCCTGCGCCGAGGGCGGCGTCCTGGGCGTGCTCTGCGCGTCCATCGGCTCCATCCAGGTCACCGAGGCCATCAAGGTCCTCGCCGGTGTCGGCGACCCGCTGGTCGGCCGGCTGATGATCTACGACGCCCTGGAGATGCAGTACCGCCAGGTCAAGGTCCGCAAGGACCCGAACTGCGCGGTCTGCGGCGAGAACCCGACCGTCACCGAGCTCATCGACTACGAAGCCTTCTGCGGCGTCGTGTCCGAGGAGGCCCAGGAGGCGGCGCTCGGCTCGACGATCACTCCCAAGCAGCTCAAGGAGTGGATCGACGAGGGCGAGAACATCGACATCATCGATGTCCGCGAGGTCAACGAGTACGAGATCGTCTCGATCCCCGGCGCGCGTCTGATCCCGAAGAACGAGTTCCTGATGGGCACCGCCCTCCAGGACCTGCCGCAGGACAAGCGGATCGTCCTGCATTGCAAGACGGGTGTCCGCAGTGCGGAAGTCCTCGCGGTGCTCAAGTCCGCGGGCTTCGCCGACGCGGTGCACGTCGGCGGCGGCGTGATCGGCTGGGTCCACCAGATCGAGCCCGAGAAGCCGGTCTACTAGACCCGGAGACGTCCACTGGACCTGGAGACGGGTCTGCTGGACCCCGAGATGTGAGAAGGGCCCGGACCTCAGGTCCGGGCCCTTCTTTCCGTCCATCGGTACGCGCGTCTCCTACGAGCAGGTCTTGCCGTACGCCGGGACCTTGCCGTCCAGCAGATACGCGTCGATCGTCTTCGTCACGCAGGACGCCGTGCCGTAGGCCCCGTGCCCCTCGCCCTTGTTGGTGACGAGGACGCCCACGCCCTTCCCCAGCTCCTTCGCCATCCGCTCGGCCCCCTCGTACGGCGTCGCCGGGTCACCGGTCGTACCGACCACGAGGATCGGGCCCGCGCCGGGCGCGCTCACGTCCATGTCGGCCACCTCGCCCTTCACCGGCCAGTTCGCGCACCAGCCGGCCGTGTCCCAGGCCAGGAGCGGTCCGAACACCGGCGACACCTCGCGGAACTCCGGAAGCAGCGCCCGCGCCTGTGCGGCGGTCGGCCGCGCGGAGGAGTCGGCGCACGAGATCGCGCGCTGGGAGTGCGACTGGGTGGAGTAGTGCCCGGACTCGTCGCGGTCGTTGTACCAGTCCGCGAGCTGGAGGAGTTCGCCGCCCGAGCCCTTCTCCGCCTGCTTCAGCGCCGACGTGAGCATGGGCCAGTTGCCTTTGGAGTACAGCGTGATCGCGATGCCGGTGACCGCGAGCCCCTCGGTCAGCTTGCGCTCACCGACCGGCAGCGGGCGGGCGTCGAGCCTCTTCAGCAGAGCGGCGATCCGCCGGGTGCCGGCCTTCGGGTCCTCACCCGTGCTCTTCAGGTAGTTGTTCAGCGCCCGCTGGAAGCCCATCGCCTGGTTGCGCGCGTGGCCCGCGGTGTCGGCGGTCGGGTCGACGACGGCGTCCAGGACGGTCCGGCCAACGTTCGACGGGAACAGGTGCGCGTAGGCGCCGCCGAGCTGCGTCCCGTACGAGATGCCGAAGTAGTGGAGCTTGTCGTCCCCCAGGACCTGCCGGATCAGATCGAGGTCGCGGGCCGTGTTGGAGGTCGTGGTGTGCCCGATGACCTTGCCCGAGCGGCGGGCACAGCCGGCCCCGAAGTCGGCGCCGTCCCGCAGGTAGGCGGCCTCCTCGGCCCCGGTGTCCGGAGACGGGTCCCATCGGGTCTCCGCCTCGGCCTGCTCCTTGTCGTCCCGGCACACGACACCGGCGCTGCGCCCGACGCCGCGCGGGTCGAAGCCGACCAGGTCGTACCTCCGGTTGAGCCCGCCGTACTCGGCGGCCGCCCGGGGGAGGATGTCGACCCCGGAGGCCCCCGGACCGCCGAAGTTGAAGAGGAGCGAGCCGATCCGGTCGCCCTTGGAGCGGGCCTCCTTGCGGATCAGCGCGATGGGGATCGTCTCGCCGGAGGGCTTCGCGTAGTCGAGCGGGACCTTCACGGTCGCGCAGCGCCAGTCGGAGCCGGGCCTCTCGCCGCCCTCGGGGGCGGCGCAGCTCTTCCAGTCGGGGCGCTGGGAGGTGAGCGAGGCGGGCAGGGCGGAGGACGAGTCCGGGGACGTGGCGCCGTCGGCGGACGGGGTCGTACCGGGGGTGTCGGTGGCGGCGCCGGGGCTCGTGCAGCCGGCGACCAGCAGCCCGGCGACGGCGAGGACCGCCACCCGTATCCGAATGGACATGATCAACAACCCCCGCGATCCGGACCGGAAAACCGCCATCCTAGGCGGCGGTCCGTGGGCTACTTGCAGACGGTCCCCGAGGCCGGGACCTTGCCCCGAAGGAAGTACGCGTCGACGGCGGCCTGCACGCACTTGTTGCCGCTGTTGTAGGCGCCGTGGCGGGTGCCCTCGTACGTCAGCTCCACGCCGACGCCCTTGCCCAGCGCGTCCACCATCGCGCGGGCGCCCGCGTACGGCGTCGCCGGGTCGCCGGTGGTGCCCAGCACCAGGATGGGGGCCGAGCCGGGGGCGGAGACGTCCGGGTGGTCCCAGGTGCCGGGGACCGGCCACTGCGAGCAGCTCGCCAGGGCCCAGCCCATGGAATCGCCGAAGACGGGCGAAGCCTCGCGGAACTCCGGGAGCCGCTCCTTGGCCTGCCCCAGGGTGTAGCGCTCCTTGAAGTCCACGCAGTTGATGGCCGTGTTCGCCGCCTGGATGTTGCTGTAGCGGCCGTTCTGGTCCCGCCCGTTCATCGAGTCGGCGAGAGCGAGCAGCAGGCCGCCGTCGCCGCCGTCGGCCGCGTCCAGACCCTGTTCCAGGTACTGCCAGTACTCCTCGGTGTACAGCGCCTGCACGATGCCGCCGGTGGCGAGGGTCTGGGTGAGCTTGCGCTCCCCGATGCCCCGGATCGGCTTCTTGTCGAGTTCGGCGAGGAGCCCGGTGATGAACGACTGGATCTCGGCCACGTTCGAGCCGGGCAGGGTGCACGCGTCGCCGCGGTCCACGCAGTCCTTCGCGAAGTTGTCGAGCGCGAGCTGGAAGCCTTCGGCCTGGGCGAGGGCGCCTTCCTCGGTGCCGGCGCCGGGGTCGACGACGGCGTCGAACAGGGCGCGGCCGACGTTCCCGGGGAACAGATGGGCGTACACCCCGCCCAGTTCCGTTCCGTAGGAGATGCCGAAGTAGTGGAGCTTGTCGTCGCCGAGCACCTGGCGCATGAGGTCCATGTCCCGGGCGGCGTTCGCGGTGCCGACATGGGGGAGCAGGGCGCCGGACTCCCGCTCGCAGCCGCTCGCGTACTTCTTCTGCGCGTCGGAGAGGACCCGTTCCTCGGCTGTGTCGTCGGGCGTGAAGTCCAGGGAGTAGTAGGTGTCCAGCTCCCGGTCGGTCGCGCACTCGACGCCCTCGCTCCGGCCGACGCCCCGGGGGTCGAAGGAGACCAGGTCGTAGCGGGAGCGGAGGTTCTCGTAGGCCGGGGCGAAGGACGGCAGACCGGTGAGGCCGGAGCCGCCGGGGCCGCCGAAGTTGTAGACGAGCGAGCCGATCCGGTTGCTCCGGTCGCGCGCCCGGGCGCGGATCAGGGCGAGCTCGATGGTCTCGCCGTCGGGCTCGGCGTAGTCGAGGGGCGCGTCCATGAACGCGCACTCCCAGGAGGCGCCCCCGGGGAGCGGCGAGGGGCTGGCGGCGCCGCCCGCGGTGGGAGGTCGGCAGGGCCCCCACTCCAGCTGCTGCGAGGCGAACCTGGCGAGCCCGGTGGCGGTGGGCGTCTCCGGCGCGGCGGCCTCGTCCCCGCCGTCCGTGCAGCCGGCGGCGAGCAGCACGGCGGAGACGGTGAACAGGGCGGCACGCTGCGCGGCGGAGATCGGCATAGAGCCATCGTGTGCCGGGCTCGTCCGCCCCGCGCGGGCGCATGGGCCACGCGGGTGGCGGTACGGCAGGGGGCGGCGGCTCCCGGACGGGGCGGCGGTTCCGGGGCCGAACCAGCCGCCCCTAGAGCGCGCCCTGCTTCGTCAGCCAGTTGAAGCAGAGCCAGCCCGGCAGGACGGGCAGCCACAGCGTCAGCAGGCGGTAGAGCAGCACCGCGGGGGTCGCGACCTCCAGCGGGAGGCCGACCGCCACCAGGCCGAACGTCAGCGCGCCCTCGACGGCGCCGACACCGCCCGGCGTCGGCGCCGCCGAACCGAGCGCGTTGCCGGCGAGGAAGACGACAGCCACGCTCGCGTAGCTGATCCCCTGGCTGTCGTGACCGAACGCGCGGATCGAGGCGTCGAGGCAGAGCACGAAGAAACCGGTCAGGAGCAGCATGCCGCCGATGCCCGTGATCAGCTTCATCGGCCGCTGGAGCACGTCCAGCATGCGCGGCACCACACCCGCGAAGAGCGACCGCAGCCGGGTCGACACGAACTTGCGCATGAACGGGATCGCGGTGACCACGAGGACCAGCACCGCCACCGTCAGCAGACCGGCGATGACCGTCCTCGACGGGGTGAAGGACTGCGACTTCTCCGTACCGGTCAGATAGCCGAAGGCGAGCAGCAGCATGATGTGCGCGCCCAGCCCGAACAGCTGCGAGGCGCCGACACTCGCCACCGCGAGCCCCGGCCGCACTCCCGAGCGCTGGAGGAACCGGGTGTTCAGCGCGACACCGCCCACCGCCGCCGGGGCGACGATCTTCACGAACGACCCGGCGACCTGCGCGACCACCGTCCGCCAGAACCCGACCCGCTCCGGTACGAAGCCGAGCAGGCTCATCGCCGCCGCCACATAGCTCAGCGCCGAGAACAGCACCGCCGCCGCCACCCAGCGCCAGTCGGCCTGGCTGATGGTGGACAGCGGTGTGCGGGCGATCTGCGAGAGCAGGAAGTACGCCGCGACGGCGCCGGCGATCAGGCTCACCAGGGTGCGCGGCTTGATCCGCTCCAGGCGGACCGGCTCGACGGGTGCCTGCGGCCGGATCAGCAGCACCTGCTGGCGGATCTGGGCGAGGAGGTCCTCGTCGCGGGCCTCGTCGAGCGCCTCGTCGAGGGCCCGCTTCTCGGCCTGCTTCTCGGCCTTCTCGATCCTCCGGTCCGACCTGCGGTCGAGTTTCGCCTCGCCCTCGGCGGTGGCGGCCTCCACCCTGGCCCGCTTCGCCGCCTCCGAGGCTTCGAGGACGGCCTCGCGCTCCCGCTTCGACCGCTCCCTGGCCATTTTCCGGAGCGTCGCGCGCGTGGAGCGGCTCAGCGCGATCGGCTGGAGGAGGGGGAGACAGTCGGCGATGGCGTCCGGACCGAGAACCTCCACGGCGGCGGCCACCGCCCGCTCGGCGCCGACCCGCAGACCGAGGGTGGTGAGCAGCTGGGCGATGTCCATCCGCAGCACCAGGTCGCCCGCGGCGATCTCACCGCCCCGCAGATCCGTCAGGATCACCTTGCCGGAACGATCCACCAGGATCGCGTCCCCCGTGAGCCTCCGGTGCGCGATCCGGCGCGACTGCAGGGCCCGCACCTGATGCCAGGCGCTGCGCACCAGCTCGTCGGTGATCTCCTTGTCCTCCAGCGAGTCCAGGGTCCGGCCGCCCAGGTGCTCGTACACGAGCATCACGGCGTCGGGTCCCAGCTCGGAGGTGGCGATCAGCTTCGGCGCGTTGGCGCCGGCGGCGATCGCCGCGTACGCGAGGAGGGCCTCCTGCTCCAGCGCCTGGCGCAGCGAGACGATCGAGCGGCGGGTGGTGATCGCGCGCAGGGTCAGCCGGCGCCACGCGCGGTAGAAGAAGCCGTGCGCCTGCTGCTCCCGGTCGACGACCGTGACGTCGAGGGGCGGCCCGTCCTCCAGCGTCACGATGTAGCGGCGGCCCCGGTCGCCGGTGTCAGCGGAGTCCGGCACGCCCTCCGCGCGCATGGCCGTGACCGGCCGGAAGCCGACCCTGCGCAGGCCGGCGAGGAGTGTCTGCCCGGTGGGCCGGACGTTGGGGGAGCCGACCGCGTACAGCGTTCCGTACGCCACGGTCCAGCCGATGAGGACGGTCAGGATGACGGAGAAGGCGGTGGTGTAGCCGGCCACCAGCATCGTGAACGCGTCGAGCAGCAGGACCGCCCAGAGCACCACCCGCCAGCGGGGCCTGCGGGCCATGCCGACGGCCGTCATGTACGCGATGACGGGCGCAAGGTAGTTGTGCACCGGGTCGGTGAGACCGCCACCGGCCTGCGGCTGGGTCAGCGCGTCCTGGATGGTGCCGGGCGCGGCCTTGGCGACCCAGAGGTCCGTGGCGAGGGTGACACCGTGGGCGAGGACGGCGGCGAGGACGCCGTCGGCGATCCGCAGCCCGTCGCGTTTGATCAGCCGCTCGATGGCGAAGGCGACCGGTACGAGCAGCACGGCGATGCTGGAGACCAGGCCGGCGATATTGACGAAGAGGTCGGGGGCGCCGCCCGCGCCCTTGTTGATGTCCTGCTCGAGGCCGGAGGTGGTGCCGTGGGCGAAGGCGGCGATGGCGATGACGACGGCGATCGCGAGGACACCGACGAGGAGCCGCATGAGGTCGGAGGGCCGGTGCACACGGGCGGCGAGCAGGGGCTCGTCGACGGAGACGCGTTCGCTGGGTTCCCCGTCGGAGGCGGGCACGCCGGGGTGAGCCCCCTCCTCCGGAGGCTGAGCGTCGTGCCCCATCACCATGTCCGTCTCTGCTTGTGCCACTTTTACCACTTGCGTGGATTGTCCGTCTTGTTCGTTCCAGGCGTCTTGTTCGAAGTGCTCGACCCGGTGCTCCGGTCGCCCTCGGTCTCGTCTCACCCGTCACCGCCCGCACGATGGTGGCACGAAGCGGGGCCCGACGGAGGCATCAGGGGGTTGTCGGTGCGGTGAGGCAGGATGGTCCGGATGAGCGCCGAGGAACCTGAGGATCTTCCCGCCGAGCCTCCCGCGGAACCCGCCGATGATTCCGCGGCGGATCCCGCCGCGGAGCTTCCCCCGTACGCGGAGCGGGTGCTGGACGTCGCCGAGCTGATCCCGCCGGGCCGCGTGATGACCTACGGCGACGTGGCCGAATGGCTGGACGAGGGCGGGCCGCGCCAGGTCGGCCGTGTGATGGCCCTGTACGGCGGCGCGGTGCCGTGGTGGCGCGTGGTGCGCGCCGACGGCACGCTGCTGCCCGGCCACGAGCTGCGCGCGCTTCGCCACTACCGCGCGGAGGGCACGCCGCTGCGCGAGGCCGGGCGCGCCGCCGAAGGACATCTGCCGAAGCTCGACATGCGGCGGGCACGGTGGGATGGCGGACCTCACACGTGACAGCTTCCGCCATGGCACGACGGGGCGGGCGGTCGCAGCACCGTACGGAGTACGACTCGGACGCCGTTCGTATCCCGTAACGTCGTCGTTCGTCCCGTACGGGTCTCCCCTCAGCACCAGCACACCATCCACCAGGACCGGCGATCCACGTGAGTACCTCCTCCACCACCCGACGTACGCGGCGGGCCCCCGGCGCGTACCGGCTGGTGCGTACCGCGCCGGCCCCGGTGGATCCCCCTCTGCTGGACGCAGCACAACGTGAAGTGGTTGACCACGCCGGCGGACCACTGCTCGTCCTGGCCGGACCGGGCACCGGAAAGACGACGACCCTCGTGGAGGCGGTCGCGGCCCGTATCGAGAAGGGGGCGGACCCGGAGCGGATCCTGGTCCTCACCTTCAGCCGCAAGGCGGCGGTGGAACTGCGCGACCGGATGGCGGCGCGACTCGGCGGCGCGAGGCCGCCACAGGCGACGACCTTCCACTCGTACTGCTACGCCCTGATCCGCGCCCACCAGGACGCCGACCTGTTCGCGGAGCCGCTGCGCCTGCTGTCGGGACCCGAGCAGGACCTCGCGGTCCGCGAGCTGCTCGCGGGCCAGATCGACCTGGAGAAGGCGGGCCTGGGCCGGGTCCGGTGGCCCGACGAACTGCGGGCCTGCCTGACGACACGCGGTTTCGCCGACGAGGTACGGGCCGTCCTCGCGCGCTCCCGGGAGCTGGGGCTCTCCCCCGGGGCGCTCGCCGAGTTCGCCCAGCGGGTGGGGCGGCCGGACTGGAAGGCGGCGGCCGGGTTCCTCGCGGAGTACCTGGACGTCCTGGACCTGCAGGGGGTTCTCGACTACACGGAGCTGGTGCACCGGGCGGTCCTCCTCGCGGAGCGCGTGACGCTGCCCGAGTACGACGCGGTCTTCGTCGACGAGTACCAGGACACGGATCCGGCACAGGTCCGTCTCCTCGCGGCCCTGACGGGCAATGCGACAGGGACCGCCGGGAGGACGTCCGTGCGGGGCGGTGGCCGGGCGACCGGCGGGCGCACGGTGGTCGCCTTCGGCGACCCCGACCAGTCGATCTACGCGTTCCGGGGGGCCGACGTCAACGGCATCCTGGACTTCCCCGACACCTTCCGCGGCCCGGACGGCCGACCCGCGGCCGTCCGGGTCCTGACGACCTCCCGCCGCTCGGGCGCGGGCCTGCTGGCGGCGACCCGGCTCCTCACCCAGCGCATGCCCCTGCCCCGGCTGCCCGCCGACAAGGTGCGCGCCCACCGCGACCTGGCGGCGGTGCGGGGCGGGGGGCGCGTGGAGGCGTACACCTACCCGACCGCCTCCACCGAACTCGACAACATCGCCGACCTCCTGCGCCGGGCCCACCTCGAAGACGGCGTCCCCTGGCACGCCATGGCCGTCCTGGTCCGCGCCCGTACGCCGATCCCGGCACTGCGCCGCGCCCTGACGTCGGCGGGCGTCCCCCTCGAAACCGACACCGCCGACACTCCGCTCCGCCACGAACCGGCGGTCGCCCCCCTCCTCCTCGCCCTTCGCGCGGCGGCGGCGGCGA
This sequence comes from Streptomyces sp. NPDC003027, assembly GCF_053591435.1. Taxonomy (NCBI): domain Bacteria; kingdom Bacillati; phylum Actinomycetota; class Actinomycetes; order Kitasatosporales; family Streptomycetaceae; genus Streptomyces; species Streptomyces sp. NPDC003027. Next base: position 29,624 of record NZ_JBSFTU010000022.1, read on the forward strand.
CCCCGCCGGAGCAGACGAGGCCGGACGGTGTCCCCGAAGGGGACGGGGAGGCCGAGTCGGGCTCGCAGAGCGGTGCGGGCGCCGAGGCGGGCGATGGGCGTGGGGCGGCCGGGGCATCCGGGGCTGCCGCGACCGGTGGGGTCACCGAGACCCGCGAGGCAGCCCAGGCCGACCGTGGCGGGCCGGGTGCCACCGGTTGGCTCGACACCGAGACCGCGCTCGCCCTGCTCGCGTCGCCCCTCGCGGGGATGGACCCCGCCGACCTCCGGCGGCTCGGGCGGGCCCTGCGCGACGAGGAGCGGGCCGGCGGCAACAACGTGCCGCCCCCCTCCGACGTGCTGCTCACCCGCGCCCTCGCCGAGCCCGAACGCCTCGTCGCCCACGACCAGTCCTACGCCCGGGGCGCCAAGCGCCTCGGTGACCTCCTGCGGCAGACCCGCGACCGCCTCGCCACCGGCGGCACCGCCGAAGAGGCCCTCTGGATCCTGTGGAACGGTACGCCCTGGCCCGGCCGCCTGGAGCGCGCCGCCCTGCGCGGCGGCGCCGCCGGGCGCAACGCCGACCGCGACCTCGACGCCGTCTGCGCCCTCTTCGAGACCGCCGCACGCGCCGAGGACCGCGTCGGCGGCCGCGGCGCCCTCAACTTCCTCGAAGAGCTCGACGCCCAGGACATCGCCGCCGACACGCTCTCCAAGCGCCAGGCCCGCCCCGACGCCGTCCGTCTCATGACCGCCCACCGCTCCAAGGGCCTGGAGTGGAGCCTGGTCGTCGTCCCGGGCGTCCAGGAGGGCCTCTGGCCCGACCTGCGCCGCCGCGGCTCCCTCCTGGAAGCCGACCGCATCGGCCGCGACGGCCTCGCCGAGCCCCTCACCCCCGGCGCCCTCCTCGCCGAGGAGCGCCGCCTCTTCTACGTCGCCGCGACCCGCGCCCGCGACCGCCTCGTCGTCACTGCCGTCAAGGCCCCCGCCGAGGACGGCGACCAGCCCTCCCGCTTCCTCACCGAACTCGGCACCGAACCCAAGGACGTCCCCGGCCGCCCCCGCCGCCCCCTCGCCGTCGCCGCCCTCGTCGCCGAACTGCGCGCCACCACCGTCGACCCGGCCGCCTCCGACGCGCTCCGCGCCGCCGCCGCCGAACGCCTCGCCCACCTCGCCGCCCTCACCGACGACGACGGGCAGCCCCTGGTGCCGGCCGCGCACCCGGACCGCTGGTGGGGCCTGTTCGAGCCGACGCACAGCACCGTCCCGCTCCGCGACCGGGACCGCCCCGTCACTCTCTCCGGTTCCGCCCTCGACCAGCTCGCCAACACCTGCTCCCTCCAGTGGTTCCTCGGCCGGGAGGTCAAGGCGGACGCACCCGCCACCGCCGCCCAGGGCTTCGGCAACGTCGTCCACGTCCTCGCCGACGAGGTCGCCTCCGGCCGCACCCCCGCCGACCTCGACGTCCTGATGGCCCGCCTCGACTCCGTCTGGGACGGCCTCGCCTTCGACGCCCCCTGGAAGTCCGCCCAGGAGAAGGAGCACGCGCGCGTGGCGCTGGAAAGGTTCCTGCGCTGGCACGTCATGGACCGCGGCGGCCGCACCCCGGCCGCCACCGAGCACGACTTCGACGTCACCCTCGAAGCCGGTGAGTACGAGGTCCGGATCCGCGGCTCCATGGACCGTGTCGAGGCCGACGAGCACGGCCGCGCCTACGTCGTCGACTTCAAGACCGGCAAGTCCGCCCCCACCCGCGACGAGGTGGCCCACCACCCCCAGCTCGCCGTCTACCAGCTCGCGGTACGCGAAGGAGCCGTCGACGAGGTCTTCGGCGGCCGTCGCCCGGACCCGGGAGGCGCCGAACTCGTACAGCTGCGCCAGCCGGCCCCCAAGAAGGAGGGCGGGGACGCGCTCCCGAAGGTCCAGGCGCAGGAGCCTCTGGCGGGGGAGTGGGTCGGCGACCTGCTGGCCACCGCGGCCGGCCGCGTCCTGGACGAGCGCTTCACCCCCTCCACCGGCCAGCACTGCACCCACTGCGCCTTCCGCGCCTCGTGCAGCGCCCAGCCGGAGGGCCGCCACATCGTCGAATGAGCCACGGCACGGCACCACCCCGCGGACCGGCGGACCGGCAGACCGGCGGACATGGCCTGAGCGGAGTCTCCAAGCTGAACCCGAACGCCCCCAGCTGACCCGCGCCTGAGCCCGACCACTGACAGCCCGGGCGGGGCTGTCAGTGGTCCCCGTTAGCCTCTCTGGGGTGACCGCACGCATCACCGACCCCGAGCAGCTCAAGGAGCTCCTCGGCATCCCGTTCACCCCGGAGCAGACGGCCTGCATCATCGCGCCGCCCGCCCCGCAGGTCATCGTGGCCGGAGCCGGTTCCGGCAAGACGACGGTGATGGCCGCCCGGGTGGTCTGGCTGGTCGGCACGGGCCAGGTCGCCCCCGAACAGGTCCTCGGGCTCACCTTCACCAACAAGGCCGCCGGCGAACTCGCCGAACGCGTCCGCACCGCCCTCGTCCGCGCCGGCGTCACCGACCCGGACGTCATCTCCCTGTCCCACCTGTCGCCCGACCACCACCCCTCAACGACGGCGGTGCCCGCCGACCCCTACTATTCGCCCGGCGAGCCCCGCATCTCCACGTACCACGCCTTCGCCGGGCAGCTGCTGACCGACCACGGTCTCCGGCTCGGCCTGGAGCCCACCTCCCGGCTGCTCGCCGACGCCACCCGCTACCAGCTCGCCGCGCGCGTACTGCGCGAAGCCCCCGGCCCGTACCCCGCCCTGACCAAGTCGTTCCCGACCCTCGTCAGCGATCTCCTCGCCCTCGACGCCGAGCTGTCCGAGCACCTCGTCCGTCCGCAGGACCTGGAGGCGTACGACTCCGAGCTCCTCGACGACCTCGCCCGCGCCAAGCTCTCCAACGCCGACCTGCGCAAGGTCCCGGAGACCGCCGCCGCCCGCCGCGAACTGCTCGACCTCGTCGTCCGCTACCGCACCGCCAAACGCTCCCGCGACCTGCTCGACTTCGGCGACCAGATCGCCCTCTCCGCCCAGCTCGCCACCACCCGCCCCGAGGTCGGCGCCATCCTCCGGGACGAGTTCCGGGTGGTGCTCCTCGACGAGTACCAGGACACCTCCGTCGCCCAGCGGCTGCTGCTCTCCGGCCTCTTCGGCGGAGGCACCGGACACGCCGTGACCGCCGTCGGCGACCCCTGCCAGGCGATCTACGGCTGGCGCGGAGCGTCCGTCGCCAACCTCGACGACTTCCCCGCCCACTTCCCGTACGCGGACGGCACCCCCGCCACCCGCCACGCCCTCTCCGAGAACCGGCGCAGCGGCGGCCGTCTGCTCGACCTCGCCAACAGGCTCGCCGCGCCCCTGCGCGCCCTGCACGCGGGCGTGGAGGCGCTGCGCCCGGCACCCGGCGCGGAGGGCGACGGCACGGTGCGCGTCGCGCTGCTGCCCACGCACGCCGAGGAGATCGACTGGCTCGCCGACTCGCTCGCCCACCTCGTCCGCACCGGCAGGGAACCGGGCGAGATCGCCGTCCTGTGCCGTACGGCGACCGACTTCCCTGCCATCCAGGCCGCCCTGGTCGCCCGCGACGTCCCCGTCGAGGTCGTCGGCCTCTCCGGGCTCCTGCACCTGCCCGAGATCGCAGACCTGGTCGCCGTGTGCGAAGTCCTCCAGGACCCGGGCGCCAACGCCTCCCTCGTCCGCCTCCTCACCGGCCCCCGCTGGCGCATCGGCCCGCGCGACCTGGCCCTCCTCGGCCGCCGCGCCCGGCTCCTCGTGCACCGCGAACGCGCCGGCGCCGCCGCCGACGACGACCGGCGGCTCGCCGCCGCCGTCGAGGGCGTCGACCCGGCCGAGGTCATCTCGCTCGCCGACGCGCTCGACACCTTCCTGGACTCCGGTGGCGAGGACGACGGCCTGCCGTTCTCCGCCGAGGCCCGGGTGCGCTTCGCCCGCCTCGCCACCGAGCTGCGCCAGCTGCGCTCCTCGCTCGCCGACCCCCTGATGGACGTCCTGCACCGGATCCTCGCCACCACCGGCCTGGAGGTGGAACTCTCCGCCTCCCCGCACGCGCTCGCCGCCCGCCGCCGAGAGACCCTCTCCAACTTCCTCGACATAGCGGCGGGCTTCGCCTCCCTGGACGGCGAGGCGACCCTGCTGGCCTTCCTCGGCTTCCTGCGTACCGCCGCGCAGTACGAGAAGGGCCTCGACAACGCCCTCCCGGGTGGCGAGAACACGGTCAAGGTCCTCACGGCGCACAAGTCGAAGGGCCTCGAATGGGACGTGGTGGCGGTTCCCGGCCTGGTCGCCTCCCAGTTCCCCAGCGGCAGGTCCCGCGAGTCGTGGACCTCGCAGCCGCAGGTCCTGCCGCACGCCCTGCGCGGCGACGCCGCCACCCTGCCGGACGTGGACAGCTGGGACGCCGCCTCCCTCAAGACCTTCAAGGAGCGGATGCGGGACCACCAGCACACCGAGGAGCTCCGCCTCGGCTATGTGACCTTCACCCGCCCCCGCTCCCTGCTGCTCGGCTCCGCCCACTGGTGGGGCCCCGCCCAGAAGAAGCCGCGCGGCCCTTCGGAGTTCCTCACGGCCCTCCACGACCACTGCGCGGCCGGCTTCGGCGAGATCGAGGCCTGGGCCGACGAACCGGAACCGGACGCCGAGAACCCCTCGCTGAAGGAGGCGACCGCGGACCAGGCCTGGCCCCTGCCTCTGGACCCCGCGTCCTTCTCCCGCCGCCGCGCGGCGGCGGCGGCGGTCGAGGCGGCGCTGCGGGCACACGTTCGGCCCGGGCGCTCGGAGCGAGACCGGGATACCTCCGGGGGAGGGTGGGCGCACACCGCGAACACGCTGCCCGCGCAAGCGCGAGCACTCCAGGGCCCACAGGGCCCACAGGTCCCCGAGGACCTCTGGCCCGAAGAGGAGCCTCTCTGGGACGACGAGCCTCCATGGGACGACGAGGGGCTGCCGGCCGACGAGGCGCCCTCGGCCTCCGGCAAACCCCCGGCCGACGACGCGCCACCGGCCGACGAGGTCCCCGCGCCCCGAGCGCCCAGGGACGACGCGCCGGAGCCGGTCCTCACCCCGGAGGAGGTCAGAACCCTCGCCTCCTGGGACCGCGACCTCACCGCGCTCACCACCGAGCTCCGCCGCGCCCGCGCCACCACCCGCGACGTCCTCCTGCCCGCCTACCTCTCCGCCTCCCAGGTCCTCCGCCTCGCCGCCGACCCCGACGGCTTCGCCCAGGACCTGGCCCGGCCCATGCCCCGCCCGCCGCAGCCCGCGGCCCGCCGCGGCACCCGGTTCCACGCGTGGGTGGAGTCCCGGTTCGAGGAACTGCCGCTCCCCATGCTCGGCCCCGACGAACTCCCCGGCGGAGAGGACTTCGCCGGCGAACCCGAGATCGTCGACGAGCGGGACCTCGACGCCCTCAAGGAGGCCTTCGCCCGCACGCCGTACGCCCGCCGCACCCCGTACCGCGTCGAGGTCCCCGTCCATCTCTCCCTCGCCGGACGGGTGATCCGGGGCAGGATCGACGCCGTCTACCAGGACCCGGAGTCCGGTGCGTACGAGATCGTCGACTGGAAGACCAGCCACCTCCGCACCGCCGACCCGCTTCAGCTGGCGATCTACCGTCTCGCCTGGGCCGAGCAGCACGGCCTGCCCGTCGAGGAGGTGGAGGCCGCCTTCGTCTACGTGCGCAGCGGAGAGGTCGTACGGCCCCGGCGCCTGCCCGGCCGCGCCGAGCTCGAGGACATCCTGCTCGGCGGAGAGGAGCCCGCTGCGGAGGGCGGTCCGGAGGGCGGACCGCCGGACCGCCCGGCCCGGGGCGCCGGATAGGCTCGGGACCATGAGCTACACCCCGGACAGCGCCGTCCAGACCGCACGTACCCAGGCCGTACGCACGTACATCGAGCAGCACCGCGCCGCCTTCCTCGACGACCTCGCCGAGTGGCTGCGCATCCCCTCCGTGTCGGCGCGGCCCGACCACGCGGCGGACGTACGGCGCAGCGCCGGCTGGCTCGCGGCCAAGCTGGCGGAGACGGGGTTCCCGGCGGTCGAGGTCTGGGAGACCGACGGCGCGCCCGCCGTCTTCGCCGAGTGGCCGTCCGGGGACGCCGGCGCTCCCACCGTGCTCGTCTACGGCCACCACGACGTCCAGCCCGCCGCCCGCGAGGACGGCTGGAACACCGACCCGTTCGAGCCGTACATCACCGACGGCCGGATGTACGCGCGCGGTGCCGCCGACGACAAGGGCCAGGTCTTCTTCCACACCCTCGGCGTCCGTGCCCACCTCGCGGCCACCGGCCGCACAGCCCCCGCCGTCAACCTCAAGCTGATCGTCGAGGGCGAGGAGGAGTCCGGCTCCCCGCACTTCCGCGACCTCGTCGAGTCCCACGCGGACCGGCTCGCCGCCGATGTCGTGATCGTCTCCGACACCGGCATGTGGTCCGAGGACACCCCGACCGTCTGCACCGGCATGCGCGGCGTCGCGGACTGCGAGATCCAGCTGTACGGCCCCGACCAGGACATCCACTCCGGATCCTTCGGCGGAGCCGTGCCGAACCCGGCCACCGTCGCCGGCCGGATCGTCGCCGCGCTCCACGACGAGAACGAGCGCGTCGCCGTGCCGGGCTTCTACGACGGCGTCACCGAGCTCTCCGACGCCGAGCGCGCCCTCATCGCCGAGCTGCCCTTCGACGAGGCCGAGTGGCTGCGCACGGCCACGTCGCACGGCACCCTCGGCGAGGCCGGCTTCACCACCCTGGAGCGGGTCTGGGCCCGCCCCACCGCCGAGGTCAACGGCATCGGCGGCGGCTACCAGGGCCCCGGCGGCAAGACGATCGTCCCCGCCTCCGCCCAGCTGAAGCTCTCCTTCCGGCTGGTCGCGGGCCAGGACCCGGCCAAGATCGAGCTCGCCGTGCGCGACTGGCTCGCCGCCCAGGTCCCCCAGGGCATCCGGTACGAGATCGTCTTCGGCGCCCCGACCCGGCCCTGCCTGACCCCGCTCGACCACCCGGCCCTGCGGGCGGTCGCCCGGGCCATGAGCCTGGCGTTCGACGGAGCCAAGATCCGTTACACCCGAGAGGGCGGATCGGGCCCGGCCGCCGACCTCCAGGACGTCCTGGACGCTCCGGTGCTGTTCCTCGGCATCTCCGTACCGTCCGACGGCTGGCACGCCCCCAACGAGAAGGTCGAGCTCGACCTCCTCCTCAAGGGAGTCGAGACCACCGCTCATCTGTGGGGCGACCTGCCCGCTGCCCTCCCGGCAGCCGTCCCGCAGCGCTGAACGCTGAACCCACACATCGAACCGGGGGAGTTGGAAGCACCTGTGAGCAGCATGAACAACGAGACCGTGGACCGTCCGATCGGGCTCACCGCCCCGAGCGGCATCGACCGCGCGGCCCACCACCGCCTCGACGAGGCATGGCTGGCCGCCGCCTGGAGCCACCCCAGGACCCGCGTCTTCGTCGTCTCGGGCGGCCAGGTGCTGATCGACGACACCCCCGAGGGGCGCACCGAGCTCGTCATGACCCCGGCCTTCGAGGCCCCGGTCACCGAGACCCACCGCTACTTCCTGGGCACCGACGCCGAGGGCGTCTCCTACTTCGCGCTCCAGAAGGACTCCCTGCCCGGCCGCATGGACCAGTCCGCCCGCCCGGCCGGTCTGCGCGAGGCCGGTCTGCTGCTCTCACCCCGCGACGCGGGCCTCATGGTGCACGCCGTCGCCCTGGAGAACTGGCAGCGCCTCCACCGCTTCTGCTCCCGCTGCGGCGAGCGCACGGTCATCGCGGCCGCCGGTCACATCCGCCGCTGCCAGGCCTGCGGCGCCGAGCACTACCCGCGCACCGACCCCGCCGTGATCATGCTGGTCACGGACGAGCAGGACCGCGCGCTCCTCGGCCGCCAGGTCCACTGGCCCGAGGGCCGCTTCTCGACCCTCGCGGGCTTCGTCGAGCCCGGCGAGTCCATCGAGCAGTCGGTGGCGCGCGAGGTCTTCGAGGAGGCCGGCGTGACGGTCGGCGAGGTCGAGTACATCGCCAGCCAGCCGTGGCCCTTCCCGTCCAGCCTGATGCTGGGCTTCTTCGCGCGCGCCACCTCCTCGGAGATCACCGTGGACGGCGAGGAGATCCAGGAGGCCCGCTGGTTCTCCCGCGAGGACCTGACCGCCGCCTTCGAGTCGGGCGAGGTCCTGCCTCCGTACGGCATCTCGATCGCGTCGCGGCTCATCGAGCTCTGGTACGGCAAGCCGCTGCCGAAGCCCGGCGACGTGGTCTGACCGGCTCCCATGGCCGAAAGAAGCCCCCTGCCGGCAGTGCCGGAGGGGGCTCTTCCACGCGGTCGCGCAGCCGGTCGGCTCAGACGCCGACCTTCTGCTTGACCTGAGCGAGCGACGGGTTCGTCAGCGTCGTGCCGTCCGGGAACAGGACGGTCGGCACCGTCTGGTTGCCCCCGTTGGCCTTCTCCACGAACGCGGCCGATTCCGGGTCCTGCTCGATGTTGATCTCCGTGTACGCGATGCCTTCGCGGTCCATCTGGCTCTTCAGCCGACGGCAGTAGCCGCACCACGTGGTGCTGTACATCGTCACAGTGCCCTGCATGGCCTGGCGCTCCTCTGTTCGCGGGTGGGTCCGAGGAGAGGAACGTACGCGCCCCCTCGCCCATTCCCGCATTCGTACGACCGGTGGCCTCCGCCTGTGGACAACCCGCCGCACCCACCCCACAGAACCTGGCAGCATGGCGGGGTGACAGCAGCAACGCACTCCTCTCTCTTCCCGCGGGTCCCCGAGTCGGCCGACGCGGTGCTCGACGGGCTCGACCCCGAGCAGCGCGAGGTCGCCCTCGCCCTGCACGGCCCGGTGTGCGTGCTGGCGGGAGCCGGCACGGGCAAGACGCGGGCCATCACGCACCGCATCGCCTACGGCGTGCGGGCGGGGATACTCCAGCCCGGCAGTGTGCTGGCCGTCACGTTCACCAACCGGGCCGCCGGCGAGATGCGCGGCCGCCTGCGCGAGCTCGGCGCGGGCGGCGTCCAGGCCCGCACGTTCCACTCCGCCGCGTTGCGCCAGCTCCAGTACTTCTGGCCGAAAGTCGTCGGTGGTGATCTTCCCCGGCTCCTGGAGCGCAAGATCCAGCTCGTCGCCGAGGCCGCCGCCCGCTGCCGTGTCCGGCTCGACCGCAACGAGCTGCGCGATGTCACGGGCGAGATCGAGTGGGCCAAGGTCACGCAGACCGTCCCCGCCGACTATCCGGCGGCCGTCGCCAAGTCGGTCCGCGACGCACCCCGGGACCCGGCCGAGATCGGCCAGATCTACGCCATGTACGAGCAGCTCAAGCGCGACCGCTCGGTGATCGACTTCGAGGACGTGCTGCTGCTCACCGTCGGCATCCTCCAGGACCGCCACGACATCGCCGACCAGATCCGCAGCCAGTACCAGCACTTCGTCGTGGACGAGTACCAGGACGTCTCCCCGCTCCAGCAGCGGCTGCTCGACCTCTGGCTCGGCGACCGCGACAGCCTCTGTGTCGTCGGCGACGCCAGCCAGACCATCTACTCCTTCACCGGCGCCACCCCCGACCACCTGCTGAACTTCCGCACCCGGCACCCGAACGCCACCGTGGTGAAGCTGGTCCGCGACTACCGCTCCACCCCTCAGGTGGTCCACCTCGCCAACGGACTGCTCAGCCAGGCCCGCGGCCGCGCCGCCGAGCACCGCCTGGAGCTGATCTCCCAGCGCGACCCCGGCCCCGAGCCCGCCTACACGGAGTACGCCGACGAGCCCGCGGAGGCGGAGGGCACCGCCCGCCGTATCCGCGACCTGATCGCCGCGGGCGTCCCGGCCGGCGAGATCGCCGTGCTGTACCGCATCAACGCCCAGTCGGAGGTCTACGAACAGGCCCTCGCCGACGCCGGAGTGCCCTACCAGTTGCGTGGCGCCGAGCGCTTCTTCGACCGGGAGGAGGTGCGCAAGGCGGGCATCGCCCTGCGCGGCGCCGCCCGCGCCGGGGGCAACGACTCCCTTCTCGACGACGCCGAGGACCTGCCCTCCCAGGTCCGCGCCGTGCTCTCCAGCAACGGCTGGACCACCGAGCCGCCCGCGGGCTCCGGTGCCGTCCGCGACCGCTGGGAATCGCTCGCCGCCCTGGTCCGCCTCGCCGAGGACTTCGCCCGCGCCAAGCCCGGCGCCACCCTCTCCGACCTGGTCGCCGAGCTCGACGAGCGGGCCGCCGCCCAGCACGCCCCCACCGTCCAGGGCGTCACCCTCGCCTCCCTGCACGCCGCCAAGGGCCTGGAGTGGGACGCCGTCTTCCTGGTCGGCCTCACCGAGGGCATGATGCCGATCACGTACGCCAAGACCGACGAGCAGATCGAGGAGGAGCGCCGGCTCCTGTACGTCGGGGTCACCCGCGCCCGGCTCCACCTCTCGCTGTCCTGGGCGCTCTCCCGTTCCCCGGGCGGCCGCGCCTCCCGGCGCCCCACCCGCTTCCTCAAGGGGCTGCGACCCGGCTCCGGCCCCCTCGGGGCCGGAGGCGCGGGCGGCGGCGGCTCCGTCGAACGGGGGAGCGGCGGCGGTCGGCGCAAGCGCCGGGGCCCGGTGCAGTGCCGGGTCTGCGGTGCCACGCTCACCGAGGCCGGCGAGATGAAGCTGATGCGCTGCGAGGACTGCCCCTCCGACATGGACGAGGCCCTGTACGAGCGGCTGCGCGAGTGGCGCTCCGACCAGGCCAAGCAGCTCGGGCAGCCCGCGTACTGCGTCTTCACCGACAAGACGCTGATGGCGATCGCCGAGTGCGTCCCCGCCACCGACGGCGAGCTGGCCTCGATCTCGGGGGTCGGCGCGCGCAAGCTGGACCGGTTCGGTGCCGATGTCCTGGCCCTCTGCGCGGGCGAAGAGCCAGGTGAGAGGCCGGGAGGAGACGACGAGGAGCAGTGACGAAAACTCGTCGGAAAAATAGTTTGCGCCCGCCCCGTCAAGCCCCATAGGTTCTTAACCACGGAAACAGCGGCTTCTTCGAAGCCCTGTCTTCGTGCTGTACTTATCCGAATACACGAGGGCCCGGTTCACCCCGAGCGCTCCGAGACGCCGAGAGGAGGCGATTCCAGTGATCAGCATCAACCGCAACATCAGCGGCAACGTCAGCTTCGTCAGCACCGACAAAATGATCGATCGCTCGGTCGTCTCCGCATGCTCGCTCGGCCTCTCCGGTTCGGCGTTCATGGGCAGCGGTCTCCCGGGCACCGGTCTGTCCGGTGCCGGCGTGGCCGGCGCCCCGGCCCTCCGGCCGGCGGCCGCCCTGACGGGTCTTCCCGTCATGGAGCGCATCGAGCGACCGACCGAGGCACTGGAAGCAGGAGTAGCAGCCGCCCAGGCGAAGGCCTATGGCTTTGCGGCGACCGGTGCCGAAACCAAGCAGCAGACGACGCAGCACCACACGATGTGGGCCTTCCGTGGGCTCGAACCCTGGAGTGATCCAGCCTGATCCTCGATCAGGCCGGCGCCTTCAGGGCCGCGGAACCCCACCCGGGATCCGCGGCCCTTCTGTTTGTCCCCGAACGGGGATGACGGAGCGAAGGGGCCTCGGGACAGCAAGACCCGGTACCAGCCGAAACCCCGGCCAACAGGCCGGAACAACAGACGAGGAAAAAACAACCGTGCAACTCGAAGCGCACGCCCCGTCCGTACCGCCTTCCGAAACGATCCCCCCGCCCGGCCTCACGGAGGACTCCACCTTGACCCCCCTCACCGCGCTCTCCGCGCTCGACGACGCCATCGAGAACCTCGGCGTACCCGTCCCCTGCCGCTCGTACGACCCGGAGGTCTTCTTCGCCGAGTCCCCGGCCGACGTCGAGTACGCCAAGTCCCTCTGCCGCACCTGCCCGCTGATGGAGGCCTGCCTCGCCGGCGCGAAGGAGCGGCGTGAGCCGTGGGGCGTCTGGGGTGGAGAGCTCTTCGTCCAGGGTGTGGTCGTCGCCCGCAAGCGGCCGCGTGGCCGCCCGCGCAAGAACCCGGTCGCCGCATGAACGTCACCGGAACCATCGACCGACCCCTCACGCACGATCCCCAGAAGCAGGCCCCGATGACCTCTTCCACGAGCGAGCCGTCCGGCTCCGCCACCCCAGACGTTTCCACCACCGGCGCGAACGCCTCGCGTCAGAACAGGACCCGTGAGATGCAACTCATCCCAGAAGCCCTGGCTCGTGCTCATATGCACGACCTCATGCGCGAAGCCGAGGCGGAACGCCAGGCCCTGCGCCTGGTCGCCGCTCGGCGGATGCAGCGGCGAGCCGAGCGCGTCTCGCTGCGCGCCCGGCGCGCGCTGGCCATGGCCGTCATGCACTGACCAGAAGAACCCTCGCGGGGGCCGGTCCGAACGGACCGGCCCCCGCGGTGCGTTGCCCTGCGACCGGCTCCCCGTACGACTATCGTCACCAGCGTGAACGACGCCCCGACTCCCGAGGAGCCCATCGTGTGCGCCCGCTGCGGCAAGACCGCCGAGGAGCCCCCGGTGACCTGGTCCTCCTCCCTGGAGAACGGCGCACGTCGCTACCTCTGCGACAGCTGCGCCCGCGAGAACATCCGGTCCATCGAAGGCCGTCTCGACTCCACCTGGTGGTGACGGCCCGTCACTCACTCCTCCGCGAGGAAGCCGGGCAGCCACTCCTCCAGCTCGTCACGCATCCGGACCGTCGCGTTCAGTTGGCAGAGCACACCGATCGTGCTCAGGGTCACACGGTGAATCAGCAGGTACGACGGCGGCAGATTGAGCTGCTTGCCCAACTGGTGCGCGGGGGACCGCAGATCGGCGATGCGCGCGGCCTGCGCCCTCATCCAGCCCCGGGAGAAGCCGAAGGCGTCCGCCTCCGCGGGCTCGATGATCGGCAGGAGGTACTCGAGCACGGCGTCCGGGTCGAGCTCGATGGACTCCTTCACGAACCCCTCCCCACGGAGCAGTTCGTAGACGCCCTCGGCATCGCCCTCCAGCGCCATCCGCAGACACGCGCCGATCGTCACCGGGAGCCCGCCCGGCAGCCGGTCCACCGTGCCGAAGTCCAGGACCCCGAGCCGCCAGCCCTCCGGACCGGCGTCGTCCTCCCCGTCCGTCCCGCCGGGCAGCAGCCGGAAGTTGCCCGGATGCGGATCCGCGTGGAGCAGCCCCGTGCGAGCCGGCCCCGAGAAGAGGAAGCGGGCCAGGAGCTGCCCGGCCCGGTCGCGCTGCTCCCGCGTGCCGTCCGCGATCACCTCGGACAGCGGGATCCCGTCGATCCACTCCGTCACCAGGACTTGCTCCGACTGGTGCACCACCCCGGGCACGACCACGTCCGGATCGTCGGCGAACTCCTCCGCGTGCTCCTGCTGGGCCCTCGCCTCCAGGCCGTAGTCCAGCTCCTCGGACACCCGGTCGCGCATCTCCGTGATCAACGGCTTGATGTCCATGCCGGGGACCAGCGGGCCCAGCATCCGCGCGAACCGGCTCAGCTGCGCCAGATCGGAGAGCAGCGCCTCGCCCGCCCCCGGATACTGCACCTTCACCGCGACCTCACGGCCGTCGTGCCACACCGCCCGGTGCACCTGCCCGATCGAGGCGGCCGCCGCCGGCTTGTCCTCGAACTCCAGGAACAGCTCCCGCCACTCCTCGCCGAGCCGTTCCTCCAGCACCCCGTGCACCGTCCGGGTCGGCATCGGAGGCGCGGCCTCCTGAAGCTTGGTGAGCGCCGCGCGGTAAGGCCCCGCCACCTCCTCGGGGAGCGCCGACTCGAAGACGGAGAGCGCCTGCCCGAGCTTCATGGCCCCTCCCTTCAGCTCGCCCAGGACCTTGAACAGCTGGTCGGCCGTGCGCTGTTGCAGCTCGCGGGCGACGATCTCCGCGGACTTGCCGCCGATCCGCTTGCCCAGGCCCCACGTGGCCCGTCCGGCGAAGCCCAGGGGCAACGCGGCCAACTTGGCGGTCCGGGTGACCGCCTTCCGGGGAAGATCAGACATGCGCCCCTCCAAATCCCAGACCGCCGTGCCGCGCAGGGCGGTTACCCCGCCATTGTGTCCTGTGGCATCCCGGCCGCCGAGGCGCGCACCCCCTCTCCGTTGCGTACGGCCCCGCAGGGGCACGACGGGTGCGGTCCCCACCGCTCCACGCGCCACTCGAGAAGCGGCAGTGAGACCTCCCATCGCGCCCCCGTGCTCGCCGGCAGCTCGCCGTCCAGGAAGGCCAGCGCGTGGGCGGCGGCCAGCCCCGCCACAGCCGTCGCCAGTGAGAGGTCGCAGGCCGGCAGCGGATGGGGCGCGCCCGAGCGCCACTGCGCCAGCATCCGGGGCCAGACCGGTTCACGGTCCGTCCGTTCTTCCTGTACGCACCGCGCGCATGCCGTGCCGCCCGGCAGCACCAGCGGCCCGACCACACCGGTGGCCTCCAGGACGCCGGCGTAGAGATGAGGAGTGCCGGTGGCGATCCAGTCCTCGGCGGGCAGCGGGTCGGGGACGTAGGCGCCGAGGCCGTCCCGGGGCGCCACCACGACGAGGGAGAGGCCGGGCTCGCTCCCGCTGTCCTCCGGCGCGGGGGCCGCGGCTCGTGTCGCCCGGCCGCCCCGGGCCCAGCTCCGCACGAGCCGGCGGGCCGCCACCGCCCGGCGCTCGCCGACCGCCTCGGCGGACAACCCGGCGGGCGACACCTCCCACGGCTCCACCGACCCGGAGTCCAGTACCTCCACCCGGCCCACTCCGGACGCCGAGAGCAGCGCCGCGACCGCCGCGCCGACCCGGCCCGCGCCCCGGACCTGGACGCGCTGGGCCCGTCGCGCGGCCAACCGCCGTGCCGCCCCGTCCGGCGCCGGATCGACCACGGAGAGCGACGCGAGGTCGGCCCGCAGCGGATCGAGCGCGGGCTCCGTCCGCCCGGGCGCGCCGGGTCTGCCCGGCCGGCTCGCCGAGGCGTCCGCGATCAGCCCGGCGTCCGACAGCCGGGCGAGCAGGGCCTCCAACTGCCCGTCCGGCAAACCGAGCGCCCGGGCCTCCGCCCGCAGCAGCTCCATGCCCCGGGTGCCGTCGAGGAGCCCGAGCAGGCTGCCGGTGGTCGTGTCGAGCGGCCCCACCAGCACCGCGTGCGCGGATGTGGTCCCGAACTGCACGCACTGCAGATTCCGCCAGGCGCGTCGCAGCGCCGGTTTCACCATCGGATGCATATCCGCCCCCGTGATCACGTGCTCCGTGATCCTGCTCGTGATTCTGTTCCGTGATCGTGTTTCGTGATCTCGACGTCAGAATGCCCGCGAGCCGGAGCGGACGCGGAAAGTTGTCCACAGGGCCGGTGTGTCAATCATTCGAATAGGGCACGGTGCGACAGGATCACGGCCGAACCGACCCGAGGCGGGACTTCCCCCGCTGACAGCGGGTAACGTCGGGCGCGTGCCCGCCGACCCACAGCGCAGCGTGACAAGCAAACCGCCCCGCGGCTCGGGGACCAGTGCGGTCGAGGTCCGCAGAAGCTCCCGGCGGAACAGAACCGTCTCCGCCTACCGCGAGGGCGACCGGACCATCGTGCTCATCCCGGCCCGGATGTCCGAGGCCGAGGAGCAGCGCTGGGTGTCGGTCATGCTGGACAAACTCGCCGCGCAGGAGAGCAAGCGCGTCCTGGGCGACGCGGAACTGAACGAGCGCGCCGAGCGGTTGTCGGAGCAGTACTTCGACGGCAGGGCGCGCCCCGCGTCCGTGCGCTGGGTGACCAACCAGAACACCCGCTGGGGCTCCTGCACCCCTTCGGAAGGAAGCATCCGGCTGTCGCACCGGCTGCAGGGCATGCCGGAGTACGTCGTCGACTACGTCCTCGTCCACGAGCTGGCCCATCTCCTCGTGCCCGGTCACGGACCCCGCTTCTGGCGGCTCCTGGAGGCGTATCCGCGCACCGAGCGGGCCCGCGGCTACCTCGAAGGCGTCGTCGCCGCCGAACGCCTGCCGCATCTGCCGACCGCTCGCGAGGAGTGACCGCTCCGAGTCTGTACCGAATGTGTCCCGACATGGCTCAATGTCGGATACAGCCGTTAGCCTGGCGCGACGCATTGACATTCGGGATGGGGGACGGTCGTTACGCATGGCCAGGGAATTCCAACGCGGCCACAAGGCCAAGATCAGTGATCTGACACCGGGGACCGATCTGTACGTGGGCGTGCAGATCGCGGGGCCCGGGTTGACCTTCGACATCAGCTGCTTCGGCCTCGACGCGAACGAGCAGCTCTCGGACGACCGGTACTTCATCTTCTTCAACCAGCCGAAGTCTCCCGAGGAGTCCATCCAGCTCCTCGGCGCGCAGTCCGGCGACACCGAGTCCTTCCGCGTCACGCTCGACCGGCTCCCGGCCAACATCCACAAGCTCTCGTTCACCGCGACGATCGACGGCGCCGGCCAGATGTCGCAGATCGGCCCCGGTCACATCCGCATCGTGGCGGGCGGCGAAGAGGTCGTCCGGTACGCCTTCACGGGCGCGGAGTTCTCCACCGAGCGTGCGGTGATGCTCGGTGACTTCTACCTCAAGGACGTATGGCGGTTCGCCGCGGTCGGCCAGGGCTTCGACGGCGGTCTGGAGGCGCTGCTGAAGAACTTCGGCGGTGAGGTCGCCGAGGAGGAGCCCGCCGCCCCGCAGCCGCAGGGCGCGGCCCCCGGCTTCGCCCCTCCGCCGCAGGCCGCCGCCCCGCCCGCCTTCGGCGCGCCCACGGCACCGTCCGCGCCCCAGGTACCCCAGCCCGCCCCGGCGTTCGGCGCGCCCGCGCCCGCTCCGGCCCCCGTGCCTGCTCCGGCTCCGGTCCAGCCGGTGTACGCCGCCCCCGCGGCGGCGCCGCCCGCCGCCCCGCCGCCCGCACCCTCGCCGTACGGTCAGCCGCACCCGCCGCAGTTCGGACAGGTCCCGGGCCAGCCCGTGCCGCCCGGCGCTCCGGCCCCGTACGGCCAGCCCGCACCCGTCGCTCCCGCCGCGTACGGCCGGCCCGCACCCGGCGCGTACGGTCAGCCCGCCTTCGGCCAGCAGCCGCCCATGGGCATGCCCCCGGCCGGCATGGGCGTCCCCCAAGGGGCCCCGGCCGCCGGTGCCGGACTCGCCGCCGCGCTCCAGCCGTACAAGGAGACGGCCACCGGCGCGCGGTGGACCCCGCAGAACCAGCAGCTGATGCGGGTCGACCTGGGCATGGGCGGCGTGCCCGTCCTCGCCCGGCAGGGCAGCATGGTCATGTACCAGGGCAAGGTCGAGTTCAGCCACAAGGGAGCCGGTTTCACCGGCCGGATCGTCGGCAACGCCACCGGCCAGGAGATGCAGCTGATGCGCTGCACCGGGCGCGGCCAGGTCTTCCTCGCCGAGGAAGGCGCCCATCTGCACCCGATCGAGCTCCAGGGCGACGGCATCTGCGTCTCCGCGGAGAACGTCCTCGCGTTCGACGAGTCGCTGCAGTACGAGGTCCGCCGGATCGAGGGCCACGGCATTCCCGGCGGCGCCCTGTTCACCATGCAGTTCCAGGGCACCGGCACGGTCGTCGTGAAGACCCACGGCATCCCGGTGGTGTTGCCCGTCACGCCGACCACCTTCGCCGACTGCAACGCCGTCGTCGCCTGGTCGTCCGCGTCGCAGGTGATCCTCTCCAGCCAGGTCCGGCTGCGCCGCAACGCGTACCCGGGTCACAGCGGGGAGACCGTGAACCTCCAGTTCCGGGGTGCCCCCGGCAACTTCATCGTCGTCCAGCCGTACGAGGTCTGAGGGAGCCCGAAGAATGAACCAGCAACTCGCGGGCTTCGCCCCGACCCCGATGGCGGCCCGGATGGAGAACCACGGCCGCACCATGCTCAAGGTCGCCATGGGCTCCGGCCAGGACCTGTACGCCCGCACCGGCTCGATGGTCGCCTACGAGGGCTTCATCACCTACGAGCCCAACCCGCCCGCCGTCCGCCAGGTCGCGCAGCAGTGGGCGACCGGCGAGGGCGCGCCCATCATGAAGTGCTCCGGCGACGGACTGCTCTACCTCGCCGACTACGGCGCGGACGTCGTCGTGATCAACCTTCAGAACGACTCGCTCTCCGTCAACGGCACCAACGTCCTCGCCTTCGACGCCCACCTTCAGTGGAGCGTGGAGAAGGTCAAGGGACTGGCCAAGTTCGCCGGACAGGGCCTGTTCAACGTCGAGATCGCCGGAACCGGCTGGGTCGCCCTGACCTCGCGCGGCACCCCGATCGTCGTCGACTGCGGCCGCGGCGAGGACGAGACGTACGTCGACCCCGACGCGCTCGTCGCCTGGTCGCCCGCGCTCAAGGTCAAGGGCAAGCGCAGCTTCAAGGCCTCCTCCCTCATCGGGCGGGGCAGCGGCGAGGCATTCCAGATGGCCTTCTCCGGCCAGGGCATCGTCGTCGTACAGCCGAGCGAGGACAGCACCGACCGCCTGCGGATCCGGGGCTGAGGGGGAGCGAGAACACACCATGCAGAGCCCGCTTTTCAACTACGCCGAGCAGCAGAGCCAGGAACGGTACGTCGTCCAGAACCCGCAGCTGCTGCGGGTCGCCCTCAACGGCCAGGACGACATCCTCGCCCGCAAGGGCGCCATGGTCGCCTACCAGGGGCTCGTCGACTTCGACGGCGAGTACCAGACCCCCACCCAGCGCCGAGCCCACGCCAGGACCGGTGAGGGCCTCGACCTGATGCGCTGCTCCGGTCAGGGCACGGTCTACTTCGCCAACCTCGCCCAGTACATCCACGTCGTGGAGGTCGAGCAGGAGGGCATGACCGTCGACAGCGCCTATGTGCTGGCCCTGGACTCGACCCTGCACACCGAGGTCATCGCCGTGGACAGCCAGTACGGCATCTCCGGCTCGGGCAAGTACCAGCTCAACATCTCCGGGCGCGGCAAGGTCGCCCTGATGACCTCCGGTCAGCCGCTGATGATGCAGATCACACCCGAGAAGTACGTCAACGTCGACGCGGACGCGATCGTCGCCTGGTCCACCGGGCTGCGGGTGCAGATGCAGGCGCAGACGACGAACTCCAACGTCCGCCGCCGCCGCGGCAACACGGGCGAGGGCTGGGAACTCAGCTTCCTCGGCCAGGGATACGCCCTGGTCCAGCCCAGCGAGGTCATGCCGCCGCAGAACGCCGCCATCGGACAGGGCCTCGCGGCCCAGTTCGGCGCCGGGCAGCACGGCGCCCACGCGCAGAACCAGAACAACGCCTGGAACTGAGGCAGTGCAATGGGTGAGGGGCGGTCACCCTGGTGACCGCCCCTCACCGCTGCCCTACGAGAGTCTGGCGCGGGTCCGCTCCGTCAGCCGGACCACCGACTCGTCGGCCACGCCCGCCACCTCGTCGTAGGCGTACCAGCGCAGGTCCAGCGACTCGTCGCTGATCGCCTCCACCGCGTCGGCCGGAGCCAGCGCCGCGTACTGCACGTCCATGTGCCAGTGGCAGGGTGCCGGGATCGGATGCCGGTCCAGACGCACCGGACCGCCCGGGAGCAGCGTCAGACCGGCGATCCCCGACTCCTCGGTCGCCTCGCGCAGCGCCGCCGCCGCGACCGTCGCGTCCCCCGGCTCGCAGTGGCCGCCCATCTGGAGCCACATGCCGAGCTTCCTGTGCAGCGTCAGGAGGACCCGGCCGCGCTCCGGGTCGACGACCAGCGCGCTGGCCGTCAGATGCCCGGCGCCGCACGCCTTCCACATACCGTCCGGATGGGCGTCCAGGTGGTCCAGATAGATCTGGCGCAGCTCTCCCTGGTCGCCGTTCCCTTCGTACGCCTTCAGTACGAGAACGGCGTCGTCGCGCAGACTCACTTGTCGTCGTCGCCCTCGTCGTCGCCGTCACGCCTGTCGGCCGCTTCGCCCAGCATCTTGTCCAGCTCGGAGAAGTCCAGCTGCTCGCGGTGGACGAAGCCGTCGGGGTCGTCCAGGTCGGACGCCGTCGGCAGCATGTCCGGGTGCTCCCACAGGCCGTCGCGGCCGTCGACACCCCGCGCGTCCGTGAGCGAGGCCCACAACCGGGAGGCGTCCCGCAGCCGGCGCGGACGCAGTTCGAGCCCGATCAGCGTGGCGAAGGTCTGCTCGGCGGGGCCACCGCTCGCCCGGCGCCGGCGCAGCGTCTCGCGCAGCGCGTCCGCCGACGTCAGCCGGGGCTTGGCGGCCTCGTGGACCACCGCGTCGACCCAGCCCTCGACCAACGCGAGCGCCGTCTCCAGACGGGCCAGGGCGGCCTTCTGCTCAGGGGTGTCCTCGGGCTGGAACATGCCCTGCTGGAGAGCCTCCTGCAGCTGCTCCGGGTGCGTCGGGTCCAGCTGGCCGACCGCGTCCTCCAGCTTGGAGGTGTCGACCTTGATCCCGCGGGCGTACCCCTCGACCGCGCCGAACAGATGCGACCGCAGCCACGGCACATGGGCGAAGAGCCGCTGGTGGGCCGCCTCGCGCAGCGCCAGATACAGCCGCACCTCGTCCTTCGGCACGCCCAGGTCCTTGCCGAGCGCCTCGATGTTCAGCGGCAGCAGCGCCGCCTTGCCGGCCGGACCCAGCGGCAGACCGACGTCCGTCGACCCGACGACCTCGCCCGCGAGCGCGCCCACGGCCTGACCGATCTGCTGGCCGAACATGGCGCCGCCCATGGAGCGCATCATGCCGATCAGCGGGCCCGCCATGGCCTGCATCTCCTCGGGCAGCACATCGCCCATCGCCGCGCCGACCCGCTCGGCGACCGGGTCCACCAGCTGCTGCCACGCGGGCAGCGTCGCCTCGACCCACTCCGCACGGCTCCACGCGACGGCCGTGCTCGCCCCGGACGGCAGCGACGTCACACCGTCCAGCCACAGGTCGGCCAGGCGCACCGCCTCCTCGACCGAGGCCTTCTCGGCGGGGCCGACACTGGCGTCCTTGGTGCCGTCGGACGTGCCCTGCGCGACCACTTGGCGGGCGATCTGCTTGGCCATGTCCCAGTTGACGGGACCGCCCTCGTAGCTGAGCATCTGGCCGAGCTGCTGGAAGGCCGCGCCCAGGTCATTGGGGTTCAGCGAGCCGAACATCGCCGCGAACGGATTGTCGCCGCCCGGGCCGCCGGGAAGACCGCCGAAGCCGAGAGGATTGGCACCGAACGGGTTGCCGCCGCCCTGGCCACCGGACCCCTGGCCACCTCCGGCGGGGTCCTTCTTCTTGCCCTCGTCGCCGTTCTCCGGCTCCTCCGGCGGAAGGCCGAATCCGAATGGGGTGTCACTCACAGGTTTCCTCGGCTCGTAGGGCCACCGGCTTCCTGCCGGCGGCGACTGCCCGTCTCTCCACACCACCAGCGTAGACATCCGGGCCGGATATGGGCTCGGTGCTCCGCCGGACCGTGGCCTGCGGCAGGATGGACGCCACCTGGTACGTACGCGTCATTCGGGTACGTACTGAAGACAACCGCTGGAGACGCCCGGTGAGTTCCCCAGATCCTCAGGTTCGCGGAGCGCGAAACCACTCAACCCGGTCCGCCGGACGTGGCCCCGTCGTGGCGGTCACCGGTGCCGCCTCCGGGGTCGGTGACCTGCTGACCAGACGTCTGGCCGCGTCCGACGAGATCAAGCGGGTCGTCGCGATCGACGAGCGGCGCGGCGAGGTCCCCGAGGCGCAGTGGCACATCCTCGACGTCCGCGACCCGGCCATCGCCGAGAAGCTGAGGGGCGCCGACGTGGTCGTGCACCTCGCGGTCGACCTCGACCTGGAGTCGGACGCCGCCGCCCGTACCGCCTACAACGTGCGCGGCGCGCAGACCGTCCTCACGGCCGCCGCGGCCGCGGGCGTCCACCGGGTGGTGCTGTGCACCTCCGCCATGGTCTACGGCGCCCTGCCCGACAACGACATCCCGCTCTCCGAGGACGCCGAGCTGCGGGCGACCGCCGAGGCAACCGGCGTCGGCGACATGCTGGAGATCGAGCGGCTCGGCCGCCGCGCGCCCCGCGCCCACCCCGGCCTCAACGTCACGGTCGTCAGGCCCGCCGTCCTGGTCGGCGGTACGGACACGGCGCTGACCCGCTACTTCGAGTCGCCCCGGCTGCTCGTCGTCGCCGGATCCCGCCCCACCTGGCAGTTCTGCCATGTCGAGGACCTGGTCAGCGCGCTGGAGTACGCGGCGCTCGGCAAGGTCGACGGGGAGCTCGCGGTCGGCTGCGACGGCTGGCTGGAACAGGAGGAGGTCGAGGAGCTCTCCGGGATCCGGCGCATGGAGCTGCCCTCCGCCGTCGCCCTGGGCGCCGCCGCCCGGCTCCACCGGATCGGGCTCACCCCGTCCCCTGCCGGGGACCTGGCGTACACCATGCATCCGTGGGTGGTGAGCGTCGGCAGGCTGCACGACGCGGGCTGGCGGCCGAAGTGGACCAACGAGGAGGTGCTCGCCGCGCTCCTGGAGGAGGTCGAGGGCCGGCACACGGTCGCCGGGCGGCGGCTCGGCCGGAAGGACGCGACGGCGGCGGGCGCGGCGGGCGCGACGGTGGCGCTGCTCGGCACGGCGGCACTCGTACGGCAGATGCGGAAGCGGCGGGGCCTGTAGGACCCTCCGAGGGAGGGGCCGGACAGCCGGTCGAAACCGCTATTCCGGGATGTCCGTGCCGTACGGCACCATGGGCACCATGGCACGCACCCCTGACCACCCCGGCGAGCAGGCCGCCGCCGACCCGATCAAGCTGCTCGCGATCCGCGACACCCCGCTCTCGGTCGACGAGGTCTTCCGGGCCGTCGGCGACGACGCGGCCGGGGGCACCACCCTGTTCGTGGGCACCGTGCGCAACCACGACAGCGGCGCGGACGTCGACGCCCTGGGCTATTCCTGCCACCCCACGGCCGAGGCCGAGATGCGCCGGATCGCCGAGAAGGTCGTGGCCGACTACCCGGTCCGCGCCCTCGCCGCCGTGCACCGCGTGGGGGATCTGCGCATCGGCGACCTCGCGGTCGTCGTCGCCGTCTCCTGCCCCCACCGCGGCGAGGCCTTCGAGGCCTGCCGCAAGCTGATCGACGACCTCAAGCACGAGGTCCCGATCTGGAAGCACCAGAAGTTCTCCGACGGCACCGAGGAGTGGGTGGGCGCCTGCTAGGTCCTGCCCTCCTCGGTCCTGTCCGGCCGTCGCACAGGAACGAGCCCCTGGCAAAGCGACGCGCCGACGGCCTGTAGTCGAAGGCCCGATTTGCGTAACCGGCCCCCCGGCGGCAGCGTTGAAGCAGCAGATCGTTAATCTGCTGATCGGCCGTCGGCCGGTCTGCGGTCGCTCATGGGGATGGGAGGTCGGGATGGCAGCGCTCGCCTGGTTGCTGATTCCGCTGTTCGCAGTCGTCGGCGCGGCGATATGGGGAAGCTGGGCCCAGAGGAACAAGACCATCGGGGACGTCGCCGAGCTCGCCGGGTACGCACGGTTCAGGGACGCCATGGAGCGGTCCCGCTCCGCCGCGGAGCGCGAGCTGACCGAGATGGCGTCGACGTCGGCGTCGCCCCCTTCACCCGTACGCAGCAGCCGCGTCTCCGGCTGACCCCCTCCCCGCCGGCCGCCTCGTACGGACCCGCCCCACAGGTGCACTCACAGGCCGGTCCCGTACTGTCGTTCCATGCCACGCCGCACTGCGACGATGCTCGCCTCCACCCTCGTCCTGATCACCCTGCTCTGTGTGGGCGTCTTCGTCCGGGTGCCGTACGCGGAGATGAGTCCGGGCCCCACGGTGAACACCCTCGGCGACGCCCGCGGAGAGCCCGTGCTGCAGATCTCGGGTCATCAGACGTACCCCACCACCGGGCACCTCAACATGACGACGGTCCGCGTCACCAGTGCGGACTACCGGATGAACGTGGTCGAGGCGGTCTACGGCTGGCTGGCCCACGACAACGTCGTGGTGCCCAAGGAGACCCTCTACCCGGACGGCAAGACCGAGGAGGAGTCGAGCCAGGAGAACGCCGAGGAGTTCAGCCAGTCCCAGGAGAGCGCGAAGGTCGCCGCCCTCCGCGAGCGGGGCATCCGGGTGACCACCCGGGTCGTCGTCGCCTCCGTCGTCAAGGACAGCCCCGCGCAGGGGGTGCTGCACGCCGGCGACGTCATCACGTCCGTCGACGGCGTGCCGGTGAAGGAGCCCGGGGACGTCGCCGAGCAGGTGACCAAGCGCAAGCCGGGCGAGAAGGTCGAGTTCACGATCGTCCCCGTCAAGGAGGCGGCCGCGGCCGAGAAGGCGGGGAAGGAGCCGACCGCCACCCGGAAGGCCACCATCACCACCGTGAAGTCGAAGGAGGGCGACCGGGCCATCGTCGGCATCCAGGCCGGCACCGACCACGTCTTCCCGTTCACCATCGACATCAAGCTCGCCGACGTCGGCGGCCCCAGCGCGGGACTGATGTTCGCGCTCGGCATCGTCGACAAGCTCACGCCCGGGAGCCTGACCGGCGGCAAGTTCGTCGCCGGCACCGGCACCATCGACGAGAAGGGCAAGGTCGGCCCGATCGGCGGCATCGACATGAAGCTGGTCGGAGCCCGCAAGGCCGGCGCCCAGTACTTCCTCACCCCGGCCGACAACTGCGAGTCCGCCGCCTCCGACACCCCCGACGGCCTCACCCTGATCAAGGTGAACACCATCGACGACGCCACGGCGTCCCTGGAGAAGCTCCGCAAGGGCGACACCCGGAACCTGCCCAGCTGCTCCAGGAGCTGAGCGGCACTCCACGCGCGCGGGGGCGTCACGGTCGACGACCGGAGCGCCCCCACCCGTACGGGGCTCAGCCCTCGAAGGTCGCCGCCAGCGCGTCCGCGAGTCCGGGCACCAGGTCCGCGCCGGTCAGCACCTCGTTCGGCGAGTCCTTCTCGCGCAGCCGGATCGCCGCCTCGCGCGCTCCGTCGCGCAGCACCGCCACGGTCATCCGGACCTCCTGACGGTCGGGGTGCCGGGCCACCCACTTCGCCAGCCCGGCCTCGTCGAGGCCGTCCGGCACGGACGCCTCGGCCGACGG
Organism: Streptomyces sp. NPDC003027; assembly: GCF_053591435.1. Lineage (NCBI taxonomy): Bacteria > Bacillati > Actinomycetota > Actinomycetes > Kitasatosporales > Streptomycetaceae > Streptomyces > Streptomyces sp. NPDC003027. Next base: position 54,569 of record NZ_JBSFTU010000022.1, read on the forward strand.
CGGCAGCATCAGGCGCTCCACGGTCAGCGCGCAGCCGACCACGGCGTCGGGCCAGGCGATCGTGCCGAGGAACTCGTCGAGGGGCTTCCCGGCGGGCAGCTCCTCCTGCTCGATAGGGGTGTACGCGGCGACTTCGCCGGCTTCGAGGCCGAGCTGGGAGGCGAGCCCCGGCTCCTGGGCGCGCAGCTTGGCGGTGTCGACGAGGGCGAAGAGCCGGGCGGGCCGGTCCCAGCCGAGGCCGGAGGCGTACTCGTCGATCTCGAGCACCGCGCGGGTGAGGGGGCTCGCGGCCATGGGGGTACCGGAGGGGGAAACGTTGGACATGGATGACATCCTGCCTCCTCGTGCCCCGAAGACGGGAACTAGGTAAAGCTTCAGTAAGTTGCATCAGTGGGCTCTACGATCGCGGGGCCTGCTTATCGACGCATCAACCTCGAGGGGCGCACGTTGGCTTTCCAGATGCCGGACCGCGGAGGCGGCGGAGGCCCGTCCGGGCCAAGGATCAGAGTCGGCCGGCCGTCCCGGCGGGCCCGCACCCTGCTCATGACACTGGGCGTGCTGGCCGTGCTGGCCATGGCGTTCGTCATGTTCGCCGGGTTCTGGACGGACTGGCTCTGGTACCGCTCCGTCGCGTACTCGTCCGTGTTCACCACCACCCTGTGGACCAAGATCGGCCTGTTCGTGGTCTTCGGTCTGCTCATGAGCCTCGCCGTCGGCCTGAACATCTGGCTGGCGCACCGGCTGCGGCCGCCGCTCAGCGCCATGTCGCTGGAGCAGCAGAGCCTCGACCGGTACCGGATGGGCCTGGCTCCCTACAAGAAGTGGGTGCTCCTCGCGATCGCGGCCCTGGTGGGCCTGATCGCCGGCGCCTCGGCCTCCGGACAGTGGCGGACCTGGCTGCTGTGGGTGAACGGCGTCCCGTTCGGGCAGAAGGACCCGCAGTTCCGGCTGGACGTGTCGTTCTTCGCCTTCGACCTGCCCTGGTACCGCTTCCTGCTCGCCTTCGGCTTCGCCGCGACCGTGCTCTCGCTGGTCGCCGCCGCGCTGACCCACTATCTGTACGGCGGACTGCGCGTCACCAGCCCCGGCGCCCGCGCCACCGCCGCCGCGACCGGCCACCTGTCGGTGCTGCTCGGCGTCTTCGTGTCGCTGAAGGCCGTGGCGTACTGGCTCGACCGGTACGGCCTCGCCGTGAAGTCCAGCGACTTCAAGGCGGCCGGCAACTGGACGGGGCTGCGGTACGTCGACGCCAACGCCTATCTGCCGGCGAAGACGATCCTCTTCTGCATCGCGGCCATCTGCGCCGTGCTGTTCTTCGCGACGCTCTGGCGGCGCACCTGGCAGCTGCCGGTGATCGGCTTCGGCCTGATGGTGCTCTCGGCGATCCTGATCGGCGGCCTGTACCCGGCCATCGTGCAGAAGTTCCAGGTCCAGCCGAACGAGCAGGCCAAGGAAGCGCCGTACATCCAGAAGAACATCGACGCGACGCGCAAGGCGTACGACATCGACCAGACGAAGCCGGAGAACTACTCCGGCAAGTCCACGGTCAAGGACAAGGGCACGCTCCGCTCGGACTCCGAGACGGCGGCGAGCTACCGCGTCCTCGACCCGAACATCGTGTCGCCGACGTTCCAGCAGCTGGAGCAGAAGCGGAAGTACTACCAGTTCCCGACCACGCTCGACATCGACCGCTACAAGGGCAAGGACACCGTCGTCGGCCTGCGTGAGCTGAACATCAAGGGCATCCCGAAGCGGAACTGGATCAACGACCACTTCACGTACACCCACGGCTTCGGCGCCATCATGGCCACGGGCACGCAGACGGACGCCAACGGCTCCCCGATCTTCACCGAGTCCGGGCTGCCGACCACGGGCGAGATCGGCACGTACGAGCAGCGGATCTACTACGGCGAGAAGACGGACCAGTACTCGATCGTCGGCGGCCCGCAGAAGGAGCTGGACTACGAGGAGAACGGCGAGAAGACCACCAGCTACGAAGGCAGGAGCGGGGTCAACCTCTCCAACGCCTTCAACCGCGCCGCCTACGCCGTCGCGTTCAGCGAGCCGCAGATCCTCTACTCGGGAGCCATCGGCGAGGGCTCGCGGATCCTGTACAACCGCACGCCCAAGGAGCGCGTCGAGGCGGTCGCGCCGTGGCTGACCATCGACGGTGACGCCTACCCGGCGGTCGTCGGGGGCCGGATCCAGTGGATCGTCGACGCGTACACGACCACCAACGGATACCCGTACGCGTCCCGCACGACGCTCGGCGAGACCACGGCCGACGCGCTGACGGTCGGCAACCAGCAGCGCGCGGTGGTCGCCCAGCAGAACCAGGTCAACTACATCCGCAACTCGGTGAAGGCCACCGTCGACGCGTACGACGGCTCGGTGACCCTCTACCAGTGGGACAAGGAGGACCCGGTCCTCAAGACCTGGATGAAGGCGTTCCCGGACACCGTGGAGCCGCGTGAGGCGATCAAGCCCGACCTGATGCAGCACCTGCGCTACCCGCAGGACATGTTCAAGGTCCAGCGCGAGCTGCTCACCCGGTACCACGTCACCAACCCGGCGCAGTTCTACAGCGGCTCGGACGCCTGGCAGGTGCCGGACGACCCGACCACCAAGGAGGGCAACGCCGTCCCGCCGTACTACCTGAGCATGAAGATGCCCGGGGAGACGGACCAGCGGTTCTCGCTCACCACGACGTTCACCCCGAACGGGCGGCCCAACCTGGGCGGCTTCATGGCGGTCGACGCCGAGGCGGGCAGCAAGGACTACGGCCGCATAAAGCTGCTGAGGGTGACCTCCGAAGTGCCGGGCCCGGCCCAGGTGCAGAGCAAGCTCAACGGTCTGCCGGAAGTGGCCCAGTTCGTCCGGGACATGAGAGGCGCCGACTCCGACATCCAGTACGGCAACCTCCTCACCGTGCCGCTGGACGGAGGGTTCCTCTACGTCGAGCCGGTGTACGCCCAGGGCCGCAACGCGCTCTACCCGCTGCTGAAGAAGGTCGCGGTGTCGTACGTGGACGCCGATCAGCCGGACGGTGACACCACCAAGGACACCACGGTGTTCGAGAACAACCTCACCGAGGCGCTGAACAAGGTCTTCGGCGTCGAGGGTGTGACGCCGCCCCAGCCGGAGCAGCCGGGAACGACCCCGCCGACGACACCGACCACGAACGACGAGGCGCTGAAGAAGGCCATCGCCGACGCGCAGAAGGCGTACAACGACGGAGAGGCCGCGCTGGCGAAGCAGGACTGGGCGGCCTACGGCAAGGCCCAGGACGCCCTCCAGCAGGCGCTCCAGCGTGCCGCGGAGGCCGGCGCCAAGCTGAAGTCGGAACAGAAGCCGGCCGACCAGAAGCCGGCCGACCAGAAGCCGGCGGACAAGCCGGCGGGTGACGCCCCCAAGCCGGGGACGACACCGTCCAGCAGCGCGAGCCCGCCGAGCGGCTGAGAGGCCTGGTCAGGCACCACCCCGCGTCGTGGTACCTTTGAGGAACAACGACGCGGGGTGGAGCAGCTCGGTAGCTCGCTGGGCTCATAACCCAGAGGTCGCAGGTTCAAATCCTGTCCCCGCTACTGAAGACGAGGGCCCGGATCCATCAGGATCCGGGCCCTCGTCATGTTCCGGGTCGTCCGCCACGCGTCCCGAAGGCCGCGTGGGATGGGGCGAGTTGGGGCGAGACGTGTTTGACTTATCTCTCTGTGGGCATGTCGACAAAACGCCGAAGTGACCTCACTGGCTGCGGTATACCAGGTGTACGCGCGTTGCGGGTGGTGCGACGATGGGATTTATGGGGGACAGGGCAACTCTGTTGGAGACAGGGCGGTTTGTGCAGCGGCACGCCAAGAATGCCGCGGATGACATCATCGAGGCCGCGGGAGCCGTCGATGCGGCCGTCGACACCACCGCCGAGACCGAGAACGAGACCGAGACCGAGGCGCGTCACCGCCGCGCCGCCGAGAACGGCGACGCCGCGTCGATGAGCGTGCTCGGCGCGCTGCTGCTGCGCCGCGGGGACCTGGACGGCGCCGAGCCGTATCTGCGCGGAGCCACGGCCGAGGGGGACCGTGCCGCGGCCAACAACCTGGGGGTGCTGCTGCACCAGCGCGGATACGCGGACGAGGCCGCCGGTTGGTGGCGCGTCGCCGCCGTGGCGGGCTCCGCCGCCGCCGCCCACGCGCTCGGCCGCCACCACCGCGAGCGCGGGGACGAACCGGCCGCCGAGTACTGGCTGCGCCAGGCCGCCGAGCAGGGCCACGCCCTGGGCGCGTACGCCCTCGCCGACCTCCTGGAGCACCGCAGCGACGTCGGGGCCGAGCGCTGGCTCCGCGCCGCCGCCGAGCGCGGCCACCGCGAGGCCGCCTACCGGCTCGCCCGCACCCTGGAGCGCCGCGCCACCGGCGTGGCCGGAGGCCCCGTCACGGGGGCCGCCACGGCCCCGCACGGCATCGGCGCGGGAGCCGGCACCGACCGCCGCACGGACGCGGGCGCGGTCCCGCACGCGGCGGCCACCGGCGAGCGCCCCGACGAGGCCGCCCGCCCCGCCACCCGTGCGGGCGCCGGGGCCGCCGGCACCGTGCCGCCCGGGGACGACCTGGCCGAGGCCGAGCAGTGGTTCCGGCAGGCCGCCGCGCGCGGTCACCGGCGGGCCGCGCTCCACCTCGGCGCGATCCTGGAGAAGCGGGGCGAACTCAAGGAGGCCGGCCGCTGGTACCTCAGCTCCGCCAAGGCGGGCGAGGCCAAGGCCGCCTGCGCGCTCGGGTTCCTGCTGCGGGACGCCGGTGACGAGGAGAGCGCCGCCGTGTGGTGGCTGCGCGCCGCCCAGGACGGCGACGGCAACGCCGCCAACGCGCTGGGCGCCCTGCACGCCGCCCGGGGCGAGCAGCAGACGGCCGAGCGCTGGTACCGCGCCGCGATGGACGCCGGCGATGTGAACGGGGCGTACAACCTCGGGCTGCTCTGCGCCGCCCAGGACCGCACCCAGCAGGCCGAGCAGTGGTACCGCCGGGCCGCCTACGCGGGGCACCGCGAGGCGGCCAACGCCCTCGCCGTGCTGCTCCTGCAGGCCGGCGACGCCGGGGGTGCCGAGCCGTGGTTCTCCAAGGCGGCCGAGGCGGGCAGCGTCGACGCCGCCTTCAATCTCGGCATCCTCTACGCGGGTCGCGACGACGACCGTACGGCGCTGCGGTGGTACGAACGCGCCGCCGCCGCGGGGCACACCGAGGCCGCCCTCCAGGTCGGCATCGCCTGCCTGCGGGACGGCGACGAGCAGTCCGCCGAGCGGTACCTGCGGTGCGCGGCGGGCGGGGGCAGCCCCGAGGCCGCGTTCCGGCTCGCCACCGTCCTCGACGCGCGCCGGCCCGAGCCGGGACCGCCCGAGCTCGGCGCCGCCCGCGAGGAGAAGAGCGAGTGCGAGGAGTGGTACGAGCGGGCCGCCCAGCAGGGACACCGGCGCGCCCAGGTGCGGGTCGGCATGCTCGCCGCCGCGCGCGGTGACGTGGCGGAGGCGGCGCACTGGTACCGCGAGGCGGCGGAGGCCGGCAGCCGTAACGGCGCCTTCAACCTCGGTCTGCTCCTGGCCCGCGAGGGCAGCGAGCGCGAGGCGGCCCTGTGGTGGACCCGCGCGGCCCGCGCGGGGCACGGCCGCGCCGCCCTGCGCCTCGCGCTGCTCGCGGCGCGGCGGGGCGAGCTGTCCGAGGGGCGGCGCTGGTGCGCCCGCGCGGTGGAGCTGGGCCCCGCGGAGGTGGCCGAGCGGGCCGCACGCCTGAGTGAGGCGCTGCACCAGGAGCTGACCGCGTAGGCCGGCGCGGAAGGGATTTGCGCTGGTCGTGGGCGTCCCGTAAGGTTGGGTTCACCGACGCGGGGTGGAGCAGCTCGGTAGCTCGCTGGGCTCATAACCCAGAGGTCGCAGGTTCAAATCCTGTCCCCGCTACTCAGTAGCGACGAAGGCCCGGATCCAGTCACTGGATCCGGGCCTTCGTCATGCGTGAGATCCGGGCCTTCGTCATGCGTGCCGGCGCGCCCGTCCGGATCCGGACATGGAAGAAGCCCCCACCGCGGTGGGGGCTTCTCGTCGTCCCAGGCCGAGGGCGTGTCTCAGGCGGAGGCGGCGCAGTTCGGGCAGACGCCTCGGTACGTGACCTCGACGTCGGAGATCGTGAAGCCGAAGCGCTCCGAGTCCGGGAGGTCGGCCAGCGGGTTGCCCGCCGGGTGTACGTCACGGATCGCGCCGCAGCGGCCGCAGATCAGGTGCTGGTGCGGGCGGTGCGCGTTCGGGTCGTACCGCTTGGCGCGGCTGTCCGTCGCGACCTCCATGACCTCGCCGAGCGTGACCATCTCGCCCAGCGTGTTGTACACGGTCGCCCGGGAGATCTCCGGCAGCTTCTCCACAGCGCGCGCGTGGACCTCGTCGGCGGTCAGGTGCACATGATCCCCGTCGAGGACCTCGGCCACAACGCGGCGCTGCGCGGTCATCCGCCAGCCGCGGCCGCGCAGTCGTTCCAACAGGTCACTCATAGGGCCAGCCTAACAGTCATGGGATCCGGTCCCGAACGGGTGTGACTTTGGAAGTTAACTTGACTTAGACAATGTCTATCGTAGGATCGAACCCGGCATTGGCCAAGTGTTTCCTCGGGGCGTGTGACCGGGGAGTCGGCCGAAGGACAGGACTTGCAGGAATTGACGCAGGAGGCGCACGTGACGCAGGGACCGCTCACCACGGAGGCCGGAGCACCGGTCGCCGACAACCAGAACAGCGAGACGGCGGGCGTCGGCGGTCCCGTCCTCGTCCAGGACCAGCTCCTCCTCGAGAAGCTCGCCCACTTCAACCGCGAGCGCATCCCGGAGCGCGTCGTCCACGCACGTGGTGCGGGCGCGTACGGCACCTTCACGGTCACCCGTGACGTCTCGCAGTGGACGCGTGCCGCGTTCCTCTCCGAGGTCGGCAAGCAGACCGAGACGTTCCTGCGCTTCTCCACCGTCGCCGGCAACCTCGGCGCGGCCGACGCGGTGCGCGACCCGCGCGGCTGGGCGCTGAAGTTCTACACCGAAGAGGGCAACTACGACCTCGTCGGCAACAACACCCCGGTGTTCTTCATCAGGGACGCCATCAAGTTCCCGGACTTCATCCACACCCAGAAGCGCGACCCGTACACGGGCTCGCAGGAGGCGGACAACGTCTGGGACTTCTGGGGCCTCTCGCCCGAGTCGACCCACCAGGTGACCTGGCTCTTCGGTGACCGCGGCATCCCCGCCTCGTACCGCCACATGGACGGCTTCGGCTCGCACACCTTCCAGTGGAACAACGAGGCCGGCGAGGTCTTCTGGGTCAAGTACCACTTCAAGACCGACCAGGGCATCAAGAACCTCACTCAGGACGAGGCCAACAAGCTCGCCGGTGAGGACCCGGACAGCCACCAGCGCGACCTGCGCGAGGCCATCGAGCGCGGTGACTTCCCCAGCTGGACCGTTCAGGTCCAGATCATGCCGGCGGCCGAGGCGGCCACCTACCGCTTCAACCCGTTCGACCTCACCAAGGTGTGGCCGCACGCGGACTACCCGCCGATCGAGATCGGCAAGCTGGAGCTCAACCGCAACCCGGAGAACATCTTCGCCGAGGTCGAGCAGTCGATCTTCAGCCCCGCGCACTTCGTGCCCGGCATCGGCCCGTCCCCGGACAAGATGCTCCAGGGCCGTCTCTTCGCCTACGGCGACGCCCACCGCTACCGCGTCGGCATCAACGCCGACCACCTGCCGGTGAACCGCCCGCACGCCACCGAGGCGCGCACCCACTCCCGTGACGGCTTCCTGTACGACGGCCGCCACAAGGGCGCGAAGAACTACGAGCCGAACTCCTTCGGCGGCCCGCACCAGATCGACCGCCCGCTGTGGCAGCCGGTCCCGGTGACGGGTATGACCGGCGACCACGCCGCTCCGATCCACTCCGAGGACAACGACTTCGTCCAGGCGGGGAACCTCTACCGCCTGATGTCCGAGGACGAGAAGGGTCGTCTCATCGACAACCTGGCGGGCTTCATCGCCAAGGTGTCGCGTGACGACATCGCCGAGCGGGCGATCAACAACTTCCGCCAGGCGGACGGTGACTTCGGCAAGCGGCTCGAGGCCGCGGTCCAGGCCCTGCGCGGCTGAGGACGCTTGTCGTAGACAGAGAGGGCCGGACTTCCGCGAGGGAGTCCGGCCCTTTCGCGCTGTCCGTGCGCTACCCGGCCAGTGAGTGCGTGCTCCGGAGCGCGGGTGTCCAGCACCGGATGATGTCGCGCACCGAGACGATGCCGACCGGCCCCTTCCCGTCGAGTACGACGAGATGGCGGAAGCCGCCGTGCGTCATGGCCTCCGCGGCCTCCTCCAGGGTCCAGGTCGGTGCGGCGAAGACGACGTTGTTGGTGGTGTGCGCCCCGACGGTCTCCAGGTCGGGGTTCTGGTCCGCGCCGATCGAGTTGAGGATGTCGCGCTCGGTGAGGATGCCGAGCCCGCTGGTGTCGGTGTCGAGGACTATGGCCGCGCCGACGCGGCGGGCCGACATCAGCCGGGCCGCCTGGCGGAGGGTGTGGGCGGGTCCGAGGGTCAGGGCCAACGTGGTCATGGCGTCACGGACGAGCATGGATGGAGCCACCTCCTTGGCGAACAGGTTCCGCCTTCAACGAGAACCGATTCACAAGTTCACAAGTGGGGGGACTCTCAGAGTGGCATCGGGAGACGGAGCCAACAAGGGGGCGTGCAAGGCGCCTTGGGGGCGCCCGGGGTGATCAGCCCTTCTGGTTGAGATAACTCAGCAGCTCGCCGTGGAGGAGTCCGTTCGACGCCGCCGCGTTGCCGCTGTGCGGACCGTGCTGACCGTCCAGGCCGGTGAACGTGCCGCCCGCCTCCTGCACCACGATCGCCGTCGCGGCCATGTCCCAGAGGGACAGCTCCGGCTCCGCGCAGATGTCCACCGCACCCTCGGCGACCATCATGTACGGCCAGAAGTCGCCGTACGCCCGGGTCCGCCAGCACGCGCGCGTGAGGTCGAGGAAGCCCTCCAGCCGGCCCCGCTCCTCCCAGCCGCTCAGCGAGGAGTACGCGAAGGACGCGTCCGCCAGCTCCCCGACCTTCGAGACGTGCATACGGGTCGCCGACGTCAGGCTGCGGCCGGTGTACGCGCCCGCGCCCTTCGCCGCCCACCAGCGGCGGCCGAGCGCCGGAGCGGAGACCACGCCCACCACCGGCTGGAAACCGGTGTCGCCGGCCTCCATCAGCGCGATCAGGGTCGCCCAGACGGGCACCCCGCGGACGTAGTTCTTGGTGCCGTCGATCGGGTCGATCACCCAGCGGCGGGGGCCCGTGCCCTCCACGCCGTACTCCTCGCCCAGGATCGCGTCGCGCGGCCGGGCCCGCTGCAGCTGGCCGCGGATCAGCTCCTCCGCGGCCTTGTCCGCCTCGCTCACCGGCGTCATGTCCGGCTTGGTCTCGACCTTGAGGTCGAGCGCCTTGAACCGGTCCATGGTGGCCGCGTCGGCGGCATCCGCGAGAACGTGGGCGAGACGCAGATCATCGTGGTAATCGGCCATGGTCGAAACTCTATCCCCCGAAGACACGTGGTCACACGAGAGCCCTTGACAGTGCGTGGTCGCCCGTCAACGCTGAGCGCAGAACCGTTCTGGCCGGGAGGCGACGATGCCGACTGCCCGTGAGGCCCTGCTCGGCGCCGCGCTCACGGCCCTCTCGACGCTGCCCTGGTCCGCCGTCCGCATGGTCGACGTCGCCTCGGCCGCCGGGGTCTCCCGGCAGACGCTCTACAACGAGTTCGGCAGCAAGGAGGGTCTGGCCCGTGCCCTGGTGCGACGCGAGGCCGACGTGTACCTCCAGGGCGTCGAGCGACTGCTCGCCGTGCCGGCGCCACCCGAGCGGAACCTCGTCGGCGTCGCCGAGTGGACCCTGACTCAGGCCCGGGCCCGCCCGCTGCTGCGCGCCCTGCTCACCGGCTGCTGGGGCGAACGCCTCCCGATGCCCCGCCCGGCCAGAGCCCGCTCCCGGGCCGCCGCCGTCCCCGCCCAACGGCGCGCCGACGCGGGCACGCCGACCCCCGCCGAGCTGCTCGGTCAGGCCAGGGACCGGGCCGCCGCCGCGCTGCGCACGGCATGGCCGACCGGCGGCGAGGCCGAGACACTGCGCTCCTGCGAGATCGTCCTGCGCCTCACCCTGTCGAGTGTCGTCGCGCCGGGGGATCCGGCCGATCCCCTCTTCCTGGTCCGGGAGGAACTGGCCCGGATGCGGGTGCGGCAGTCCCTCGGTGGGCAGTCCCTCAGTGGGACGAACCCGAGAGCTGGAGACCGATGACGCCGCAGATCACCAGCGTGATCGAGACGATCTTGAGAGTGGAGACGACGTCCCCGAGGAAGACCATTCCGTAGATCGCGGTACCGGCCGCGCCGATCCCGGTCCACACCGCGTACGCCGGGCCGACGTCCAGCTTCTTCAGCGACAGGGTCAGCAGACCGAAGCTGCCCAGGGCGAAGACCGCGAAGGCGAGGGTCGGCCAGAGCCGGGTGAAGCCGTGCGACAGCTTCAGGCAGACCGCGAACCCCGTCTCCAGGATCCCGGCGAGCACCACCAGCAGCCACGCCATCGTCAGTGCCTCCCACGCCGTCGGTGACTGCTTCGCCCCACTCGGTGCGATTATGCACTTACCGGCGGCGGGCGACCGCCAACGTGCGCGGCTCAGTCGCCCTCGCGTCGCTCGCGGGTGGCGAGCAGCCGCCGCAGTGAGTACAGCCGCGCCGGATCCGCGTGCCCCTCCGCCACCCACGCGTCCAGCGCGCACTCCGGCTCGTCATGGCTACAGGCCCGCGGGCAGTTCTCCGTACCCGGTACGAGATCGGGGAAGGCGAGGATCACCCGGGACGGGTCCACATGGTTCAGGCCGAAGGAACGCACGCCCGGGGTGTCGATCACCCAGCCGCCGGCCGGGTCGTCCAGCGGCAGCGCCAGCGCGGAGGTGGTGGTGTGCCGGCCACGGCCCGTGACGGCGTTGACATGGCCCGTCGACCGGCGCCTGTCCTCCGGCACCAGGGCGTTGACCAACGTCGTCTTTCCGACGCCCGAATGCCCGACGAACGCCGTGGTCCGGCCCTTGAGGTGCTCGTGGACCCGCTCCGCCGCCACCCCGTCCACGAACTCGTCGCGCGTGGTCACCACGTACGGCACACCCAGCGCGCCGTACATCTCCAGCAGCTCGTCCGGCTTCGCCAGATCCGACTTCGTCAGCACCAGCAGCGGGGTGAGACCGCCGTCGTACGCGGCGACCAGACAGCGGTCGATCAACCGCGGCCGGGGCTCGGGATCGGCCAGCGCCGTGACGATCGCCAGCTGGTCGGCGTTGGCGACCACCACCCGCTCGAACGGATCGTCGTCGTCGGCCGTGCGGCGCAGGACGGAGCGGCGCTCACCGATCCGGACGATCCGGGCCAGCGTGTCCTTCTCGCCCGACAGATCGCCCACCAGGGAGACCCGGTCCCCGACGACCGCGGCCTTGCGGCCCAGCTCGCGCGCCTTCATCGCCATGACGACCCGGTCGTCCACCAGTACGGTGAGCCGGCCCCGGTCGACGGTAAGGACCATGCCCTCGACCGCGTCCTCGTGCTTCGGGCGGATGCTGGTGCGCGGACGGTTGCCCTTGCGGTTGGGCCGCTGGCGGATGTCGTCCTCGTCGGTGTGCTTCCCGTAACGCCGCATGGCTCAGACTCCGAGCATTTCGGTCCACATCGTTGGGAAGTCCGGCAACGTCTTGGCCGTCGTCGCCACGTTCTCGATCTCCACGCCCTCGACCGCGAGGCCGATGATCGCGCCCGCCGTCGCCATGCGGTGGTCGTGGTACGTGCGGAAGATTCCGCCGTGCAGCGGGCGCGGGCGGATGTGCAGACCGTCCTCGGTCTCCGTCACATCGCCGCCCAGCTCGTTGATCTCCTTGGTGAGCGCCGCGAGCCGGTCCGTCTCGTGGAGCCGCAGATGGGCGACGCCGCGCAGCGTGGACGGGGAGTCGGCCAGCGCCGCGACCGCCGCGATGCCGGGGGTCAGCTCGCCGACCTCGCCCAGGTCGACGTCGATGCCGTGGATCCGGCCGGTGCCCGTGAAGGTCAGCCCGGCGTCGGTCAGTTCGCAGGAGCCACCCATCTCGGTGAAGATCTCGCGCAGCGCGTCACCGGGCTGGGTGGTGCGGGCCGGCCAGTCGGGGACGGTGACCCGGCCGCCGGTGACCAGGGCCGCCGCCAGGAACGGCTGGGCGTTGGACAGGTCCGGCTCCACCGTCAGGTCCCGGCCGAGCAGCGCCGAGGGGGAGACCCGCCAGACGTTCGGCTCACCGCCCGTTTCCGGCTCGTCGACCTGGGCGCCGACCAGCCGCAGCATGTCGACGGTCATCCGGATGTGCGGGAGGGACGGCAGCTTCGCACCGACATGGCGCACCTCCACCCCCTGGTTGAAGCGGGGAGCCGAGAGCAGCAGGGCGCTGACGAACTGGGAGGACGAGGAGGCGTCGATCTCCACCGGGCCGCCCTCCAGGGCGCCACCGCCGTGCACGGTCATCGGCAGCGCGCCACGGCCGTCGTCCTCGACCCGGGCGCCCAGCACCCGCAGCGCGTCGATCACGCCGTGCAGCGGCCGCTCGTGCGAACGGGCGTCGCCGTCGAAGTGCACCGGCCCGTCGGCGAGGGCGGCGACCGGCGGCAGGAAGCGCATGACCGTCCCCGCGTTGCCGACGTCCACGGTCGCCGGCCCGCGCAGCCCGGCCGGAATGATCCGCCACGCCTCACCCGTACCGTCCGGGCCCACGCCCTCCTCGATACGGACACCCAGCGTGCGCAGCGCCTCCGCCATCAGCAGCGTGTCGCGGGAGCGCAGCGGTCGGCGCAGCCAGCCCGGCTCGGCGGCGAGCGCGGCGAGAACCAGGCCGCGGTTGGTGACCGACTTGGACCCGGGCACGGTGACGGTCGCGTCGACTGCTCCGCTCGCGTACGGGGCGGGCCAGAGGTCGGAAGAGGGGTCGGCGTGCTCGGAGCGTTCGGTCATGCCCCTCACTTTAGTGGGGCACCACCGGCTACACCCCCAGCAGCCAGCGGCCTCCGCCGATCAGTGAGCAGATCGAGACCGCGTGGAAGAGGAAGAGCCACATCGCCGCGTGCGCGTGCGTGAGGCGGGCGAGCTGGTCGACGTCGGAGTCCGGCGCGCCTCCGTGGCGCCTCTTGCGCTGGAGCTCGAAGACCGGCCGGACCCCGCCGAGCAGCAGGAACCAGACGACGGCGTACGCGAACGCCGACTGGACGTCCGGCCCGGTCAGCCAGGAGACCAGGAGGAAGGTCCCGCCCGTGAGGAGGACGGTGAAGATCCCGTACACGTTGCGGACCATCACGAGCAGGGCCAGCAGCAGCGCGGTCGCGACCCACAGCAGCAGGGTGATCCGGTGGTCGGCGAGCAGCCAGGCGCCGCCGAGGCCGAGCAGCGGGGCGGCGGTGTAGCCGGCGGCGGCTGTCAGGATCATCCCGAGGCCCGTCGGACGGCCGCGCGAGACGGTCAGGCCGCTGGTGTCGGAGTGCAGCCGGATGGACTGGAGCCGGCGCCCGGTGACCAGCGCGATCAGACCGTGGCCGCCCTCGTGGGCGATGGTGATCGCGTTGCGCGACAGCCGCCAGGCCATCCGGGGCACGACGACGGCGAGCGCGGCCACCGCGGTGGCGATCACCAGCCACTGCTCGGGGGCGGGCTGGGTGCCGAGGACTTCGGTCATTTTCTGGACGGCCCCCTCGGAGCTGACGTGGATCGTGGCAGTGTGGCACGTATGTGCGGAAGGTATGCGGCGAGCAGGCGGCCCGAAGACCTGGTCGGTCTCTTCGGGGTCGAGAAGTGGGAGCCCGAGGAGACCCTGGCTCCGGACTGGAACGTGGCCCCCACCAAGGAGGTCCACGCGGTACTGGAGCGTCCTCTGAAAGACGCGGAATCATCCCGGCCGGTTCGTCAGCTGCGCACGCTGAAATGGGGCCTCGTGCCCTCCTGGTCGAAGACGCCGGAGGGCGCCGCCCGGATGATCAACGCACGGGCGGAGACGGTGCACGACAAGCCCTCGTTCAAGCGGGCCTTCTCCGCGCGCCGGTGCATCCTGCCCGCCGACGGCTATTACGAGTGGGTGACCGGGTCCGGCGAGCGCGAGCTGGAGGTCGAGGGGAAGAAGAAGCGCCCGCGGAAGCAGCCGTACTTCGTCACCCCGGCGGACGGCTCGGTGTTCGCGATGGCCGGCCTCTACGAGTTCTGGCGGGACCGGACGCTGCCCGACGACCACCCGTCGGCGTGGTGGGTGACGTGCTCGGTCATCACCACCGAGGCGGAGAAGGACCCGCTGGGCGTCGCACCGGCGGAGGGACCCCGCTCCCTGGCCGACATCCACCCCCGGATGCCCCTCATGCTGACCCCGGACCGCTGGGACGCCTGGCTGGACCCGCGCCGGACGGACGTGGAGGAGCTGCGCTCCCTCCTCGCGCCGCCGCCGGGGGGCCTGATGCGGGCCTACCCCGTGGCGACGGCGGTCAGCGACGTCCGCAACAACGGGCCCGAGCTCCTGAAGGAGCTGGAAGGACCGGAGCTCGGCACGCTCTTCTGACCCCCGCGCTGCCACGCCCCGGCGCCCCCGGGCGGCAGGATGGGAACGTGACGAAGAGCGAGATCGTATCGACCGGGGCCGGGGACGCGCGGATCACCTGGCACCCCGGCAAGAAGCCCTGGACGGTCCTCGCCCTCGGCCATGGCGCCGGGGGCGGGATCGAGGCACGGGACCTGGTGGCCCTCGCCGAGGCGCTGCCCGCCCACGGGGTGAGCGTGGCGCTCGTCGAACAGCCCTGGCGGGTCGCCGGGAAGAAGCTCGCGCCCGCGCCGAAGACCTTGGACGCCGGATGGCGCGGGATCTGGCCGGCGCTCGCCAAGCCGGGGCTGCCGGTGATCGCCGGCGGCCGCAGCGCCGGGGCCCGGGTCGCCTGCCGCACCGGCGCGGAACTCGGCGCGGCCGCCGTACTCGCCCTGAGCTTCCCCCTCCATCCGCCCGGCAGGCCCGAACGGTCCCGCGCCGACGAGCTCCTCGGCACCGGCCTGCCCACCCTCGTCGTCCAGGGCGGCAACGACCCCTTCGGCAGACCCGAGGAGTTCCCCGGGATCGAGGCCGCGCGCCCCGGGCGCGGCCGTGCGCGGGTGGTGGAGGGAGACGGATGGGAGTACACCCTCGTCGAGGTGGACCACGGCGATCACGGCTTCGCCGTCGCCAAGCGCGCTCCCGTCGGCCAGGACGAGACCCTCGCCCTCATCGCCGCCGAAGTCGCCACGTGGGCCACGTCACTTCGGTGACCCCGGTCGCCGCCCGGGAATGTCGAGCGCGTGACCTCTGTTGTGACGGACATCGGTGTGAGAGCAAAGGAAGAGGGAGTCCGTCGCATGGGTTCGACCATCTGCCCCGAACGCCCGCAGGCCGCTGACCTCGACTGGACAGTGCTGCCCGCGGCCAGGGTCGCCCCTATTCGGGCGGCGGGCGGAGCGGTTCCTCGTCTATCCTCCGAAACGAGCGGGTCCGCATTCGGGTTCGCCGCAGCGTTGGAGGAGGTGGGTCCGGTCACTGGGACCGACACAGGGACCGACGACGGCCCCGAGGAGACGACCGCGGAGCGCAACGCGCGCTTCGAGCGGGACGCCCTCGGCTACCTCGACCAGATGTACTCCGCCGCGCTGCGCATGACGCGCAACCCCGCGGACGCGGAGGACCTGGTGCAGGAGACGTACGCCAAGGCGTACGGCTCGTTCCACCAGTTCCGCGAGGGTACGAACCTGAAGGCCTGGCTGTACCGGATCCTCACCAACACCTTCATCAACTCGTACCGCAAGAAGCAGCGGGAACCCCAGCGCAGCGCCGCCGAGGAGATCGAGGACTGGCAGCTCGCCCGCGCCGAGTCGCACATGTCGACCGGTCTGCGGTCGGCCGAGTCCCAGGCTCTCGACCACCTCCCCGACTCCGACGTCAAGGAAGCGCTCCAGGCGATCCCGGAGGAGTTCCGCATTGCCGTCTATCTCGCCGATGTCGAGGGCTTTGCGTACAAGGAGATCGCGGACATCATGGGGACACCCATCGGTACGGTGATGTCCCGACTGCACCGGGGCCGCCGCCAGCTGCGCGGCATGCTCGAGGACTACGCTCGCGACCGCGGGCTGGTTCCCGCGGGCGCCGGAGAGTCGTCGAACGATCTGAAAGGCTCGGGCTCATGAGCTGCGGAGAGCCGCACGAGACGGACTGCTCAGAGGTCCTGGATCATCTCTACGAGTTCCTCGACCGCGAGATGCCCGACAGTGACTGCACCAAGTTCGAGGTGCACTTCGAGGAGTGCTCCCCGTGCCTGGAGAAGTACGGCCTGGAGCAGGCGGTGAAGAAGCTCGTCAAGCGGTGCTGCGGCAGCGACGACGTGCCCACCGACCTGCGGGCCAAGGTGATGGGCCGGATCGACCTGATCCGCTCGGGCCAAGCGGTGCCCGAGCAGGACGTGACGGCGACCGCCCAGGAATGACCCCGCGGGCGTGACGCCCCGCGCCGAGGGAAGGGCCGCCGCGATCTGATCGCGGTGGCCCTCGTGCGTATATCAGCTTGTATCACCCGAAGGTGCGAATCAGCCGCACCTCGCCGTCCCCGGCCGCCCGACTCGCTAGCGTGGCGGGGGTGATGGGCGTGATGGTGATTCCACGAGCGGCACGCGGGTACATCTGCTGCGCCCTGCTCGGCGCCGCCGTGTGCTGCGCGCCCGCGCTGCGCCCCGGCGCGCAGACCCCGTGGAGCACGGTGGTCCTGCTCGCCGCCCTGTACGCCGTCTGCGAACTGCCCGCCCGCTGCCGCCTCCTCAACCGGGCGCTCGGCGGCTCGGTGCCCATGGGCACCGGCTCCTTCTTCCCCGTCCTGCTGGCCGCCGCACTGCTCCTGCCGCCCGCCGCGGCCGCGCTCACCGCGCTGCCCGGAGCGCTCGTCGCCAGGGTGGAGCAGCCCCCGGCGGCGCTACGGCGGGCCTGGCGGGCGGCCCAGCTGGTGATCGCGGTCTGGGCCGCCGGACTCGTCGCCGGGGCCCTGCGCCGCGACGACGCCCTCGGCAGCGGCCCGCACGCCCCCGACTTCCCCTACGTGCTGGTCCCGGCCGGCGCCTCCGCGCTCACCTTCTGCCTGGTCCTGACCGCCCTGGACGGCGGGATCCGGGCCACCGCCGAAGGAGTGTCCGCGCGCACCGCCTGGCGCGGGCTGTTCGGCCGGGCGCTCGCCTCGCACACGGTGCACGGGCTCGCCGGACTGATGATGGCGGTGCTCTGGCGCAGTACGTACGGACCCGTCGCCGCGCTCTTCGTCCTGCTCCCCATGTACATCTCCTGCTGGGTGTTCGCCCAGTACCACCGCGAACGGGCCGCCCACCAGGCGACGATCCGCGCCCTCGTCCAGGCCGTCGACATCAAGGACCGCTACACCCGCGGGCACAGCGAACGGGTCGGCCGCGCCTCGGTGCTGATCGCCCGTGAGCTGGGCATGGCGGAGGAGCGGCTGGAGATCCTGCGGTTCGCCGGGATCCTCCACGACGTCGGGAAGCTCGGGGTGCCGACGCGAGTGCTGAGGAAGGACGGCCCACTGACGCCGGAGGAGCGCCGGATCATCGAACTCCATCCGGAGTACGGACACGAGATCGTCCGGGGGATCGGCTTCCTCGGCGAGGCGCGGTCGGCGATCCTGCACCACCACGAACGCATGGACGGCAGCGGCTACCCCTACGGGCTCAGCGGGCAGCAGATCCCGGAGTTCGCCCGCGTGGTCGCCGTCGCGGACGCCTTCGACGCGATGACGTCGACCCGCTGCTACAGCCGGGCGCGGCCGGTGGCGACGGCGGTGGCGGAGCTGGAGCGGTGCGCGGGCTCCCACTTCGACCCGCGGATGGTACGGGCGCTGGTACGGGCCCTGGACCGGCACGGCTGGCAGAAGACGGTCACCGCCGACGAGGTCCCGCTGCGGGGCGACGGCGTCCCGCAGCCGCGCCCGTCGGCGGCGACCGGCACCCGGGAGGCGCCCGGCACGGGCAGGGCACCCCGCGCCCGGGAGGCGGCGCCCGACTCCGGGGAGGCGCCCCGTACGGGCCCGGCGCCCGATACCGGTGTCGCGCCCCTGCCGCGCACCCGCGCGCCCAAGGGGCGCGGGTGAGACGCGGCACGGTCACCGTCCGGGCCGTCCACGCCTCCGCGCTCCTGCTCGCCGCCGGCGGGTTCGCCTCCACGCTCTGGTACGGCCTCGCCGAGCCCGGCACCGCCCTCGCCTTCGGAGCCCTCATCACCGTCGGCGAGCTCGCCCGCTGGGGCGCTCCGCGAAAGCGGGGAGTACCCCCGGTACTCGAAGAGCTACGGGGCAGGGAACCCGCCCCGCTCGCCGCCGCCGGGGCACTGGCCTACGCCCTGCTCGGCGAGAGCGGGGGCAGCCCCAGCAGCCACGACGTACCGCAGATCATCGCGGTCGTCGTCGCCGGCGGGCTCGTCGGCATCGTGCCGCACGTGGCCCGGGACAAGGGCCCCGACCTCGACCACCTCGCCCGGCG
Source organism: Streptomyces sp. NPDC003027 (assembly GCF_053591435.1). Lineage (NCBI taxonomy): Bacteria > Bacillati > Actinomycetota > Actinomycetes > Kitasatosporales > Streptomycetaceae > Streptomyces > Streptomyces sp. NPDC003027. Next base: position 73,207 of record NZ_JBSFTU010000022.1, read on the forward strand.
CGTCCTCACCGTCTGCTTCGCCGCCCTCTGCTTCCAGCCGCTTTACAACAGCGGCTGGGTCACCCGCCACCTCGGCCAGGGCCCCTCCTACGCCCTCTTCCTGCTGCTCCTGCTCCTCCTCACCGCCCTGTGCGACGCCGTCCTCGCCGCCCTGATGCTCCGGGCCCGCACGGGGCACCCCTACGGGCCACTGCTCAGGGACGAGCTCCGCGCCCTGATCGGCATCGGCTCCGCCGTCTGCGCCACCGGCGCCGTCATGGCCCTCGGCGTGGCCGCCGCGGGACTCTGGGCGCTGCCTGTCTTCTGCGTGCCGCTGCTGCTCACCCAGGTCTCCTTCCGCCGCTACACCGCCGTGCGCACCACCAACGGGCAGACCATCGCCTCCCTCGCCCGCGCCACCGAGATCGCCGGCTACACCCCGCCCGGCCACGCCCGCAGGGTCGCCGCCCTCAGCACCGCCGTCGGACGCGAGCTGGGTCTGTCCGGGCCCGAGCTGACCGTCCTGGAGTACGCCGCGCTCATGCACGACATCGGGCAGCTCTCCCTCGTCGACCCCGTCCCCAAGGGCGCCACCGCCCTCCTGCCGGCCGAGGAACAGCGCCGGATAGCGCTGCTCGGGGGCGCCGTCGTACGCCAGACCGGGGTCGCACGGGCCGTCGCCGTGGTCGTGGAACGGCAGGCGGACCCCTACCGGGAACAGCCCCTGCCCGCCCGGATCGTCCGTACCGTCAACGCGTACGACGATCTCGCCGGAGGCAGGGCAGGCGGCGCCCTGAGAGCACTGGAACGCCTGCGTCTCGGGACCGCCCGCGACTTCCATCCGGAGGTGGTGGAGTCCCTGGCCAGAGTCCTCGCACGAGGCGGCGTCACCCCCCTCCCTCCTGGGTAACCCATGGGTAATGAGCGCGCGTCCAACCGGGCATGGTTGGATGCGAACAAGAGGGTGAAGCGACCGGCAGGCGGGAATCGTGAGGATCTTCGGGAAGGTACGGCATCGGCCCTCCGCCTCGTGGCGGCAGGCCACCGACCGCGCGTTCACGCTGATCGGTGACGGCCGGTACGAGGACGCGGGCGCGCTGCTGACGCGCGCGGCGGACCTGGAGCCCTGGCTCTCGGAGTCCTGGTTCAACCTGGCCCTGCTGCACAAGTTCCGGCACGACTGGGAACAGGCCAGGGCCGCCGGGCTGCGCGCCGTCGCGCTGCTCGACAAGGAGACCGGCGCTCCCGACTGGTGGAACGTCGGCATCGCCGCCACCGCGCTCCAGGACTGGCCGCTGGCGCGCCGCGCCTGGCAGGCGTACGGACTGAAGGTGCCCGGCGCCTCTGCCGGTACGGGCGAGCCCGCCGGGATGGAGCTGGGCAGCGCGGCCGTGCGGCTCTCGCCCGAGGGCGAGGCGGAGGTCGTGTGGGGCCGCAGGCTCGACCCGGCCCGGATCGAGGTGCTCTCCATCCCGCTGCCGTCGTCCGGGCGGCGCTGGGGCGAGGTCGTCCTCCACGACGGCGTGCCCAACGGCGAGCGGACCACCACCGCCGGGCCCTCCTACCCCGTCTTCGACGAGATCGAGCTGTGGGCGCCCTCGCCCGTCCCCACCTGGGTGGTCCTCCTGGAGGCCGCCACCGAGGCCGACCGGGACGCCCTGGAGCAGCTCGCCGCCGACGCCGGATTCGCCGCCGAGGACTGGTCCTCCTCGGTGCGGCTGCTCTGCCGTGCCTGCTCCGAGTCGACCATGCCCAGCGCCGAGGGCGAGGGCGAGCACCTCGACCCGCACGACCACAGCGAACCGGGCCACCCCGGCCCGCTCGGACACCGCTCACCCGGCGAGCTGTGGGTCCCCGAACGCGAATGCGGTATCGCGGCCCCCGCCGGCCTGGTCCGCGGGCTCCTCGACGGCTGGGTCGCGGACAGCCCGGACAGCCGTGAGTGGCGGGATCTCGAAGAGGTCTGCTGACCATTGCCCGTAGGCTGTACGCGACCATCGCTGGGGTTTTGAGGAAGGCGCAGAAGCGACATGGCGCAGCAGGAGACGGACGAGCAGATCAACGACGGGTTCGTCGTGGACACGGAGGACTGCGAGGCGCGTGAGCTCGCCCACCGTGAGCGCGGCACCGCACGCCCGATCACGGTCGTCGGCAACCCGGTGCTCCACAAGGAGTGCAAGGACGTCACCGAGTTCGACGACAAGCTCGCGGCGCTGATCGACGACATGTTCGCCAGCCAGAAGGCGGCCGAGGGCGTGGGCCTGGCCGCCAACCAGATCGGTGTGGACCTCAAGGTCTTCGTCTACGACTGCCCGGACGACGACGGCGTGCGGCACACCGGTGTCGTGGTCAACCCGGTCCTCCAGGACCTGCCGGCCGACCGCCGCGTCCTCGACGACTCCAACGAGGGCTGCCTCTCCGTCCCCACCGCGTACGCCTCGCTGGCGCGCCCGGACTACGCCGAGGTGCACGGCCAGGACGCCCAGGGCAACCCGATCAAGGTCCGCGGCACCGGCTACTTCGCCCGCTGCCTTCAGCACGAGACGGACCACCTCTACGGCTACCTCTACATCGACCGGCTCTCCAAGCGCGACCGCAAGGACGCCCTCCGGCAGATGGCCGAGGGCACGCCGCGCTACGAGACCGTCCCGAACGACTGACGCACGGCGACCGGCGTACGGCGAAGGGGCCCGGCTCGAAGCGAGCGGGGCCCCTTCGTCGTACGGGCCGGGACTAGAAGTCCTCGTCCAGGTCCACCGAGCCCTCGACCGCGACCTGGTAGGCCGACGGGCGGCGCTCGAAGAAGTTCGTCAGCTCCTGGACGCCCTGGAGCTCCATGAACCCGAACGGGTTCTCCGAGCCGTACACCGGGGCGAAGCCCAGGCGGGTGAGCCGCTGGTCGGCGACGCACTGGAGGTACTCGCGCATCGACTCGGTGTTCATGCCCGGCAGTCCTTCGCCGCACAGGTCCCGGCCGAACTGGAGCTCCGCCTCCACGGCCTCCTTCAGCATGTCCGTGACCTGCTGCCGGAGCGCGTCGTCGAAGAGGTCCGGCTCCTCCTTGCGGACGGTGTCCACGACCTCGAAGGCGAAGTTCATGTGCATCGTCTCGTCCCGGAACACCCAGTTGGTGCCGGTGGCCAGACCGTGCAGCAGGCCGCGCGAGCGGAACCAGTAGACGTACGCGAAGGCGCCGTAGAAGAACAGGCCCTCGATGCAGGCGGCGAAGCAGATCAGGTTGAGCAGGAAGCGGCGGCGGTCGGCCTTCGTCTCCAGACGCTCGATCTTCTCCACCCCCCCTTCCCCATCCAGGGCGGCCATCCAACGGAAGCAGAACTGCGCCTTCTCGCGGATGGAGGGGATGTTCTCGACGGCGGCGAACGCGGCGGTGCGGTCCTCCGGGTCGGGCAGGTAGGTGTCGAGCAGCGTCAGATAGAACTGGACGTGCACGGCCTCCTCGAACAGCTGGCGCGAGAGATACAGCCGCGCCTCGGGGGAGTTGATGTGCTTGTAGAGCGTCAGCACGAGGTTGTTGGCGACGATCGAGTCACCGGTGGCGAAGAACGCCACCAGCCGGCCGATCATGTGCTGCTCGCCCGGCGTCAGCTTCGCGAGGTCGGCGACGTCCGAGTGGAGGTCGACCTCCTCCACGGTCCAGGTGTTCTTGATCGCGTCCCGGTAGCGCTCGTAGAAGTCCGGGTAGCGCATGGGGCGGAGAGTCAGCTCGAAGCCCGGGTCGAGGAGATTTTTTTCAACGGACATTACTGGCAGGCCTCGCAGGACTCGGGGTTTTCGAGGGAGCAGGCGACGGCGTCTTCCGGGGTCGCCTGTACGGGAATCGGGGTGGCGGCCTGGGCCGCGCGGGCGATCCGGGTCGCCGGGCGCGAGCGCAGGTAGTACGTCGTCTTCAGACCCTGCTTCCAGGCGTACGCGTACATCGACGACAGCTTGCCGATCGTCGGCGTCTCCAGGAACAGGTTCAGGGACTGCGACTGGTCCAGGAAGGGGGTGCGGGCCGCCGCCATGTCGATCAGGCCGCGCTGCGGGATCTCCCACGCCGTGCGGTACAGCTCGCGCACCTCGGCCGGGACCCAGGTGAAGCCGGCCACCGAGCCGTTGGACTCGCGCAGCGCCTCACGGGTCTGCGCGTCCCACACGCCGAGCCGCTTCAGCTCGTCCACCAGATAGGAGTTGACCTGGAGGAACTCACCCGACAGCGTCTCGCGCTTGAAGAGGTTGGAGACCTGCGGCTCGATGCACTCGTACACGCCCGCGATCGAGGCGATCGTCGCGGTCGGAGCGATGGCGAGCAGAAGGCTGTTGCGCATGCCGACCGTGGCGATCCGCTCGCGCAGGGCGGCCCAGCGCTCGGGCCAGTTCAGCTCCACGTCGTAGTGGTCGGGGTGCAGGACGCCCCGGGCGGTGCGGGTCTTCTCCCAGGCCGGGAGGGGGCCGTTGCGCTCGGCGAGGTCGGCGGAGGCCTCGTACGCGGCGAGCATGATCCGCTCGGCGATCCGCGTCGACAGGGCGCGCGCCGCGGGCGAGTCGAAGGGCAGCTTCAGCTGGAAGAAGACGTCCTGGAGCCCCATCGCGCCCAGGCCCACCGGCCGCCAGCGGGCGTTGGAGCGCCCGGCCTGCTCGGTCGGGTAGAAGTTGATGTCCACGACCCGGTCGAGGAAGGTGACGGCCGTACGGACGGTCGCGTCGAGCCGCTCCCAGTCGATGTCACCGCCGGTCACGAAGGCGCCCAGGTTGACCGAACCGAGGTTGCACACGGCCGTCTCGCCGTCGTCCGTCACCTCCAGGATCTCCGTGCAGAGGTTGGAGGAGTGGACCGTGTGGCCCGGCTCCGCCGTCTGGTTCGCGGTCCGGTTCGAGGCGTCCTTGAAGGTCATCCAGCCGTTGCCGGTCTGGGCCAGCGTGCGCATCATCCGGCCGTACAGGTCCCGGGCCGGCATGGTCTTGCGGGCCAGGCCCCTGGACTCGGCGGCGCGGTAGGCGGCGTCGAACTCGTCGCCCCACAGGTCGACCAGTTCGGGCACGTCGGCGGGGGAGAACAGCGACCACTCGGCGTCGGCGTTCACCCGGCGCATGAACTCGTCCGGGATCCAGTGCGCCAGGTTGAGGTTGTGCGTACGCCGCTGGTCCTCACCGGTGTTGTCGCGCAGCTCCAGGAACTCCTCGATGTCCGCGTGCCACGTCTCCAGGTAGACGGCGGCCGCGCCCTTGCGCCGCCCGCCCTGGTTCACGGCGGCGACGGAGGCGTCCAGCGTCTTCAGGAACGGCACGATGCCGTTGGAGTGGCCGTTGGTGCCGCGGATCAGCGAACCGCGGGCCCGGATGCGGGAGTACGAAAGACCGATGCCGCCCGCGTGCTTCGACAGCCGCGCGACCTGGTGGTAGCGGTCGTAGATGGAGTCCAGCTCGTCCAGCGGCGAGTCCAGCAGATAGCAGGACGACATCTGCGGGTGGCGGGTGCCGGAGTTGAACAGGGTGGGGGAGGAGGGGAGGTAGTCCAGCCGGCTCATCAGCCCGTACAGCGCCGCGACCTCGTCCAGCGCGCGTACGGAATCGTCCTCGGCGAGCCCGGCCGCGACCCGCAGCATGAAGTGCTGGGGCGTCTCGATCACCTTGCGGGTGATCGGGTGCCGGAGCAGATAGCGCGAGTACAGCGTCCGCAGCCCGAAGTAGCCGAACCGGTCGTCGGCGGCCGGGTCGATCAGCGCGTCCATCCGGTCCGCGTGGGCGGTCACGAACGCGGCCGTACGGTCCGCGATCAGACCCTCCCGGTGCCCCACCGCCACCGACGCCGAGAACGCCACCGCACCCTGCCCGGCCGCCTCCTCCGCGATGGTCCGGGTCAGCAGCCGGGCCGCGAGCCGGGAGTAGGCCGGGTCCTCGGCGATCAGGCCGGCGGCCGCCTCGGTGGCCAGCTCCCGCAGCTCCGCCTCGTCCGAGGCGGCGTTGCGGCCGCGCAGCGCGGCGGCGGCGACCTTGCCCGGGTCGGTGTCGGGAAGGTCGGCGGTGAGGTCGGTCAGGGTCCGGAGCAGTAGCGTCCCGGGTCCGTCGCTCTCGATCGCCGCGGCCGGATCGGCTGGCGCGATGGTCACGTGGGGCTCTCCCTCGCTCGGCCCGGGGGGCGACGGGGAGGCGGACGGCACGCGCACCCGTACGCGGGCGCGCTCCGTGTCCACCGGCCCACTCCGCGAGGCCCGGACGACTCTGGCACCCGGAACGGACGGACCGGGCGCACTGTCGGCAGGTGTTCGGACTCGTAGGAGCGCAAAAGCACGCCAACACACCGTTGCGGGACAGTTCCGGATTTCCACCGGATTCCCCTGCGGCGACAGCGAGCATGAGCATACATGTGGGGGGCGCTCCTTGAAGCACCCCCCACATGTAGTGCCGTTGGGTGTCAGAGCTCTTCGCCGAAGCAGAGGCGTTTGTCATCGGGGGAGGGAAGCGCGGTGAGTTCGCCGGGGGTCTGACGCAGCGGGCCGCCGCCTTCCCGGGAGGGGGAGGGCGGCGGCCCGTCGGACGGCCGGTGAGGGCTCAGCAGCAGCGGAACCCCTCGCGCGGATCGGCCTCCCGCGCGTCGGTGCGGCTGCGCTCGAACTCCCGCCGGGTCATCACCTCGGCGTCCGGGTCGCAGCTTCGGGCGTGGGCGACGTACCGGTCGTAGACGGCCTCGCCGGAGAGCTCGCGCACGTACCAGCGGATCGCGCGCACCGCGCGCCGCAGGTGGCGGACCGTGTTCGCCGTGCTCATGCGGATCCGGTCCCGGTCGGCACGTCACTCCGCGGCTCGCCCGGCGCGGTCTCCTCGCGCATGCCGCCTCCGGCGCCGAGTCCGGCGGCCACCAGCTCCGCCTTCTCCTCCTTCGTGGGGAACATGCCGGCGGGCGCGACGAGCTTGGACTCGGTGTGGGGCGCCTCGGAGAGCCGGACGCCCTCCGGGTTCCTGATCGCCTTGAAGCAGACCCGGCCCGCGTCGGCGATCACCACGATGATGAGGATCGCGAACAGCGCGGACAGCACGCCGTCCACGGTGGAGTTGGTGACGACGGTGTGCATGTCGTCGATCGACTTGGCGGGCGGGAGCACCTTGTCGGCGTCGATGCCCGCCTGGTACTTGTCCCGCTGGGCGAAGAAGCCGACCCGCGGGTCCTCGGAGAAGATCTTCTGCCAGCTCGCGGTCAGGGTGACGGCGACGTCCCAGGCGAGCGGGACGCCGGTGACCCAGGCCCACTTCAGGCGGCCGGACTTGATGAGCAGCGTGGTGCAGACGGCCAGCGCCACGGCGGCGAGCAGCTGGTTGGCGATGCCGAACAGCGGGAAGAGCTGGTTGATGCCGCCCAGCGGGTCGTGCACGCCGACCCAGAGGAAGTAGCCCCAGCCGCCGACGACCACCGCGCTGGCGAACCAGACGCCCGGCTTCCAGCTGACCTGGCGGAACGGCTTGTAGACGTTGCCCAGCATGTCCTGGAGCATGAACCGGCCGACGCGGGTTCCCGCGTCCACGGTCGTCAGGATGAACAGCGCCTCGAACATGATCGCGAAGTGGTACCAGAAGGCCTTCATCGCGGTACCGCCGATGACAGCGGAGAAGATCTCCGACATGCCGAGGGCGAAGGTCGGCGCGCCGCCGGTACGCGAGAGCAGGCTCGCCTCCTCGACGTCCTTGGCCGCCTGGGCCAGTGCCTCGGGGGTGATCGTGAAGCCCAGGTTCGCGACGGCCTCGGAGGCGGACTGGACCGTGGTGCCGACGACTCCGGCGGGGGAGTTGATGGCGAAGTACAGACCCGGGTCGATGATGCACGCGGTGATCATCGCCATGATGGCGACGAACGACTCGGTGAGCATGGCCCCGTAGCCGATCATCCGGACCTGCGTCTCCTTCTGGATCATCTTCGGGGTGGTGCCCGAGGAGACCAGGGAGTGGAAGCCGGAGAGCGCGCCGCAGGCGATGGTGATGAAGACGAACGGGAACATCGAGCCGGCGAAGACGGGACCGTCGCCGCGCGTCGCGAAGTCCGTGACGGCGTCCATCTTCATGGTCGGCAGGGCGATGACCACGCCGAGCGCGAGGAACACGATGGTGCCGACCTTCATGAAGGTCGACAGGTAGTCGCGCGGCGCGAGCAGCATCCAGACCGGGAGCACGGAGGCCAGGAAGCCGTACACGATCATCCAGATGACCAGGGTGCCCGGTTCGAGCGTGAAGGTGTCGGCCCAGGACGACTCGGCGACCCAGCCGCCCGCGACGATGGCGAGCAGCAGCAGCGCCACGCCGATGACCGAGACCTCGGTGACCCGGCCCGGGCGCAGGACGCGCAGATAGACGCCCATCAGCAGGGCGATCGGGATCGTCATGCCGATGGAGAAGACGCCCCACGGGGAGTGGGCGAGGGCGTTGACGATGACCAGGGCCAGCACCGCGAGCAGGATGATCATGATGGCGAAGACCGCGATCAGCGCAGCCGCGCCACCGAACGGGCCGATCTCGTCACGGGCCATCTGGCCCAGCGACCGGCCGTTGCGCCGGGTGGAGAAGAACAGCGTCACCATGTCCTGGACGGCGCCGGCGAAGATGACGCCGACGATGATCCAGATGGTGCCCGGCAGATAGCCCATCTGCGCGGCCAGCACCGGGCCGACCAGCGGGCCCGCGCCGGCGACCGCCGCGAAGTGGTGTCCGAAGAGCACCCTGCGGTCGGTCGGATGGAAGTCGACACCGTTGTCGAGGCGCTCGGCGGGGGTGGCCCGTGTCTTGTCGACCTTCAGTACGCGCCGTGCGATGAACCGGGCGTAGAAGCGGTAGGCGATCGCGTACGAGCCGAGCGCGGCCGCGAGCATCCAGGCGGCGGAGACGTCCTCGCCGCGGGAGAGGGCGAGTACGGCACAGCCCGCCGCGCCCACCAGGGCGACGAGCGACCAGATGGCGATGGACTTGGGAGTGAGGCCTTTTCGCCCAGTATCGGGTGTTGCTTCCGGCTCTGGCATTGCTGCAACCGTCCCCTCGCTGATCACCGTGTAATGCGCAGGAAATCTAGGCGCTGGCTTCGCGCAGCGTCACCCCCCGTCCGCATATCGGTACGGCAACGCTTTTCCGCTCAACTGCCCGGCGGGGTACGCCGAAGGCCCCGCGGAGGGTGCTCCGCGGGGCCTTTCGGGGTGTTCGGCAGGTGGGTCTCAGCCGTTGGGGCGCTTGAGCCGTGCGACGAACTTGTACCGGTCGCCGCGGTAGACCGAGCGCACCCATTCGACCGGCTCGCCCCGCGCGTCCAGCGAGTGGCGGGAGAGCATCAGCATCGGCAGGCCCACGTCCGTACCGAGCAGACCGGCCTCGCGCGGGGTGGCCAGCGAGGTCTCGATCGTCTCCTCGGCCTCCGCGAGGTGCACGTCGTACACCTCGGCGAGCGCGGTGTAGAGCGAGGTGTACTTCACCAGCGAACGGCGCAGCGCGGGGAAGCGCTTGGCGGACAGGTGCGTGGTCTCGATCGCCATCGGCTCGCCGCTCGCGAGGCGCAGCCGCTCGATCCGCAGCACCCGTCCGCCCGCCGCGATGTCGAGCAGTCCGGCGAGGGTGTCGTCGGCGGTGACGTAGCCGATGTCGAGCAGCTGCGAGGTGGGCTCCAGGCCCTGGGCCCGCATGTCCTCGGTGTAGGAGGTGAGCTGCAGCGCCTGCGAGACCTTGGGCTTGGCCACGAACGTGCCCTTGCCCTGGATGCGTTCGAGCCGGCCCTCGACGACCAGCTCCTGGAGGGCCTGGCGCACGGTGGTGCGTGAGGTGTCGAACTCGGCGGCGAGGGTGCGCTCCGGCGGGACGGGCGTGCCGGGCGGCAGGGTCTCCGTCATGTCGAGCAAGTGCCGCTTCAGTCGGTAGTACTTGGGCACGCGCGCGGTACGGGTGGCGGCACCGCCCTCCGTGTCCGTGCTGCCCGGGTCCGTGGCCATGCTCCGCCTTCCCGACTCCTGTGCTGCTGCCGTCACCGGCTCCTCCGTCTGTCGCGGCTCACATGGTGGCACGGACCGGTCACGGGTCGTCGCCCTCCCTCAGGTGTCGGTCCGATAACGGACCCGACTGCCCTTCTTATACACCCTTGACACCCCTAAAGGTCTAGGCCAAGCTCCCGGTACTGGTCTAAACCATTAAAGACCAGCTCCCAGCCCCGACGAGCGTTACTCGGCGTATGTCTTCGCGCGGTGGGCAGGGGTTGCAGGCATCCCTGAGGAGGGTGGCGTGAAGCGCAAGCTCATCGCGGCGATCGGCGTCGCGGGCATGATGATCAGCATCGCGGCGTGTGGCGGTTCCGGCAAGGGTGGGGACTCGGCCGGTGGCGACGTCAAGGAGATCACCGTCTGGCTGACGGTCGACGCCCAGAACAACTGGCCGGAGCTGGTCAAGGCCGCCGACGACGCGGTGACGAAGAAGCACCCGGGCATAAAGATCAACCACGAGTACTACGGCTGGCCGGACAAGAACACCAAGCTCGACGCCGTACTCGCCACGGACAAGGCCCCGGATGTTGTCGAGATGGGCAACACCGAGATGATCGGCTACATGGCCAAGGGTGCCTTCGCCGAGGTCGACGCGTCGAAGTTCGAGAACTCCGACAAGTGGCTCGACGCGCTCAAGGACTCGGTCACCTACAACGGCAAGACCTACGGCGTCCCCTACTACGCCGGTGGCCGCGTGGGCACCTGGCGCAAGGACATCGCCGCCGAGGCGGGCGTCAAGGCCGCCCCGAAGACCTGGGCCGAGCTGACCGCCGCGCTCGACGCCATCCAGAAGAAGAAGGGCGACAAGTTCAGCGCCTGGTACCAGCCGGCGCCCGACTGGTACGCCGCGATGTCCTTCGTCTACGACGCCGGCGGCTCCATCGCCGAGCAGAACGGCGAGACCTGGAAGGCGAACCTGTCCTCGCCCGAGTCCCTCAAGGGCCTCAACGAGTACAAGAACATCGTCGACAAGTACATGCACGGCGACAAGACCAAGGACGAGTCCGACCGTCCGATCGTCTTCGGCCAGGGCAACGCCGCCACGATGTTCGCCGCCGGGTGGGAGGGCGCCACCGCGGCCGACCCGAAGAGCGACAAGGTCGGCGGGCTGAAGGACAAGCTCGAGAACTTCGTGATGCCCGGCCCGTCCGGCAAGAACCTCCCCGTCTTCCTCGGCGGCTCGGACCTGGCCATCCCGGTCAAGTCCAAGGCGCAGGGCGTCGCGGCCGAGTGGATCGCCGCCTTCACCGGCGCCGAGGGCCAGAAGGGCCTCGTCGCCAAGGGCAACCTGCCCAACAACAAGGCGGACCTCGCCCCGCTGAAGGCCGACCCGGCGACCGCCGTCCCGGCCACCGCGGCCGAGTCGAGCTGGTTCGTCCCGACCGCCCCCGGCTGGGGCCAGGTCGAGAAGGCCCAGACCCTCAAGACGATGCTCATCGAGATCGCCAACGGCAAGAAGTCGGTCGAGGCCGCCGCCAAGGACGCGGACGCCGCGATCGACAAGGTCATCAACACCAAGTGACCTAGAGGCAGGGCCCCTTCACCCCCTGGTGAGTGAGCCGAAGGGGCGTGCGGGTGTCGAGAGGGAGAGCGCGGAGGGTCGCGAGGAACGAGCGACCCGAGCACGATCGACCGTCGACGCACGCTGAGAGCGCCCCGGAGGAGAACCGAGCCTCAAAAAAGGGGTGCCGCGGGGCCCTGCTTCCCGTACCAGGAGAGGGATCGCTGAGGAGCACGGGATGAGTGCCGCAGACACAACCACCGCGAAGGTGCCGCCGGTGCGGCAATCGCCACCATCCGGCCCGCGGGCCGGTGCCCCGAAGCCGGGGAAGAAGCCCACCAACGGCGGAGGCGGGATCCCCTGGCTCCTGCTCGCGCCATGCCTGCTCGTCCTGCTCCTCGTGCTCGGCTATCCGCTCGTGCGCCTGGTCACCCTCTCCTTCCAGCACTTCGGCCAGCCGCAGCTCTGGGGCTTCCAGGAGGCGGAGTCGGCCGGCTTCGCCAACTTCGCCACGATCCTCTCCGACGGCGAGTTCTGGGCCGTGGTCCTGCGGACCGTGATCTTCGCGGGCGGCGCGGTGATCCTCACCATGGTGCTCGGCATGATGATCGCGCTGCTGCTGCAGAAGGTCTCCGGCTGGGTCAAGGCGCTGATCAACATCGTGCTGGTGGCGAGCTGGGGCATGCCCATCATCGTCGCGACCGCCATCTTCAAATGGCTCTTCGACGCCGACTACGGCGTGCTCAACTGGCTGCTCGACAAGCTGCCCGGCGTGGACATGATCGGCCACAACTGGTTCGCCAGCGGTCCCCAGGGCCTCGCCGTCATCATGCTGCTCGTCGTCTGGGGCGCCGTGCCCTTCGTCGTGATCACCCTGAGCGCCGGTCTGACGCAGGTGCCCAAGGAGCTCGAAGAGGCCGCTCGGCTCGACGGCGCGGGCGCGTGGGGCGTCTTCCGGTTCGTCACCCTGCCGATCCTCAAGCCGATCATCGTCATGCTGACGACGCTCTCGGTCATCTGGGACATGGGCGTCTTCCCCCAGGTCTACGTCATGCGCAACGGCCACCCGGAGGCCGAGTTCCAGCTCCTCACCACGTACTCGTTCGACAAGGCGTTCGTCGTCAACGACTACGGCACCGGCTCGGCCATCGCCCTCGTCACGGTCGCTCTGCTGCTGGGCGTCGTCGCCGTCTACATGCGCCAGATGCTCAAGATCGGAGAGGTGGAGTGACCACGACCACCCCTGCCCCCGGCGTCACCCGCCCCCGCGGGTCGAAGCTCGGCTGGAACCTGCTCGGGCTGCTCGTCTTCGCCGTCGTCGGCTTCCCGGTCTACTGGATGGTGAACACGGCCCTCAAGCCGGCCAAGGACGCCATCGACCCGAACCCGCACTTCTTCCCCTCCACCTTCACGCTGGAGAACTTCAAGCGCGCCCTGGAGATCGCGGACTTCTGGGGGCCGGTGGGGCGCAGCCTGGTCGTCTCGGCCACGGTCGTCGTGATCGGCATCGTCGTCGGCATGCTGGCGGCCCTCGCCATCTCCCGGTTCGCCTTCCGCGGCCGCAAGATCGTGATCGTCGGCATCCTCGCGGTCCAGATGATCCCGCTCGTCGCGATGATCATCCCCGTCTTCCTGATGCTCAACGATCTCGGTCAGTACGACAGGATCAGCGGCCTGATCATCACCTACCTCACCTTCATCCTCCCCTTCACGGTGTGGACCCTGCGCGGCTTCATCGTGAACATCCCCAAGGAGCTGGAGGAAGCCGCCCAGGTCGACGGCTGCACCCGCACCGGTGCGTTCGTCCGGGTCGTCTTCCCCCTGCTCGCGCCGGGCATGGTCGCCACGTCCGTGTACGGCTTCATCCAGGCGTGGAACGAGTACCTCTACGCGCTGATGCTGATGAGCCAGCAGAACCAGACGGCCACCGTCTGGCTCTCCAACTTCATCACGAAGAACGGTACCGAGTACGCCCCGATGATGGCGGGTTCCACCATGATGGCCGTCCCCATCGTGATCCTCTTCCTCCTTGTCCAGCGCAAGATGGCCGCGGGACTGACCGCGGGCGCGGTGAAGGGATAACGCCTCCCCATGACCACTCTCGTAACCGGCACGGACACCCTGACGCGTGACGCGCTCACCGTCCTCCAACCCGGCTTCGTCGGCACGACGGCGCCCGACTGGCTGCTCCGCAGGATCGGTGAAGGACTCTCCTCCGTCGGCCTGTTCGGCCGGAACATCGCCTCTCCCGAGCAGCTCGCCGCGCTCACCGCGCGGCTGCGGGCCGAGCGGGACGACGTCCTGGTCGCCATCGACGAGGAGGGCGGGGACGTCACCCGCCTGGAGGTCCGGCACGGCTCCTCGTTCCCCGGCAACTACGCGCTCGGCTCCGTGGACGACACCGGCCTCACCCGGGCCGTCGCCCGCGAGCTCGGCCGCCGGCTCGCCGCGTGCGGGGTCGACCTCAACTGGGCGCCCTCCGCCGATGTGAACTCCAATCCGGACAACCCGGTCATCGGGGTGCGCTCCTTCGGCGCCGACCCGGAGCTCGTCGCCCGGCACACCGTGGCGTACGTCGAGGGCCTCCAGGCCGTCGGCGTCGCGGCCTGCACCAAGCACTTCCCCGGACACGGCGACACCAACGTGGACTCCCACCACGCGCTGCCCCGCATCGATGTGGACCTCGACACACTGCACGCCCGTGAGCTGGTACCTTTCCGCGCCGCGATCGCGGCGGGTACCCAAGCCGTCATGAGCGCGCATATTCTTCTCCCCGCGCTCGACCCCCACCGGCCGGCCACCCTGAGCCCGCGGATCCTCACCGGTCTGCTGCGCCAGGAGCTGGGCTTCGAGGGGCTGATCGTCACCGATGGCATGGAGATGCAGGCCATCGCGTCGACGTACGGCATCGAGCGCGGATCGGTCCTCGCGATCGCCGCGGGCGCCGACGCCATCTGCGTCGGCGGCGGGCTGGCCGACGAGGGCACCGTACTGCGGCTGCGCGACGCCCTGGTCGAAGCGGTACGGACCGGCGAACTGCCCGAGGAGCGGCTGGCCGACGCCGCGGCGCGGGTGCGCGTCCTGGCGGCGTGGACCCAGGCGCACCGGGCCAGGGGGGCTGTAGCGGGGCCGGGCGCGGCAGTGCAGGAGGGGACCGCGCCCGGCACCGACATCGGACTCGTGGCGGCCCGCCGCGCCGTGACGGTGACGACGGGGGAGCGGCCCCACACGCCGATGACCAGCGCTCCCTACGTCGCCGCCTTCACCCCGGTCGCCAACATCGCCGTCGGGGACGAGACCCCCTGGGGCGTCGCCGCGGAGCTGGAGCGGCTGCTTCCGGGGACCGCGACGGGCACCTACGACGAGCCGTCGGTGGACGCGGTCCTGGCCGCGGCGGGGGAGCGCCGCATCGTCGCGGTCGTACGGGACTCCCACCGGCACCCCTGGATGACCGAGGCGCTGGACGCGCTGCTGGCGGCGCGCCCGGACACCGTGGTGGTGGAGATGGGCCTCGACCAGGCGGAGCCCCGGGGGGCCCTGCACATCGCCACGCACGGCGCGGCCCGGGTCTGCGGCCGCGCGGCGGCGGAGGCCGTCGCCGGCATCTGACCGCGGTACGCGAAGGGGCCCGGCACCTGGAGGTGGTGCCGGGCCCCTTCGCGTACGTCTCAGATGCCCTGCCAGGCCGGCTTGTTGGCGAACGTGTGGCGGAAGTAGGGCGCGAGCTTCAGCTTCGACGCGGCGGCCTCGTCCACGACGACCGTGGCGTGCGGGTGCAGTTGCAGCGCGGAGGCGGGTACGAGCGCGGCCACCGGGCCCTCGACGGTCTGGGCCACGGCCTCCGCCTTGCCCTCGCCGGTGGCGAGGAGCACCAGGTGGCGGGCCTCCAGGATGGTCCCGATGCCCTGCGTGATGACGTGGTGCGGCACCTGCTCGATGTCGTCGTCGAAGAAGCGCGCGTTGTCGATCCGGGTCTGCTCGGTCAGTGTCTTGATCCGGGTGCGGGAGGCGAGCGAGGAGCAGGGCTCGTTGAAGCCGATGTGCCCGTCGGTACCGATGCCGAGGATCTGCAGGTCCACGCCGCCGGCGTCGGCGAGCGCCTTGTCGTACGCCTCGCAGGCCGCCTGGACGTCCTCGGCGGAGCCGTCGGGGCCCATGAAGGCGTCCGGGGAGAGCCCGAGCGGCTCGACGACCTGGCGCAGCACGGTCGAGCGGTACGCCTCCGGGTGGCCCGCGGGCAGCCCGACGTACTCGTCGAGCTGGGCGATCCGGGCCCGCGAGACGTCGACGGTGCCGGCCTCGACCTGGGCGATCAGGGCCTCGTAGATGGGCAGCGGAGTCGATCCTGTGGCCACGCCGAGCAGCGCGTCGGGCTTGCGGCGCAGAAGGCCGGCGATGCCGTCCGCGATCAGCTCGCCGCCTGCCTTGGCGTCCGGGACGATGACAACTTCCACGCTGTGCCTGCCGATCGTGTGAGGGGCGGGTGGTATAGACCAATTGTAGCGCTGAATCTAGCAGAGCGCGGGCCCCCGGCACGGTCCCGTCCGCTCGCCGGACCCCGCCCCTCTCATCGTCGATCGGCGCCTCCGGTCCAGCCACCCGGGACCCGCGAGCTCCGGAGCCGCTTTCCGTAACGTGCGCTATAGAATCGGGCGCCATGACCACCAAGCGGCGCGGCCGGCCCCGCTCCTTCGACCGCCGGGCGGCGCTGGAGCAGGCCATGACGGCGTTCTGGGAGCAGGGGTACGAGACGACCTCCGTCTCCGACCTCACCCGCGCCATGGGCATCAGCGCCCCGAGCCTGTACGCCGCGTTCGGCGACAAGCGGACGCTCTTCGAGGAGGTCGTGGAGGCGTACGCCGTCTCGTACGGCGCCTACGGCGACGAGGCCCTGGCGGAGGAGCCGACCGCGCGCGACGCGCTGGCCCGGATGCTGAGGGAGGCGGCCGACGCCTTCACCGACCCGTCCCACCCGCGCGGCTGCCTGGTGATCTCCTCCGCGACCAACTGCTCGAACCTGGAGGTCGAGGAAGCCCTGCGCCAGCGCCGCAACCGCGCTCTGGCGTCCTTCGAGACCCGGATCCGCCGCGGCGTCGCAGCCGGGGAGCTGCCCGCGGACGCGGACACCGGCGCGCTGGCCCGCTTCTGCGGCGCGGTCCTCCAGGGCATGTCCCAGCAGGCGCGCGACGGCGCGACCCGGGAGGAGCTCCGGGCGGTGGCGGAGGTGGCGACGGCGGCCTGGCCCGTGGTGCGCGGGAGGGCTCGGGAAACACCCGCGGGCCGCGGCGCCTGACGGGACCCTCAACCCGTCCGGCACCGCAGCCCGGAGTCGCCCGGCCGGGGGTGTGCGGTCCCTCGGCCGTGTGGGAGGTCTCGGCGCAGTCAGGGCAGAGAGCGCCGGGTACCTCGATCCACCCTCCTGTGCGGGGAGGGCGGAGGTCGTACAGGATGCTGCTCCGCCATTGTGGACTAGACCATTCTTGTCTGTCCATCCATGGGAACCGCGTCCTTCCTGGCCCATCCTCCATCACGAACGCCCCGAGATCCAGGTTCATGGCCCCTGAATTCCGCGGGTACGCTCGCACCTGTGCCCTCCATGAACGACCTCGTCCGCCAGCACACCGCTCTGAGTGAGTCCGACCTCGAGTGGCTCCATCTGCTGGTGTCGGAGTGGCAACTGCTCTCCGACCTCTCCTTCGCCGACCTGGTGCTCTGGGTCCCCACCCTGGACGGCACCCGGTACGTCTCCGTCGCCCAGATGCGGCCCAACACCGGCCCGACCTCCTACCAGGACGACATGGTCGGTCACCTCGTGCCGCGCGGCCGCCGCCCGCTGCTCGACGCCGCCCTCGACGAGGGCCGGATCGTGCGCGAGGGCGACCCCGAGTGGCGCGAGGAGGTCCCCGTCCGGGTCGAGTCCATCCCCGTACGCCGGGAGGGCCGCGTCCTCGGCGTCATCGCCCGCAACACCAACCTCCTGACGGTACGGACCCCGAGCCGGCTGGAGCTCACCTACCTCCAGTCCGCCTCGGACCTCGCCCAGATGATCGCCGCCGGCTCCTTCCCCTTCCCCGGGGAGGCCGTCGACATGGACTCCTCGCCCCGCGCCGGTGACGGACTGATCCGGCTCGACGCCGACGGGATCGTCCAGTACGCCTCGCCCAACGCGCTCTCCGCGTACCACCGCCTCGGCCTCGCCGCCGACCTCGTCGGCCAGCACCTCGGGCAGATCACCGCCGAGCTCGCCCCCTCCCGCGGCCCCGTCGACGAGGCCCTGGTCAAACTGGCCTCCGGCTACGCCCCCCGGGAGGCCGAGGTGGAGGGCAACGGCGGGGTGATCCAGCTGCGCGCGATCCCGCTCAAGCCCAAGGGCGCCCGCATCGGTTCGCTCGTCCTGCTCCGCGACGTCACCGAACTGCGCCGCCGCGAGCGCGAGTTGATCACCAAGGACGCCACCATCCGGGAGATCCACCACCGGGTGAAGAACAACCTCCAGACGGTCGCCGCGCTGCTGCGCCTCCAGGCCCGCCGGATGGACTCGCCCCAGGGGCGCGAGGCGCTCAACGAGGCGGTGCGCAGGGTCGGTTCGATCGCCATCGTGCATGAGACGCTGTCCCAGAATCTGGACGAGCGGGTCGAGTTCGACGAGATCGCCGACCGGGTGATCGCGATGGTCGCCGAGATCTCCCCGGGCAAGGTGACCTGCCGGCGCAACGGCCGGTTCGGCATCCTGGACGCTGAGGTCGCCACCCCGCTCGCCATGGTCCTCACCGAAGTGCTCCAGAACGCCCTCGAACACGCCTTCGCGCCCGCGGAGCTGGGCACCGTCGAGGTCACGGCCGTCCGCGGTGAACCCCGCGCGGACGCACGCCTGCTGATCACCGTTCAGGACGACGGGCGCGGGCTGCCCGAGGGCTTCGACCCGCAGCGTGCCGGAAACCTCGGACTGCAGATCGTCCGCACCCTGGTCGAGGGCGAGTTGGGCGGCACCTTCGACATGCGGCCGGGCGGCGAGCGCGGCACCAAGGTCGTCCTCGACATCCCCGTACTGCCGCAGAAGTGATCGCCCCGCCGAGCGCCGCCGCGTAACGGCACCGCGTACGGCCGCGTGACGGCACCGCGTTCGGCTGAGTCCGGCCGAGCACAGCAGCGAGCCCCGGACCGAAGAGATCGGTCCGGGGCTCGAATGCTGTGGGTTACTGCTGCGCGCTGCGGCTCGGGGGCGGTGATTGCGTACGCGATGTACGCGCCGCTTGCCTCAGGCTTGTCAGGGTGTTCAGGCGCTGGCGTTGCGCGCCCGGTTGCGAGCGGCGCGGCGCTTCATCGCGCGGCGCTCGTCCTCGCTGAGGCCACCCCAGACGCCGGAGTCCTGGCCGGACTCGAGCGCCCACTGCAGGCACTGCTCCATGACGGGGCAGCGGCGGCAGACGGCCTTGGCTTCCTCGATCTGCAGCAGCGCAGGACCGGTGTTGCCGATGGGGAAGAACAGCTCGGGGTCTTCCTCACGACAAACGGCGTTGTGACGCCAGTCCATGGCTGCTACCTCTCTTGGTGTTACGTGCGGGTTGCTTGTGAATGTGAACGCTTTCACGAATCCCCCCGCAAGTGAAGGGCCGACTGCCAGATGAACTGGTGTGGTCCAGGATTCGTGGAGGGGTTCTGGCTCTCAGTGGAGGCCGGTCCTGCGGGCCGTCCCGATCGCCATGAAGAGATTCGCAAACCTCGGCGGCGGATACAACCCCTTCAGGAAAGTTTTTTTTGATTCCTCGGTGTCGGCTAGGTCACAGCCGTACTTCTTAGGGGTGGATGCCAGCCTAAACGTTCGAGTGAAAGGACTTTAGGCCCTTCCACTCACACAATCACACGCAGTGCACGGCGTACGCCTGTGAACGTCACGCTGGTACGCAGTCCCAGGTGGTCTCCGTCCATCTGTAGGGGGAGCGGAACCTTGGAATGCAAGGTGAAGTCGGTCAGATCGTGTAGAGACAGTGCGTGCTTGCCGTGGGGACCGCGCTCGGGTGTCGACGTGAGCAACTGGGTGGCGTAGCGGGCCACCGCGGGCGCCGAAAGACGGCTCAGTGCGAGGACGTCCAGCGCCGTCTCGAAGGACGCCTCCGGGGACGCGTACACCGGACGATTGCCCAGGTAGGTCCAGGGAGAGGTGTTGCAGATTATCGACAGGACCAGGTCCTCGACCGGGTCCTGCCCCGGGCGCTCCAGGGTGATCGTGCCGTTGCGCCGGTGCGGCTCGCCCAGGAACTGGCGGACCACCTGACGGAGGTAGAGCGCGTGGGTGGATCTCCTGCCGCGCTCCCGCTGCTGTTCGACCCGGCCCACGACACCGGCGTCGAAGCCGAAGCCGGCGCAGAACGTGAACCAGCGGGGCGGCACCCCCTCGTCCTCGCTGCCCGGGGTGCCGGAGGCGAGCCCCAGGCTCACTGTCCGTGCACGGCGCTCACGCAGGGCGTCGAGAAGGGCGCCGGTCGCCTCCACGGCGTCGTTCGGCAGCCCGAGGGCGCGGGCGAAGACGTTCGTCGAACCACCGGGGACCACCGCGAGGCCCGGAAGCCGGTCGGGGTCCGGGCCGCCGTGGAGGAGTCCGTTCACGACCTCGTTGACGGTGCCGTCGCCGCCCAGGGCGACGACCAGCTCCACGTCCTTGGACTCGGCGGCCCGCCGCCCCAGGTCCCGGGCGTGCCCGCGGTACTCGGTGGTGACCGCCTCCAGCTTCATCTCGCTGGCGAGCGCGTGGATGAGGACATCACGGGTGCGGGCACTGGTGGTGGTTGCTGCCGGATTGACCACAAGAAGTGCGCGCATGGCCGCCAGCGTACCTACCCGGCGGTACCGGGCCCAGAGGGGTGGGTCCCGCCGGCCCGGCTACCCTGCCAGGTATGAGCAGTACGGAACGGACCACCGCGCACACCTCCCGTCCCGCCCGGCTGGCCGCGGCGGCCGCGGTGGCCGGGATCGAGGCGCTGGCCCTGGTGGCCGGGGGCCTGTACGTCCTCGTGACCGGCGTCACCGGCAGCCCGGACAGCCTGACCCAGGCCGTCACCGGCGGGGCCACGCTGGTCGTGCTCGGCCTCTTCCCGGCGGCGGCGGCGCGCGGACTGCTCCTGCGCCGCGCCTGGAGCCGCGGGCCGGCGATCATCACCCAGATCCTGGCCCTGCCCGTCGCCTGGCAGCTGCTCCACACCAGCAGCGCGATGATCCTGGCGGGCATCGCCCTCGCGGTCCTCGCGGTGACCGGCCTGGTCCTCCTGGTGAACCCGGCGACGACCGAGGCCCTGGGCATCGGCCGCCGCGGCGCGGCCTGAGGTTCCGTACCCCCGGCGCACCGGCGGCGGCACGCGAGGACGCCTACTCCTCCACGAGGAGCTTCTCCCGGAGCTGGGCCAGCGTGCGGGCCAGCAGCCGGGAGACGTGCATCTGGGAGATGCCGACCTCCTGAGCGATCTGCGACTGCGTCATGTTCCCGAAGAACCGCAGCAGCAGGATCCGCTTCTCCCGCGGCGGCAGGCCCTCGAGGAGCGGCTTGAGGGACTCCCGGTACTCGACACCCTCCAGCGCCTCGTCCTCCGCGCCCAGCGTGTCCGCGACGGCGGGTGACTCGTCGTCCGTGTCCGGGACGTCCAGGGAGAGGGTCGAGTAGGCGTTCGCCGACTCCAGGCCCTCCAGGACCTCCTCCTCCGAGATCCCGAGGCGCTCCGCCAGCTCGTGCACCGTCGGGGATCGGCCGTGCTGCTGGGAGAGCTCCGCCGTCGCCGTCGTCAGCGAGAGCCGCAGCTCCTGCAGGCGGCGCGGCACCCGGACCGCCCAGCCCTTGTCCCGGAAGTGGCGCTTGATCTCGCCGACCACCGTCGGAGTCGCGTACGTCGAGAACTCGACACCCCGCTCCGGGTCGAAGCGGTCCACGGACTTGATCAGGCCGATGGTCGCGACCTGCGTCAGGTCGTCCAGCGGCTCGCCGCGGTTGCGGAAGCGCCGGGCCAGATGCTCGACCAGCGGCAGATGCATCCGCACCAGCCGATTGCGCAGCTCCGCCTTCTCCGCGGAGCCCTCCGGCAGCCCGCGCAGCTCGACGAAGAGCGCCCGCGCTCCGCTCCGGTCGTGCGGATCCGGCACCTCGTGCGGCTCGGAGTCCGCGAGGATCGCGGAGGCCTCCGCCGCCTCGGGAACCTTGCTGTGCTGCTCGTGCTCGCTCATGTGGACCGCCTGCTCCGTAGCGACCTCGACCTCGACCTCCGGATGCGGCCGCGCCTGCTGCTCAGGGATGCCGGCCGTCGCGTCCCCGCTCCTCACGCCGGGCCTGGCCCCGCGCCGCGCTGTTTGTACAGGCTGATGGAGACCGTACGGTCCTCGGCCACGGACGACTCGACCTTCCCGGCCAGCGCGGAGAGCACCGTCCACGCGAAGGTGTCGCGCTCCGGCGCCCGTCCGTCCGTCGTCGGCGCGGACACCGTCACGTCGAGCGAGTCGTCGATCAGCCGGAACACACAGCTGAGGACGGACCCCGGCACGGCCTGCTGGAGCAGGATCGCGCAGGCCTCGTCGACCGCGATCCGCAAGTCCTCGATCTCGTCGAGGGTGAAGTCCAAGCGCGCCGCGAGGCCGGCCGTGGCCGTACGCAGCACGGACAGATAGGCACCCGCAGCGGGCAGCCGGACTTCCACGAAGTCCTGGGTCCCGGGCTCGCCTGCGATCTGGGACACCCTCACCTCCAAGGTGGCACAAGCTCATTCGGGGCCCGGGGAGAAAGCCCCCCGAACCAGGCGGTACGCAGTCGGTTGCGCAGTCCGCCGTGACGCTATCGCGATCCATGCCGCCGTGTCGCCGTGGGCCCCAGCGGACCCCACCCCACGCCTGTCACTCATGGTAAGGCAATGAGTACGCACAGTGGCTAGGGGTGTGCGGGGCCCAATTGCGGGGGCTCGACGGGCGTTTGGCCGCGGGGGTGTGACGTACCCAACCGTCAGACGATCGAACCGTCCACGAAGCACCAGCGCCAGCGCTCGTCCGGCTCGAAGGTCCGCATCACCGGGTGCCCGGTGGCCGAGAAGTGCCTCGTCGCGTGCCGCCCCGCCGAGGAGTCGCAGCAGCCGACGTGCCCACAGCTCAGGCAGAGCCGCAGCTGCACGGGGTGGGTCCCGTCGGACAGGCACTCCGGGCAGGTGTCGCTCAGCGGCGCGGGTTCGGGGCGCGGCATTTCGGCAACGTGGGGACACTCGCTCATGATGGCCAGGTTACGGGGTCGATCGAGGCGGGGACGGGGCATGGACGCACTGGAACTGGTGGGGCTGGTCGCGGGGAGCGCCGCGGTGGCGGGCGTCGCCCGGAGGACACCGGTGCCGGCGCCGCTGCTCCTGGTCGCGGCCGGCCTCGCCGCCTCGTACGTCCCCGGCGTACCGGACTACGCCCTGGATCCGCACATCGTGCTGCCGCTGATCCTGCCGCCGCTCCTCCACACCGCCGCCGTGGAGTCCTCCTATCTCGACCTGCGGGCCAATCTCCGGCCCGTCGCCCTGCTCTCCGTGGGGTACGTCCTCTTCGCGACGGTCGCGGTCGGCTGGCTCGCCTACGTCCTGGTTCCCGATCTGCCGCTGACCGCCGCGCTGGTCCTCGGCGCGGTGATCGCGCCTCCGGACGCGGTCGCCGCCACCGCCATCGCCCGCAGGCTGGGGCTGCCGAACCGGATCACCACCATCCTCCAGGGCGAGTCCCTGGTGAACGACGCCACCGCGATCACCGCCTTCAAGGTGGCGCTCGCCGCGGCGGTCGGGGCGGGCGTCGGCTGGGTGGGCGGCATCGGCGAGTTCGCCCTCGCGGCGATCGGCGGGATCGGCGTCGGGCTGGTCCTCATGGTCCCCCTCCACTGGCTGCGCCGCCGGCTCGGCGGGGAGGCCCTGCTGCAGAACACCCTTTCGCTCCTCATCCCCTTCGTCGCCTACGCGGCGGCGGAGGAGGTCGGCGCCTCCGGCGTCCTCGCGGTGGTCGTCGTCGGCCTCTACCTCGGCCACCGCAACTGGCAGGTGGACTTCGCCACCCGCCTCCAGGAGGAGGCCGTGTGGAAGATGGTCGCGTTCATCCTGGAGTCCGCCGTCTTCGCGCTGATCGGACTCCAGTTGCCGTACGTCGTCCAGGGGCTCGGCCGGTACGGCGTCGGCGAGGCGGCCTGGTACGCCGTGGGCGTCTTCGTGGCCGTCGTCGTGGTCCGGTTCGTCTGGGTCTTCCCGGCCACCTTCATCCCGCGCCGGTTGTCGCGGCGCATCCGCGAGCGCGAGCCCGGGGTGGACTGGAAGGCACCGCTGATCGTCGGCTGGGCCGGGATGCGGGGTGTGGTCTCGCTCGCCATCGCCTTCTCGATCCCGGTCGCCACGGACGGGGTGGAGTTCCCCGCGCGGAACCTTGTCCTCTTCCTCACCTTCACCACGGTGATCGGGACGCTGGTGGTGCAGGGGCTCACCCTCCCGCCGCTCATCCGGCTGCTGAAGCTCCCGGGCCGTGACCGCCAGGCCGAGACCCTGGCCGAGGCCCAGGCCCAGAGCGAAGCGTCGAGGGCCGCCGAAGAGCGCCTCGAACGGCTGCTGAGCGATGAACGAAACGCCCTGCCGCAGCCGCTGGCCGACCGCCTCCGCACCGTCCTGGAGCGCCGCCGCAACGCGGTCTGGGAGCGGCTCGGATCGGTCAACGAAGCCACCGGCGAGACCGCGGACGACACCTACCGCCGGCTGGCGCGCGAGATGATCGAAGCCGAACGCGAGGTCTTCGTCCGCCTGCGCGACGAGCGCCGCATCGACGACGAGATGATGCGCACCCTGCTGCGCCGCCTGGACCTGGAGGAGGCGGCGGCGTACCGCGAGGAGACGGCCTGAGCCGGTCCCGCGTGCCCGGGGTCCTCACGACGGCGCGCCGGTGATCACCGCCGCGATCCGGGTGCCCGGGGCGAACGCTCCCTCCTCCGCGAGGGTGACGAGTCCGTACAGCATTTTGGCGACATACAGTCGCTCGACGGCGAGTCCGTGCCGCGCCTCGAAGTCCCGCGCGAACGCTTCCAGGGCGGGGCTCGTACGGGCGTAGCCGCCCCCGTGGAAGCGCTCGTCGAGGCTCCAGTCGCCCCGGGGGCCACCGAAGGCCGCGCTCTGCAGGGCACGTATCTCCGCGCCGAGGAAGCCGCCCTTGAGGACCGGGACGCCCAGCGCCCGCTGCCCCGGCGCGAGACCGGCGGCCAGACCCGCGAGCGTGCCGCCGGTGCCGCACGCCACCGCCGCGACGTCCGCCGCGCCCGACAGCTCGCGGCCGAGCTCCGCGGAGCCCTCGGCGGCGAGCGCGTTGCTGCCGCCCTCGGGGACCACGTACGTCTCCGGGGGAGCGCCGGCGAGCAGGGCGGCCAGCACGGCGGGGTCGTTCTTGGAGCGGTAGGTGGAGCGGTCCACGAACACCAGGCGCATGCCGTCCGCCGCGCACCGCGCGAGCGAGGGGTTCAGCGGCCGGCCGGCCAGCTCGTCCCCTCGTACGACCCCGGTCGTCGGAAAGCCGAGCAGCCGGCCGGCGGCGGCCGTCGCACGCAGGTGGTGGGAGTAAGCGCCGCCGAACGTCAGCACCGGCCGCCCGTCCGCCGCCCGCAGGTTGAGCGCCAGCTTGCGCCACTTGTTGCCCGGCAGGTCCGGGTGGATCAGGTCGTCCCGCTTGAGCAGCAGCCGCAGGCCGGAGCGGGTGAAGCGCTCGTCCTCGACCGGCTCCAGCGGGGACGGGAGCCGGGGCCGCAGCCGGGAGAGGGCGAGGTCGAACGCGTTCACCCGGCCATTGTCCACCGCGGCCGGGCCGGGCCCGGCGGCCACGGACACGGCCTACCGCAGGCGCTCGCCGATCCGCTGGCGCATCGACGCCATGGTGAAGCCCCGGGGGTCCACCTTCCCCGGTTGCCACTCCAGGTGCCCGATGACCGAACGCTGCGTCCAGCCGTGCACCCGGCACACCGCCGCGGCCGCCTTCTCGATGGCCTCCAGCTGCACCTTCGGCCACGGGTCCTTCCCGTCACCGAGGTTCTCGCACTCGAACCCGTAGAAGTGCCGGTTGCCGTCCGTGGTGGCCTCGTTGTCCGGCGGCAGGCGCTGCTCGGCGATGACGGCCCGCAGGACGTCGTCGTCACCGGCGCCCGCGTGGTTCGCGCGGCCGTACCCGACGAGGTGGACCGTGCCGTTCTTGGCGATCACGCCGTGACAGAGCGGTCCCGGCAGGGAGGCGTAGCCGTCCCGGCAGAGCCGGACGGTGTTCGCCGTGCCGCGGGTGACGGTGTGGTGGATCATCACGCCGTGGACAGGGCCCCAGGGGCCCTTGTGGTTGCGGTTGTGGGTACGCCAGTCGCCGACCTCGACGACCGAGAGGCCCTCGTCGCGCAGCGCGTCGAGGAACCTGCTCGCGGACATGGGTGGGGCCATGGCCGACTCCTTCGATCAGGGGAATGGGGGAGGGCAGGGACGCAAGCGGGCTGCCGGTTACTGCGAGTGTTCCCGAAGTAACGGAGCGATCCACTCGCGCACCAGCCGTTCGGACCGTGTGCGAGCCGATCCGGACAGTGAGCCATGAGACCGAAGGGGCTGCGCTGTTCGAGTGGAAAGCGTGTGACATGCCCCGCTGGAGATGATCCACTCCCACTCATTTGTGTAATGGCGCTGGCACGCTCCGTGCTGAAAGGCTTCCTCTCGCAGGTCAGTCATACGAGAGGGAGTTCCATGTCCGTTGGTTCGGTTGGCGACGAGGTCCGTGCGGAGCAGGCGGGGCCGCAGCAGAGTCTCGGTACCGCCGCCGCGCGGAACCTCGCGACCACCACCAAATCGGCCCCGCAGATGCAGGAGATCACCTCCCGGTGGCTGTTGCGGATACTGCCGTGGGTGCAGGTGCAGGGTGGTACGTACAGGGTCAACCGGAGGCTCAGCTACGCCGTGGGAGACGGACGCGTCACGTTCGTGCAGACCGGTGAGCAGGTCGCCGTCATCCCCGCCGAGCTCGGCGAACTCCCCGCACTGCGGGGGTACGACGACGAGGCTGCCCTCGCCGAGCTGGCGGCGCGCTGTCGTCAGCGCCAGTACGCGCAGGGCGAGCTGATCGCCACCGCGGGCGAACCCGCCGACCGGGTGCACCTCCTGGCCCACGGCAAGGTCGAGCAGCTGGGCGAGGGGCCGTACGGCGACGAGGCGATCCTCGGAGTCCTCGCCGACGGCGCCTACTTCGGCGACAGCTCGCTCACCCACTCCGACGCCACGTGGGAGTGGACCGCCCGCGCGGCCACCGCCTGCACCGTCCTCGAACTCACCCGCGACGACGTCCGCAACCTCGCCGACCGCGCCGGCTCGCTCGCCGCCCACCTCGCGGGCGTGGCCGCACTGCCCCACCAGCGCACCAACAAGTACGGCGAGGCGGCGATCGACCTCTCCGCCGGTCACGTCGGCGAGGCGATCGTCCCGCACACCTACGTCGACTACGACGCCTCTCCTCGTGAGTACGAACTGTCCGTCGCCCAGACCGTGCTGAAGGTCCACAGCCGGGTGGCCGATCTCTACAACCAGCCGATGAACCAGACCGAGCAGCAGTTGCGGCTCACGGTGGAGGCGCTGCGCGAGCGCCAGGAACACGAGCTGGTCAACAACAAGGAGTTCGGGCTCCTCTCCAACTGCGACTACGGCCAGCGGCTCCAGCCCCACGACGGCGTCCCCGGGCCGGACGACATGGACGAGCTGCTCTCGCGCCGCCGCGGCTCCAAGATGTTCCTCGCCCACCCGCGGGCCATCGCCGCCTTCGGCCGCGAGTGCAACCGCCGGGGCCTGGTCCCCGAGTCCATCGAGGTCAACGGCAACCGCATCCCGACCTGGCGCGGTGTGCCGATCTACCCCTGCAACAAGATCCCGATCTCGGACGCCCGGACGACGTCGATCATCTGTATGCGTACGGGCGAGGCGGACCAGGGCGTGATCGGCCTGCACCAGACGGGGATTCCGGACGAGATCGAGCCGAGCCTGTCCGTCCGCTTCATGGGCATCGACGAGCAGGCGATCATCTCCTACCTGGTCACCGCCTACTACTCGGCCGCGGTGCTGGTACCGGACGCCCTGGGCGTCCTGGAGAACGTGGAGGTCAGCCGCTGGCACTGACGAGGGGAGGGGGCCGCCACCATGTCCGTGCTACGCCCGCGCGCCCCTTCGGGTCCCCGGCGAAGCCAGGGGGAGAACCGAGCCTCAAAAAGAGGAGGAAGTGACCGTGACCACGACCAGCGCGGACGCCATGACCGACGGGCACGGGGCCGCGGCGTTCCTCGAGCACACGATGAACGTCGTCCATCCCCGACTGCGCACACTCGTCGAGTCGTTGCCCGGCTCCATACGGCGAGTGGCGATGTACCACTTCGGTTGGGAGCACGCGGACGGCACGCCGGCCGCCGGGCAGACCGGCAAGGCGATCCGGCCCGCTCTCGTGCTGGCCGCGGCCCGCGCCCTCGGCGGTGATCCGGCCCCGGCGGTGCGGGCGGCGGCCGCGGTGGAGCTCGCGCACAATTTCACCCTGCTCCACGACGACATCGTGGACGAGGATCCGACCCGCCGGCACCGGCCCACGGCGTGGACGGTGTTCGGTGTCCCTGACGCGCTGATCGCGGGCGACGCGATGCTGGCCCTGGCGCTGCGCCTGCTCGCGGAGGAGGGCCATCCTGCCTCGGCCGCGGCGTCGGCCAGGCTCGCCGGCTGCGTCATCGAGCTGTGCGCCGGTCAGCAGGCGGACTGCGCCTTCGAGCGGCGCGGCCCGCACGAGGTGTCGCTGGACGAGTGTCTGGCGATGGCGACCGCCAAGACGGGGGCGCTGCTGGGGTGTGCCTGTGCCATGGGCGCGCTGTACGCGGGTGCGGGTGAGGCGGAGGTGGCGGCGATGGACGCCTTCGGCCGGGAGGCGGGGCTCGCGTTCCAGTTGATCGACGATCTGATCGGGATCTGGGGCGACCCCGACCGGACGGGCAAGCCGGCTGGGGCCGATCTCGTCGCCCACAAGAAGTCGCTGCCGGTGGTGGCGGCGCTCGCTTCGGGGACAGCGGCGGGGGAGGAGCTGGCCGGGCTCTACGCCCGTCCGGTGCTCGATCCCGCTGCGGTGCGGGCGGCGGCGGACGCGGTGGACCGGGCGGGCGGCCGCGACTGGGCGCAGGCGGAGGCGGCCGACCGGATGGCTCTGGCCGTGCGCCATCTCTCCCGCGCGGTGCCGGACCTGTCCGCCGCCGGGGATCTGCTGGCCCTGGCGGAGTTCGTCACCCGCCGGACGCGGTGAGGCTCAGGTCTCGGGCACGATCCGGGTGACGACCGTCTCGATCAGGTCGTCCAGTGCCCGGTCGCCGTGGAGGCCGGGGACGGTGAAGTGGTCCAGGAGCAGCCCGGTGAGCGCGAAGTAGAGCAGCCGGACGGTGTCGCCGTCGCCCGGCATCCCCGAGTCCAGATGGAGGCGGATGTTGTAGTCCAGGTCCGAGCGCAGGATCCCGGTGAGCCGGCCGCGCAGGTCGGGGCGGCGGGCGGCTTCCAGGCGCAGTTCGAAGAGGCCGAGGTAGCAGCTGCGCTCGGCCGCCATGCGCCGGGCGAGCCACCGCATCAGTTCCACGACGAGTTCTCGGCTGGGCTCCGGCCGCATGGCCGTGTCGAGGGAGCCGGGGGCGGGGGTGAGTCGGACGAAGATCCGGTCCCCGACCTGGGAGAGCAACTGGTCCCGGTCGGTGAAGTAGTTGGACGAGGTGCCCGTGGGGACGCCCGCGCGGGTGTCGACCGCGCGGAAGGTCAGCCCGCGGGCGCCCTCGTCCGCGAGGACCTCGATCGCCGCGTCGAGCAGGGCGGCCCGCCGTTCCGGATTTCTTGCCATCGCCGGCTCCTTCGAACATTCGGGAAAGGGTCTTGCGCAACCACTACAGGTGAAGCACTATAACTGTCGTGGTTGCGATCGCAGCCGCCTCCCGAAGACAAAGAGGACCGGTTTGCGCAAGCTCACCTACTTCATCGCCTGCAGCATCGACGGCTTCATCGCTGACCCGAAGGGCGATGCCACCTCCACCTACCAGTACGTGCGAGGGGAGTACCTGGAGTATCTGAAGACGGAGTACCCGGAGACCATCGCCGCCCAGGGCTGGGCCCTGCTCGGCGTCGACCCCGACTCCCGGAACCAGCACTTCGACACCGTCGTCCAGGGCATGAACTCCTACCGGCTCGGCCTGGACGCCGGCGTCCCCAGCCCGTACGCCCACATGCGCGAGCTCGTCGCCACCCGCTCGCTGACCGAGTCGCCGGACCCCAACGTCGAGCTGATCACGGACGACCTGATCGGCCGGATCCGCGAACTCAAGGCCGAGGACAGCCCGCTCGGCATCTGGCTCTGCGGCGGTTCCACCATCGCCGGGGAGCTGATCGACGAGATCGACGAGCTGATCGTCAAGACGTATCCGCAGGTCTTCGGCTCCGGCATGCCGATGTTCGGCACGGACTTCGAGCCTCGCGACTTCGAACTGGGCACGGTGCGCGCCTTCGACAACGGCGTGCTGGTCCGTACGTACACCAGGAAGCGGTGACCAGGAGGGCGCTCTACCCTGGAGGTATGGGCACCGAAGGACGCCACACCGTCCATGATCCACAAGCCGACCCCCGCTGCCCGGCCTGTGGACAGCGTGTCGGTACGGCCATCAAGCGGCACAAGGTCATGGGGGCCTGGGTGCCGGTCTGGGAGGCACGGCCGTGCCCCAACCCGGACTGCGAACTCTTCGGCCGCAAGGCGGACGGCTCCCGGCCGACCGGTGCGGCACCGGACGGTGCCGAGGGCACCGAGGACTCCGCGGGCGCCGGGAGCGGGGAGGGTTCCGCGGGCACCGGAACGGGTGGTGCGGAAGCCGCGAGCACGCAGTTGACCGGCAAGAACGACGAGACCGGGAGAAGTCAGGCCCCGGGGTGACCGGCCGCGCGGTGGAGCCGGTCATACCGCTACAGTCCGCGCATGTCATCGGAGTCGACAGAAGTCTGGACCGGCTGGTACCGGGACCGCGGCGGCGCGGAAGCGATCGTCATCACGGTGGACGGAGCGCACGTGTCCACCCGCATCAGGGGAATCGAGTACAAGGGCGCGAGCTTCGGGGCCCTGCGTGCGGCCGGTGAGGGCGGCAGGACGCTCACCGGGTGCGTACTGGAATGGGATCTGCCGCTTCCCGTGGTCCTCGACGGGGTCACCGAGCAGGCCACCCTCAGCTGTCTGCTGACGCTCGGTGAACGCGTGGACCTCAGCCTGACGCTGCACCACGCCGGCGCGGCCTACGAATCCGGCATCGCGGGCGGTGACTTCGAGGAGGCCCTCGCCCGGGTCGGACGCCAACTGCCGCAGGGGGCAGCGTTCGGCCGCCGGCCGCTCCAGACCGCCTGAGCCCAGCCACCCGCCCGCCCCGCACTCCGAGCCACGCACGCGGAAGGGGCCCGACCGGGATCGCCGGTCGGGCCCCTTCGGGCGCTCTGCGGGGAGGAAGGTCAGGCCTTCTTGGTCTCCCAGAAGATGCGGTCGATCTCGGCGATGAGCTCGAGGGCCTTCTCGCCCGTCTTCGGGTCCGTCGACGCCTTGGCGGTCGAGAGGGCCTTCAGGGTTTCGTTGATGAGCAGGTGGAGCTCCGGGTACTTCTCGAAGTGCGGGGGCTTGAAGTAGTCGCTCCACAGCACCGAGACGTGGTGCTTGGCGAGCTCCGCGCGCTGCTCCTTGATGACCGTGGCGCGGGCGCGGAAGTGCGCGTCCTCGTTGGCCTGGTACTTCTCCTGGACGGCCTTGACCGACTCGGCCTCGATCCGGGCCTGGGCCGGGTCGTAGACACCGCAGGGGAGGTCGCAGTGGGCGCTGACCTTCACCTTGGGGGCAAACAGGCGGGAGAGCATTGAGCTGTCCTTCCTCGTGATCGTCTTCTCAGGTGGGACATTACTCCGTGAGAAGCGCGTTTTCGCGAGCGCCCCCTAGGGCTTAGGACAAAAGTCCAGGGTCACCATGGGACTCGTGGACGATCGGACCGGGAGGTGCCGGATGACGGAATCGGGGCGGGAGCCGGGGCGGGGAGCCGGGCCCCTGTTCGGTATCGCCGAGGTGACCGGGGTGTCGATGGTGCCCACGCTGCTCCACGGCGATCAGCTGCTCGTGCACTACAGAGCCCGGCTGCGCCCGGGGAACGTGGCCGTGCTGCGCCATCCGCTCCAGCAGGATCTGCTCATCGTCAAGCGCCTGGTCGAGCGCCAGGGCGCCGGCTGGTGGGTGCTCGGGGACAACCCCGGCGCCGAGGGTGACAGCCGGGTCTTCGGGGTCGTGCCCGCCGAGTTGGTGCTCGGCCGCGTGCGGGCGCGCTACCGCCCCGTGACTCCCGGCCGCCGGCGCTCGCCGGCCGTCGTGCTCTCCTGGCTGCTCTCGGCCGTCAGGCCGGTGCGCTCGTCCTCCTGGTCGGTCCGTTCGGCCTCCAGGCGCTTGCGGGCCCGGTAGGCGGCCACGTTGGCGCGGGTCGCGCAGCGGTCCGAGCAGTAGCGCCGGGAGCGGTTGGTCGAGGTGTCGAGGTAGGCGTTGCGGCACGGTGCGGCCTGGCACAGGCCGAGCCGATCGGCGCCGAACTCGGTCAGGTGGAAGGCGAGCCCCATCGCGGCGATGGCCGCGTAGCCCGCGGTGGCGTTCGAAGGGTGGTCGGCGAGGTGCATGTGCCAGCGCGGCCGCCCTTCGCCGTCGAGGTGGTCGTGCCCCGAGATCTGCGGGCTCACCGGGAACTCCAGGAGCAGGGAGTTCAGCAGGTCCACGGCCCGGGTCTGGTCGCCCTCGTCGGCCGCGGTGAAGACGGCCCGCAGCCGGCCGCGTACCGAACGGAAGCGCGTCACGTCGGCGTCCGTCGCCCGCCTGGCCATCTGGGAGGCCGCGCCGAAGAGCTCCCGGACCGCCTCGACCGAGGTCAGGGAGTCCTTGTTGCGCGTCGGCTCCTCGGTGTTGACCAGACGCACGGCGTAATCCGAGTAATAGGCCAGTTCCACTTGTAGTCCTTACTCAGGCGGTCTAGGGTCGGGGCGGAAAGGGGTAACGGCTGTTTCCCCTTCGAGGGTATTACGAAGAGGGCGAGGTAGGGCGATGACGGACGCGGCGACGACCGGAACCGACTGGGCGGCCTGGCAGCAGAGCTGGGACCGCCAGCAGGAGTGGTACATGCCGGACCGCGAGGAGCGGTTCCGCGTGATGCTCGACATGGTCGAGGCCCTGGTGGGACCGGAGCCCCGCGTCCTCGACCTGGCGTGCGGTACTGGGAGTATCACGGATCGGCTCCTCGCGCGGTTCCCGAACGCGATCAGCACCGGCGTCGACCTCGACCCCGCCCTGCTCGCCATCGCCGAGGGGTACTTCGCCGGCGACGAGCGCGTCACCCTCGTGACCGCAGACCTCAAGGACCCCGCGTGGGTCACGAAGCTCCCGCACGACACGTACGACGCCGTCCTCACCGCCACCGCGCTGCACTGGCTCCACACCGAGCCGCTCACCGCGCTCTACGGGCAGCTCGCCGGGGTCGTCCGCGACGGCGGCGTCTTCATGAACGCCGACCACATGATCGACGAGACCACCCCGCGCATCAACGCCGCCGAGCGCGCCCAGCGGCACGCCCGCATGGACGAGGCCAAGGCCGCCGGCGCCCTCGACTGGGCGGACTGGTGGGCGCTCGCCGCCGCCGACCCGGTCCTCGCGGAGCCCACCGCCCGCCGCTTCGAGATCTACGGCGAGCACGCCGACGGCGACATGCCCTCCGCCCGCCGCCACGGCGAGATCCTGCGCGCCGCCGGCTTCGCCGAGGCGCGCCCCGTCTGGGCCTCGCCCTCCGACACGCTGATGCTCGCGGTGAAGTAGGCCGCGTCCACGGCGAAGGGGCGGTACGGGAGTCCCGTACCGCCCCTTCGCACGCCGTACCGCTTACAGCACCTTGGACAGGAACGCCTTCGTCCGGGCGTGCTGGGGGTCGCCGAGGACATCGCGCGGGTGGCCGGACTCGACCACGACACCGCCGTCCATGAACACCAGGGAGTCGCCCACCTCGCGGGCGAAGCCCATCTCGTGGGTGACGACGACCATCGTCATGCCCGACTCGGCCAGGTCCCGCATGACGTCGAGGACGTCGCCGACCAGCTCGGGGTCGAGCGCCGACGTGGGCTCGTCGAAGAGCATCAGCTTCGGCTCCATCGCCAGCGCGCGGGCGATGGCCACACGCTGCTGCTGACCGCCGGAGAGCTGCGAGGGGTAGTTCCCGGCCTTGTCGGCCAGGCCCACCCGGTCGAGCAGCCGCTCGGCCCGCTCGCGGGCGACCGCCTTCGACTCGCCCTTCACCTGGATCGGCGCCTCCATGACGTTGGCCAGGGCCGTCATGTGCGGGAACAGGTTGAAGCGCTGGAAGACCATGCCGATGTCGCGGCGCTGGGCGGCGACCTCGCTGTCCTTCAGCTCGTAGAGCTTGTCGCCCTTCTGGCGGTAGCCCACCAGTTCACCGTCGACGTACAGCCGCCCGGAGTTGATCTTCTCCAGGTGGTTGATGCACCGCAGGAAGGTCGACTTGCCGGAACCGGACGGGCCGATCAGGCAGAACACCTCGCCGTTGTTCACCTCTAGGTCGATGCCCTTGAGGATGTGGGCGGCACCGTAGGACTTGTGGACGCCCTCGGCCTTCACCATTGCCGTCATGTGTTTCACCGCCGCCAGTTGGAGAGGGAGACCAGGTTCGCCTTGACCTTCTGCCATGGCGTCGGGGGCAGCGTGCGCAGGGAGCCGCGTGCGTAGTGCCGCTCCAGATAGAACTGGCCCACGCTGAACACCGAGGTCAGGATCAGGTACCAGATCGAGGCGACGAAGAACATCTCCATCACCGCGAACGAGGTCGACGCGATGTCCTGCGAGGCCCGCAGCAGATCCGGATACTGCACCGCCACGACCAGGGACGAGGTCTTCAGCATGTTGATGAACTCGTTGCCCGTCGGCGGGATGATCACCCGCATCGACTGCGGCAGCACCACGCGCCGCATGGTCTTCGCCTGGCTCATGCCCAGGGCGTGCGACGCCTCCGTCTGGCCCTCGTCGACCGACTGGATACCGGCCCGGACGATCTCCGCCATGTACGCGCCCTCGTTGAGGCCGAGACCCAGCAGGGCGGCCAGGAAGGGGGTCATGACATCGGTCATCTCGTCCTTGTAGAACCCGATGTTGAAGATCGGGAAGATCAGGGCGAGGTTGAACCAGATCAGCAGCTGCACATAGACCGGCGTGCCGCGGAAGACCCAGATGTAGAGCCAGGCGACGGAGCTGGTCACCGGGTTCTTGGAGAGCCGCATGACGGCGAAGAGCACACCCAGCACCAGGCCCAGCGCCATCGAGGCGACGCTGATGAGGATCGTGTTCCCCAGGCCGGACAGGATGCTGGGGTCGAACAGCTTCTCCGGCACCGTCGCCCAGCGCACGTTGCCCTGCGAGAAGGCGTACGCGAGCAGGGCCAGGAGCGCCACGACCAGGACGCCGGCGACCCAGCGTCCGTAGTGGCGGACCGGAATGGCCTTGATGGCCTCCGGCGGGAGCCCGGCCGGGGCGGGCGACGCCCCGGCGGGAACCTTGTCGAGCTTGTCAGTCACAACGACTGCCCTTCAGTGGTGCGTGGGGGTCAGGAGCCGCCGTTGATCTTGGCCGCGGGGATGGCGCCGTCGCCCGCGTTCCACTTGTCGAGGGCGGCCTTGTACGTGCCGTCCTTGATGATCGCGTCCAGCGCTTCCTTGAGAGCGTCGCGCAGCTGGGTGTCCTTCTTGTCGACGGCGATGCCGAAGTAGCCGGCGTCCGTCTTGTTGGCGATCGCGTCGAAGTCCTTGCCGCCGCCCGCCGTCTTCGCGATGTACGCGGCGACCGGGGAGTCGTTCAGGTCGGCGACGGCGCCGCCGGCCTTGACGCGGGTCTGCGCCTCGGCGTCGGTCGGGAAGGACTCGAAGGTGAGGGCCGGCTTGCCGTCCTTCTTGCACTTCTCGGCCTGGTCCTTGGCGGCCTGCTCGTACGTCGTGCCCCGCTGCACGGCCAGCTTCTTGCCGCACAGGTCGTCGAGCGACCTGATGTTCTCCGGGTTGCCCTTCTTCACCAGGATGCCGGTGGAGGCGGTGAAGTAGTCGACGAAGTCGACGCCCGTGCCGGTCTTCCTGCCCTTGTCGTCCAGACCCTCCTGACGGGCCTTGGTGTCCGTCATGGAGGACATGACGATGTCGGTGCGACCGGTGGGCAGGGCGGTCAGCAGGGTGTCGAAGGTGCCGCTGGTGAACTGGAACTTCACGCCGAGCTGCTTGGAGAGGGCGGCGGCGATGTCGGGGTCGACGCCGACGATCTCGTTGCCCTGCTTGAACTCCATCGGGGCGTACGTGGCGTCCGTGCCGACCTTGATGACGCCGGCCTTCTGGATGTCGGCGGGCAGCTTCGAGAAGAGGGGCGCGTTGGAGGCGACGGACTGCGTGCCGCCCTCGGGGGTGGTCTTCGCGCCCTCGGTCTGGTCGCCACACGCGGTCAGCAGCATGGAGCCGGCGACCGCGATGGCGGCGACCGCGGCAAGACGGGAGGTGCGGGTCTTGGCGGTCGTACAACGCGTGGAGCGTGCGGTCATGGTCGGGTTCCTCCGGCGTATGAGGGAGTTGCCATAGGCCGCGCACGCACCTTCGGGTGTCGCGACCTCGTGTGATTACGGCATCTTGCCATTCGGACCCCCTCAAACAGACTGCCCCGCATGTCAAAATCGGATAACGGGTGACCCCCGAACTTCGAGAAGCCGGTCCTTCCCGGCCGGACCTTCTCCGGAGATACCTCCTCCGGACCGGAAAATCTCCGGCCCATCTCGCCATTCGGACGACACGAACCACGCGATTCGGTGTGCCGGCATATCTGTCCGGACATTCGTGACGCGTCCACCCAAGACAAGGTGCCGATACGGCCGTATGAGTCGCATCACCGCTCCACTATGGACTCGTCCGCGGTGCCGTCCGTCCGGTAAGAAGGATCCTTACACCCCTCATCCGGGGCTCAGGGCGCGTTGTGCGGCGCGCCCGCGCGGCTGCCAGACACGGTGGCCGCGGGACCCACCCACCCCCTCCTCAACCAGGAGTGGCCACCCTCAAATGATGAAGACTTAAGGGGTCAACCCAATGGCAGCGGAGATCGTCAACCCTCGCAGCGGGAGCGGTGCGGAAGGGGCTCATGAGGAGCCCTTCGATCCGGCTTTCGCTCTGCACCGTGGCGGCAAGATGGCCGTCGCGGCCACCGTGCCGCTCCGGGACAAGGACGACCTGTCCCTCGCGTACACACCAGGCGTCGCCAAGGTGTGCACCGCGATCGCCGAGCAGCCGGAGCTGGTCCACGACTACACCTGGAAGTCCCAGGTCGTCGCCGTCGTGACCGACGGAACGGCCGTGCTCGGACTCGGCGACATCGGCCCGGAGGCGTCGCTTCCGGTCATGGAGGGGAAAGCCATCCTCTTCAAGCAGTTCGGAGGCGTGGACGCGGTGCCGATCGCGCTCGCCACCACCGACACCGACGAGATCGTGGAGACCGTCGTCCGGCTCGCCCCCTCCTTCGGAGGAGTGAATCTGGAGGACATCTCGGCGCCGCGGTGCTTCGAGATCGAGCGCAAGCTCCAGGAGCGCCTCGACATCCCCGTCTTCCACGACGACCAGCACGGCACGGCCGTCGTCACGCTCGCCGCGCTCCGCAACGCGGCGAAGCTGACCGGCCGCACCCTCGGCGACCTGCGCGGAGTCATCTCCGGCGCCGGGGCGGCCGGGGTCGCCATCGCCAAGTTCCTGCTGGAGGCGGGGCTCGGCGACGTGGCCGTCGCGGACCGCAAGGGCATCGTCAGCCGTGACCGTGAGGACCTCACCGCGGTCAAGCGCGAGCTCGCGGAGATCACCAACAAGGCGGGCCTCACCGGCTCCCTGGAGAGCGCCCTGGCCGGCGCGGACGTCTTCATCGGCGTCTCCGGCGGTACGGTCCCGGAGGCCGCGGTCGCCTCGATGGCGCCGAACGCCTTCGTGTTCGCCATGGCCAACCCGAACCCCGAGGTCCACCCCGACGTCGCGCACAAGTACGCGTCCGTCGTGGCGACCGGCCGTTCGGACTACCCGAACCAGATCAACAACGTCCTCGCCTTCCCGGGCATCTTCGCGGGCGCCCTCCAGGTCCGGGCCTCCCGGATCACCGAGGGCATGAAGATCGCCGCGGCGAACGCCCTGGCGGACGTGGTCGGCGCCCAGCTCGCCGCCGACTATGTGATCCCGTCCCCGTTCGACGAGCGCGTCGCCCCGGCGGTCACCGCCGCCGTGGCCGCCGCCGCCCGCGCCGAGGGCGTGGCGCGCCGCTGACGCGTCCCGGACGCCGACGCCCACCGAGAAGGGGGGCCCCCGGGCCCGCCGGGGGCCGGGGGGGGGGGGGGGGGCGGGGAGGGA
>NZ_JBSFTU010000023.1:0-110609 GCF_053591435.1 Streptomyces sp. NPDC003027
GCACGCTGTTGAGTTCTCAAGGAACGGACGCTTCCTTCGTACTCACCCTCTCGGGCTTTCCTCCGGGCTTTTCCCTTCGGTCTTTCGTGTTTCCAACCTTACCAGATCCGTTTTCCGTTCCGTTTCCGGTTCGAATTTGTTTCCGGCGGCCGGTTGGGGCCTTCGCCTTTCGGCGTGTTCACTACTTTAGCCGAATTCCCCGGCGACTCATAATCGAGCCATTCGGATGGATTCCGGCCATGCCGAGAATCCGCCCTGATGGGGCTTCGTTGTAGGTAGTGGATGGCCGCGCCGGGGTGCTCTGGAAGCACTGCCCGTTCCTGCGGCTCGGACTACATTAGGCGCCCCCAGCACCTGGGTCAAGTCTCGTCAAGACCTCCTCTTACGGGGCGCATGAGCGCGGTACGGGCTGACCGTCGGGTCGTTGTCGATCCAGAAGCGCCAGGGGTGCGGGGCGCCCTCTCCTCCCACTCCTGTCCGGGGGCCGTTCCTGACCTGGTCAGCGGGGGGTGGGGTGCCCGTGAGCAGGGACAGGGGGGAGTCGGGGCCGGCGCAGGCGTCCGCGCCGTTGAGGGAGCGGGCCACGTCGAGGGCGGTGGCCAGACGGGCCGGGCCTTTGGCCAGTTCCTTGTCGTACCGGGCCGAGAGTCGGCGCTTGCGGGCGTGCTCCGCGCCCACCAGGATCTCGCCCGCTCGCAGCAGGACTCCGCTCGCCTGGCCCTCCGGGCCGCACACCAGGTTCAGGCAGTGCCACATGCCGTAGGTGAAGTAGACGTACGCGTGTCCGGGTGGGCCGAACATGGCCGCGTTGCGGGCGGTGCGGCCGCGGAAGGCATGGGAGCCGGGGTCGATGGCACCGGCGTACGCCTCCACCTCCGTGAGACGGAGCTCGATGCGGCCGGCTTCCGATGTGCGTACCAGCGTGCGTCCCAGAAGGTCGGGCGCCACCTCCAGAACGGGGCGGTCGAAGAAGTCCCGCGGGAGCGGCGTACGGTCGGGGCTCTCGCTCATGGCGTCCGAGGGTACTGGGGGGCACGGGAAGCCGTGCTGGAACCGGTTACGGTCGTCGCGCGTATGTAGGGGTCAGGACCAAGCAGGACCGATTGGAGTGTTCATGGGGTTCAAGAAGCTGCTCGCGAGTCTGGGTGCCGGTGGGGCGTCCGTGGAGACGGTGCTCACCGAGGAGAACGTCGTGCCGGGCGGGGTCGTCCAGGGTGAGGTGCGGATCCAGGGCGGCTCGGTCGACCAGCAGATCGAGGGTCTGTCCGTGGGGCTGCAGGCCCGGGTCGAGGTCGAGGGCGGTGACCAGGAGACCAAGCAGGACATCGAGTTCGTCAAGGTGCGGCTCGGTGGTGCCTTCGAGGTGAAGGCGGGCGCGGTCCACGTGGTCCCGTTCGGGTTCGAGATCCCCTGGGAGACGCCGGTCACGGCCATCGCCGGGCAGCAGCTGCGCGGTATGAACATCGGGGTGACCACCGAGCTGGAGATCGCCCGGGCGGTGGACTCCGGCGACCTGGACCCGATCAACGTCCACCCGCTGCCGGCGCAGCAGGCGATCCTGGACGCCTTCCTGCAGCTGGGCTTCCGCTTCAAGAGCGCGGACATGGAGCGGGGGCACATCCGGGGGACCCGGCAGAAGCTGCCGTTCTACCAGGAGATCGAGTTCTTCCCGCCGCAGCAGTACCGCGGTCTCAACCAGGTCGAGGTCAGCTTCGTCGCGGACGACCGTGAGATGGACGTCGTCCTGGAGATGGACAAGAAGCCGGGGCTGTTCAGCGAGAACAGCGACTCGTTCCGTTCGTTCAAGGTGGGTCTGGCCGACTTCCACACCACCGACTGGGCGGCCTACCTCAACCAGTGGCTCGCCGATGTCGGCGGTCGGCGCAACTGGCTCTAGGCTCGGCCGCGTAAGGCTGTGAGCCAGGTCAGGCGATACGGAGGTTGGAACGTGGCCGAGGGCAAGAGGGCGCCGCTCCCTCATGACTTCCATCCGCAGGTGCCGGCGTTCACCGTGGTGAGCGACGACATCGTGCCGGGTGGTGTGCTGAAGGACGCTCAGGTGTACGCGGAGGGGAACACCTCGCCGCAGCTGAGCTGGGAGGGCTTCCCGGCGGAGACGAAGAGCTTCGCCGTCACCTGCTTCGATCCGGACGCGCCGACGGGCAGTGGGTTCTGGCACTGGGTGGTGTTCGACATCCCGGCGTCGGTGACCGAGCTGCCGGCGGGTGCGGGCACGGGGTCGTTCGAGGGGCTGCCGGCGGGTGCCGTGCAGGTGCGCAACGACTACGGCTCGAAGGACTTCGGTGGTGCCGCTCCCCCGCCGGGAGAGAACCATCGCTACGTCTTCACCGTGTACGCGGTGGACACGGAGAAGCTCGGACCGGACGCGGACGCGTCGCCGGCGGTCGTGGGCTTCAACCTGCGGTTCCACACGCTGGCGCGCGCCCAGCTGATCGCCGAGTACACGGGTCCCACCCGCAGCTGAACGTTCGTTGGTTGTTTGCCCGCTTCTGGTCTTGGAGAGATCAGAAGCGGGCATCTTTCGTTCCGCACGGATATTGCGTTGTCCAACCCGGCGCGCCCGGCCAGAGTTGATCCGAGCCCGGAGCCCTGCCACGGGGCTGGGCGGCACACGGGAGGTGGGCACAATGCGGGACACGCTGGTACTGAACGCGAGCTTCGAGCCGCTGTCGACGGTCACACTCAACCGTGCGGTGGTGCTTGTCCTGCAGGACAAGGCCGTCGTCGAGCAGGTCCATCCCCAGCTGCGCATGCGTGCCGCCGCCGTCGACATACCGGTCCCCCGCGTGATCAGACTCTGCCGCTATGTCCGGGTGCCGTTCCGAAGACACGCTCCGTGGTCGCGGCGGGGTGTGCTGGTGCGGGACCAGCACCGGTGCGCGTACTGCGGGAGGCGCGCGACGACGGTGGACCATGTGGTGCCGCGGGCGCAGGGGGGTGCGGACAGCTGGCTGAACACGGTGGCGTCCTGCGCGGAGGACAATCACCGCAAGGCGGACCGGACGCCGGAGCAGGCGGGGATGCCCTTGCTGCACGAGCCGTTCGTGCCGACTCCGGCGGACGCGATGCTGCTGGCGATGCGGGCGGGTGAGCGGTCCGAGCTGCCGGAGTGGCTGGCGAGCACGGCCGCTTGACGGTGATCGTCGTACGGGTGCGGGCCCGCCCCTTGCTGGGGGCGGGCCCGGCGTCGTTCAGCGCAGCAGGAGCTGGACGATCGCGACGGTGCCGACGGCGACGATGAAGCCGCGCAGGACCGGTGGGGGCAGGCGGCGGCCGACCTTGGCTCCTACCTGGCCGCCGATGGCCGAGCCGACGGCGATGAGCAGGACGGCGGTCCAGTCGAATTCGGCAACGAAGAGGAAGAAGAGCGCGGCGATGCTGTTGACGATCGCGGCGAGGACGTTCTTGACGGCGTTGAGGCGCTGGAGGGTGTCCGCGAGGAGCATGCCCATGAGGGAGACGTAGATGATCCCCTGGGCCGCGGTGAAGTAGCCGCCGTAGACGCTGGCGAGGAGGAGTCCGGTCAGCAGGAGCGGTCCGCCGTCGGGGTCGCCCGGGGTGCCGTCGCGCTCGCGGCGGGCCTGGACCCACTTGGACAGGCGGGGTTGGAGGATGACGAGGACCAGCGCGAGGGCGACCAGGATGGGGACGATGGTCTCGAACGCCCGCGGTGGCAGCATCAGGAGGAGGACGGCGCCGGCGAGGCCGCCGATGGCGGCGACGGTGCCGAGGCGGAGGATGCGGCGGCGCTGGCCCTTGAGCTCCGCGCGGTAGCCGATGGCGCCGCTGATGGATCCCGGGATGAGTCCGAGGGCGTTGGAGACGGTGGCCGTGACCGGGGGCAGGCCGGTGAGGAGCAGGACGGGGAACGTGATCAGCGTTCCCGATCCGACGATGGTGTTGATGGTGCCGGCTCCCACGCCGGCGGCGAAGACCGCCAGTACTTCCCAGATGGACAACGCCATCTCCTTACATGGTCGGTGAGTCGCCTCCCCGCCCTCGGTGCCGAGGGTCGAGGGGCTCGGACCGATCATGCACGACTACGTGTAGGTGTCAGTCAACTGGGGGTTCCTCGCGGCGCTCCGCGCTCTTGCCGCCGGTGTTGAAGCCCGGGGCTCCGCTTCCGAGGTTGCCGAAGGCTCCGGAGAGGCCCTTGAGCGCGTCGCCGATCTCGCTGGGCACGATCCAGAGCTTGTTGGCGTCGCCCTCGGCGATCTTCGGGAGCATCTGGAGGTACTGGTACGAGAGGAGCTTCTGGTCCGGGTCTCCGGCGTGGATGGCTTCGAAGACCGTGCGTACGGCCTGGGCCTCGCCCTCGGCGCGCAGGGCGGCGGCCTTGGCCTCGCCCTCGGCACGGAGGATCGCGGACTGCTTCTCGCCCTCGGCGGTGAGGATCTGCGACTGGCGGATGCCCTCGGCGGTGAGGATCGCGGCGCGCTTGTCGCGGTCGGCGCGCATCTGCTTCTCCATCGAGTCCTGGATGGAGGTCGGGGGCTCGATCGCCTTGAGCTCGACGCGGTTGACGCGGATGCCCCACTTGCCGGTGGCTTCGTCGAGGACGCCGCGGAGGGCGGCGTTGATCTCCTCGCGGGAGGTGAGGGTCCGCTCCAGGTCCATGCCGCCGATGATGTTGCGCAGGGTGGTGACGGTGAGCTGTTCGATCGCCTGGATGTAGCTGGCGACTTCGTAGGTCGCGGCCCGGGCGTCGGTCACCTGGTAGTAGATGACGGTGTCGATGTTGACGACCAGGTTGTCCTGGGTGATCACCGGCTGGGGCGGGAAGGGGACGACCTGTTCGCGGAGGTCGATGCGGTTGCGGATGGAGTCGATGAACGGGACGACGATGTTCAGGCCGGCGTTGAGCGTGCGGGTGTAGCGGCCGAACCGTTCCACGATCGCGGCGCTCGCCTGCGGGATGACCTGGATCGTCTTGATCAGGGCGATGAAGACAAGCACCACCAGAATGATCAGGACGATGATGACTGCTGACATCGTGTTCCCCGTGCCCTTCGCTGCCGGTTCACTGCCGGGTTGATTTCGATGATCGAGTTTCCCAGACGGCGGACCGTCGTGTGAGGGGTTCGGTCACATGACCACGGCGGTCGCCCCGTCGATGTCGACGACGTCGACCTGTTGCCCCGGTTCGAAGCTCTGATCGGCGTCGAGCGCGCGGGCGGACCAGATCTCGCCGGCCAGCTTGATGCGGCCGCCGCTGCCGTCGACCCGTTCGAGGACGACCGCTTGACGGCCTTTCAGCGCGTCGATGCCGCTGGCGTGCCGGGGTGGTCCGTCGCGGTGCCGGGCCGCGATGGGGCGGACGACGGCGAGGAGCGCCACCGAGACGACGACGAAGACCACCACTTGGGCGACGATGCCGAAGCCGAGACCGGCGGTCACGGCTCCGGCGACGGCGCCGACGGAGAACATGCCGAATTCGGGCATCGCGGTCAGGACCAGCGGAATGCCGAGTCCCACCGCGCCGATCAGCCACCACACCCATGCGTCGATGTCCACATGGTCATGGTAGGCGGTGGGGTGGGTCGGGGACAGGGCGCGGCTCTGTGCGGAGAAGCGACGCCCGGTGGTCCGGGTTCCCGTACGCCTGCGGCTACTTGAGCGGGAGGCCCTGTGCGGTGTAGCGGTCGCCGACGTGCTCGACGACGAGCGGCAGGCCGAAGCAGCGTGAGAGGTTGCGGGAGGTGAGCTCGGTCTCCATGGGGCCAGCGGCGAGGACCTTGCCCTGACGGATCATCAGGACGTGGGTGAAGCCGGGGGCGATCTCCTCGACATGGTGGGTGACCATGATCATGGAGGGGGCGTACGGGTCGCGGGCGAGGCGGCCGAGGCGGCGGACGAGGTCCTCGCGGCCGCCGAGGTCGAGTCCGGCGGCGGGCTCGTCGAGGAGGAGGAGCTCGGG
This sequence comes from Streptomyces sp. NPDC003027, assembly GCF_053591435.1. Classification (NCBI taxonomy): domain Bacteria; kingdom Bacillati; phylum Actinomycetota; class Actinomycetes; order Kitasatosporales; family Streptomycetaceae; genus Streptomyces; species Streptomyces sp. NPDC003027. Next base: position 5,939 of record NZ_JBSFTU010000023.1, read on the forward strand.
GTCGGTCATCATCGCGCGGGCGATCAGGGTGCGCTTGCGCTCGCCCTCGGAGAGGGTGCCGAAGTTGCGGTCGAGGTACTCGGTCATGCCGAGGCGGTCGAGGAAGGCGCGGGCGCGTTCCTCGTCGACGGCGTCGTAGTTCTCGTGCCAGGTGGCGGTCATGCCGTACGCGGCGGTGAGGACGGTCTGCAGGACGGTCTGGCGCTTGGGGAGCTTCTCCGCCATGGCGATGCCGGCCATGCCGATGCGGGGGCGGAGGTCGAAGACGTCGGTGCCCACGCCGCCGAGCCGCTCGCCGAGGACCTTGGCGGTGCCGGTGCTCGGGAAGAGGTAGCTGGAGGCGATGTTGAGGAGGGTGGTCTTGCCGGCGCCGTTGGGGCCGAGGATGACCCACCGCTCACCCTCCTTGACCGACCACGAGACATCGTCCACCAGAGCCCGTCCGTCGCGGACCACGGATACGTCCACCAGCTCCAGTACATCGCTCATGAGCGCGTTGTCTCCCCTTGCGGTCGAGTCGGGTCGTCGCCTTGCGCCTGTGGGCGCGGCGTCCAGGGAAAACCTACGCCACTCGCCGGGCGGGCCGGTCGCCAGGTTGGACCTTGAGGTCCGGTACTTCCCGGTTCCGGCGCCGGGGACCCCCCTAGGCTGGGGGCATGCTTTCGGAACCACGCTCAGGACGCCTGGCCGCTTGGGGCAATGCCCTGTTGGCCGGGTCGGTATCGCCGGACGACGCGGCGCTGGCCATCGTCGGGGAGGACGCGGTGCACCGCGTGGAGGGTCTGCCGGGCGAGGCGGGGCCGGTGGGGCTGACGCTGGCGCTCGGCCGGCTGCGGCGGCTGGGGGTGACCGGGTGGCGGGTGGCGTTGCCGGCGCCGGGGCATCCGCTGGGACTGAGCGGGCCGCCGGACTTCAACGCGCGGGCGCTGGAGGCGGAGGAGGCCGTGGTCGGTTTCGGTGCGCCGTACGGTCTCGTACCGGAGGTCACGGAGGCCGGTCCGGTGGGTGACACGCATGTGGAGGTCGTCTGGCGCTGTCTGGCGGTGCGGGAGGCGCCGCCCGCGGACGTGCCGTCGCTCGGTGAGGCCGAGCGGGAGCTGGCGGAGGCGCTGCGGGAGGCGACGACGGTCCTGATGGGACTGGACGTGGCGGGTTCGGGCCCGGTGGCGGACGCGGCCCGCGACGCGTACCGGGCGCGCGCGGAGGCGGGCCGTGAGGTCCTGGCCCCGGGGTATCCGCCGCGTGCGGTACGGGTGCTGGAGCTGGCCCAGCGGGTGGGGCTGCTGATCGACCTGGCGTACGACCACGGGCACGGGGGCGCGGTCAGCGCCTCGGAGATGTCGGCGAGGCAGCTGGCGTTGCGTCCGGTGGAGCGGGTGGCGAGACGGGCTCAGGTCGCGGCGTACAACGCGTATGTGGAGGAGCGGGAACGGGAGCGCTGATCCGGGCCCGGGGCTCCGGGGAGTGCTGGGGTACTGGGGGCCCGGCCGCGGTCCGGGGGCGACTACGGCCGGCCGCCGCAGCACGCCATGGAGAACGCCCCCGCCTCTGCGACGTTGCGCCGAACGGGGGCATCCACCCGACAGTATGAAAAAGGGACTGGAGCTGCCGCTTCCGCCCGGCGCCCGATGCCCGGCGTTCTACGAGGTCAGGCCGTGCCGCACCGCCCAGAGCGCCGCCTGCGTCCGGTCCGCGAGATCGAGCTTCATCAGGATGTTCGAGACGTGGGTCTTGACCGTCTTCTCCGACAGGACGAGCGCCCTGGCGATCTCGCGGTTGGACCGTCCGTCCGCGATCAGTCCCAGCACCTCGCGCTCCCGTTCGGTGAGGGTGGTGCCGCGTCCCGTGCCGCCCTGGCCCTCGTCCTGGGAGAGGAGCGCCTCGGCCACCTCCGGCTGGAGCAGCACATGGCCCGCGTGGACGGAGCGGATGGCGCCGGCCAGGGCGTCGGGGTCCACGTCCTTGTAGACGTACCCCGAGGCGCCGGCCCGGAGCGCCGGGACGACCGTGCGCTGTTCGGTGAAGCTCGTGACGATCAGGACCTTCGCCGGGTTGGCCAGCTCGCGCAGCTTGCGCAGCGCCTCGATGCCGTCCATGCCGGGCATCTTGACGTCCATCAGGACGACGTCGGGGCGCAGCTCCTCGGCCCGGGCGACGCCCTCACCGCCGTCGGACGCCTCTCCGACGACCTCTATGTCGTCCTGCACCTCCAGAAAGGTCCGCAGGCCGCGGCGGACCACCTGGTGGTCGTCGACCAGCAGGACGCGGATCACGGTGTCAGCCACCGGGGACCTCCATCTCGATCGTGGTGCCCCGGCCGGGCTCCGATGTCACGGTGAGCCGGCCGCCGACGCCACCGGCCCGGTCGCGCATGGAGACCAGACCGAGGTGGCGTCCGGCCCTGCGGACCGTACGCGGGTCGAAGCCCTTGCCGTCGTCGGTGACGGTGAGCAGCGCGCCCTGCCCGTGCCGCACCAGGGAGACGGTGACGAGCTCCGGGTCGGCGTGCCGCAGGGCGTTGTGCAGCGCCTCCTGGGCGACCCGGAGCATGGCCTCCTCCTGGGCGGCGGGCAGGGCCCGCACACCGGTGCTGTCGAAGGTGACCTTGGCGCCGTGGGCCCGGTCGAGGACCTGGATCTGGGTGCGCAGGGTGTGGACGAGGCCGTCCTCGTCGAGAGCGGCGGGGCGCAGCTCGACGACGGCGGCGCGCAGCTCGTCGGCGGCCTCCGCGGCGAGCGAGGCGACCTGCTGGAGCTCGCCCTTGGCCCGGACCGGGTCCCGGTCGACGAGGGCCGCGGCGGCCTGGGCGGTGAGCCGGAGCGAGAAGAGCTTCTGGCTGACGGCGTCGTGCAGCTCGTGGGCGAGACGCGAGCGCTCCTCGGCGATGGTGAGCTCGCGGCTGCGTTCGTACAGCCGGGCGTTGGTCAGGGCGATGGCGGCGTGCTGGGCGAGGATCCCGAGCAGCTCCTCGTCCTGCGCGGTGAAGCCGCACGCTCCGGCCGGCCGGGGGCAGCGCTTGTTGGCGAGGAAGAGCGCGCCGATCGTCTCGTCGCCGTCCTGGATGGGCAGGCCGAGGAAGTCGGACATCTCCGGGTGGGCGGCCGGCCAGCCCTCGAAGCGGGGGTCCTCGCGGACGTCGGCGAGCCGCTCGGGCTCGGCCTTGTGGAGCATCGCGGCGAGGATGCCGTGCTGGCGGGGCAGCGGGCCGATGGCGCGCCACTGCTCCTCGCTGACGCCGTCGACCACGAACTGGGCGAAGCCGCCGTGGTCGTCCGGCACGCCCAGCGCCGCGTACTCGGCGTCGAGCAGCTCACGGGCGGAGGCGACGATCGTCTTGAGGACGTCGCGCACCTCCAGGTGGCGGCTCATCGCCAGCAGCGCGGTGCTCACGGCGGCGAGGCCGGAGCCGGGTCGGTGACTCATGGACTCACCGTACCGCTGGGGTGTGACACTCCGTATCCGTCCGGGGACGGCCTTCGCCCGGGTCCGTGGGACTAGGACGAAGTACCTGGTGGGTAGGCGGACGGGGCCTCGGGTGGGAGGCCAGGGCCGTCTCTCTCCTCCTCTCGACGGACCTTGCTCACTGTGCGCATTGCGAGCGCAACCTGCGGTGAGTTCGTTACGTGCCCGATGTGAGCCCGGGCATAGGACGCAGGTCACTTACGAAGGCCTTTAGTCGACGGGGGGAGCGCAGATTAGGGCTGCTGGAGGGGGTCCCCTGCGGGTGTCCGTGCCGCATGCACGGGTCCCTGATCCACTACCCGGCTTCGTACGTCACACCTTTGCCACAGGTTTTTGCTGCCGCTAAGAATTGCATCCGTCGCCGCCGAGCAGGCGCAGCGCCGCCACCGGCCTGAGCGACCCCCTGTCTATTCGAAGAGGTAGCCCTGCATGTCCGCGAACACCCCCGGCCACTATCGGCTGAAGAAGACCCACAAGGCCTCCATCGCCGGTGTCGCCGCCCTCGGTGCCGCCGCCCTCGCCTTCACCCTCGTCCCCGGCAACGACGCCGCCGCTGAGACCGAGCCCCAGGCGCTGGCCAACACGCAGCAGGTCGCGTGGGGCTACAACGCGAACAGCCCGCAGGCCAAGGCTCTGCACGCCAGCCTCACCGAGCAGCAGACCACCATCGGTCTGAAGGCGAAGCAGGAGCTCGAGGCGAAGGCCAAGGCCGCCGCTGAGGCCAAGGCCGCCGCGAAGGCGAAGGCCGACGCCCAGGCCGCCGCCAAGGCGAAGGCCGCGGCGAAGGCGAAGGCCGACGCGAAGAAGCGCGCCGACGCCAAGGCCGCCGCGAGCCGTGCCGCCGCCCGCCAGCCCATCTTCGCGAACAACCTCGACGGCTGGATCCGCGAGGCGCTGTTCATCATGGACAAGCACAACATCCCGGGCACCTACGAGGGCATCCACCGCAACATCATGCGGGAGTCCAGCGGTAACCCGCGGGCGATCAACAACTGGGACATCAACGCCATCAACGGTGTCCCGTCGAAGGGCCTGCTCCAGGTCATCTACCCGACCTTCAAGGCCTACCACGTGCCGGGCACCAAGTTCGACCAGTACGACCCGGTCGCCAACATCGTCGCCGCCTGCAACTACGCGGCCGACCGCTACGGCTCCATGGACAACGTCAACAGCGCCTACTGACGGCGCCGCGCACATGCCGAAGGGCGGCACCCCGCACGGGGTGCCGCCCTTCGGCGTCGTACGACCGCTGCTACTTGCGCATGACCTCGGGCTCGTGGCGGCGCAGCAGACGCGCCACCGCGACGCCGCAGACGATTCCGATGAGCACCAGGATCGTGAGGTTGAAGCCCCACTGGCCGACCGTGTGGTCCCACAGCGGGTCCAGGTTGGTCGGGTCCTTGTGGTCCCACGGCGGCATGAGGTGGGCGAGGTCGAGGGTCGAGCCCGCGGCGGCGATGGCCCAGCGGGAGGGCATCAGCCAGGCGAACTGCTCCAGGCCCGGGGAGCCGTACACCTGGAAGAGGATGCCGGTGAAGACGACCTGGACGATCGCGAACATGACGAGCAGCGGCATCGTCTTCTCGGCGGTCTTCACCAGCGAGGAGATGACCAGGCCGAACATCATCGAGGTGAAGCCCAGCGCGATGATCGTGACGCACAGCTCGACGGCCGGCGGCATGACCAGGCCCTCGGCGGGCAGGTCACGGGTGGCGAAGCCGATACCGCAGATGATGACGCCCTGGATGGCGGTGATCACGCCGAGGACGATGACCTTGGACATCAGGTACGCCGAGCGGGACAGGCCGGTGGCCCGCTCCCGTTCGTAGATGACCCGCTCCTTGATCAGTTCTCGTACGGAGTTGGCGGCGCCCGAGAAGCACATGCCGACCGCGAGGATCAGCATGATCGTGCCGGCGTCGCCGTTGAAGCGGGACGGCGGCTTGGGCGGGGCGAGGCCGAAGTCGGCGGGGATGACGACCGAGACCAGGCCGAGGACGGCCGGCAGGATCACCATCAGGCCCATGAAGCCCTTGTCGGACGCGATGACCGAGGAGTAGCGGCGGATCAGGGTCCACAGCTGCGAGCCCCAGCCCTGCGGCTTCGGCGGCCTGGCCATCGCCTGCTGCGGCATCTGCACCGGCTGCGCGGCGACGGCGTCGATGTCCGCGGCGTACATCTGGTAGTGCTGGGAGCCCTTCCAGCGGCCCGCCCAGTCGTAGTCGCGGTAGTTCTCGAAGGCGGAGAAGACATCGGCCCAGGTGCTGTAGCCGAAGAAGTTCAGCGCCTCCTCCGGCGGACCGAAGTAGGCCACCGAACCGCCGGGCGCCATGACCAGGAGCTTGTCGCACAGGCCCAGCTCGGCCACCGAGTGGGTGACGACGAGGACCGTGCGGCCGTCGTCGGCGAGGCCGCGCAGCAGCTGCATGACATCGCGGTCCATGCCCGGGTCGAGGCCGGAGGTCGGCTCGTCGAGGAAGATCAGCGACGGCTTGGTGAGGAGCTCCAGGGCGACGGAGACGCGCTTGCGCTGGCCACCGGAGAGGGAGGTGACCTTCTTCTCCTTGTGGATGTCCAGCTTCAGCTCGCGCAGCACCTCGTCGATGCGGGCCTCGCGCTCGGCCGGGGCGGTGTCGCCGGGGAAGCGGAGCTTGGCGGCGTAGCGCAGCGCCTTCTGGACGGTCAGCTCCTTGTGCAGGATGTCGTCCTGCGGGACCAGACCGATGCGCTGGCGCAGCTCGGCGAACTGCTTGTAGAGGCTCCGGTTGTCGTAGAGGACGTCGCCCTCGTTGGCCGGGCGGTAGCCGGTGAGCGCCTTGAGCAGGGTGGACTTGCCGGAGCCGGACGGGCCGATGACGCCGATGAGCGACTTCTCGGGGACGCCGAAGGAGACGTCCTTGAGGATCTGCTTGCCGCCGTCGACCGTGACGGTGAGGTGGCGGGCCGAGAAGGAGACCTCGCCGGTGTCGACGAACTCCTCGAGCTGGCCGCCGACCATGCGGAAGGTCGAGTGGCCGACGCCGACGATGTCGTTGGGGCCGATGAGGGCGGTGCCGCCCTTGGCGATCGGCTGACCGTTGACGTACGTGCCGTTGTGGGAGCCGAGGTCGCGGATCTCGAAACGGCCGTCGGGGGTCGCGTGGAACTCGGCGTGGTGGCGCGAGACCTGGAGGTCGGAGACGACCAGCTCGTTCTCCAGCGCACGGCCGATCCGCATCACATGGCCGAGGGCCAGCTGGTGGAACGTGGTCGGGCTGCGGTCGCCGTAGACCGGCGGTGCTCCCGCCATGCCGCCGCCCTGACCCGATACCTTCTGCGCCAACTGCTCGACGGGGCCGGCCTGCTGGTGCGGGAACTGCGGCTGCGCGGCCTGCGGGTGCGGAACCTGCTGCTGCGGCTGGGCCGGTGCGGGCTGCTGCTGCCAGCCCTGCTGCTGCGGCTGGCCCTGGTGGCCGGCCCACTCCGCCTGCGCCGCCTGGTGGGCGGGCGCGGCCTGCGCCGGTGCCTGCTGCTGGGCGGCCTGCGCGCCGGCGGCGAGATTCAGCCGCGGACCGTCGGTCGCGTTGCCGAGGTGCACCGCGGAGCCGGGCCCGATCTCCATCTGATGGATCCGCTGGCCCTGTACGAAGGTGCCGTTGGTCGAGCCGTGGTCCTCGATGACCCAACTGCGGCCGCCCCAGCTGAGGGTGGCGTGCCGCCACGAGACCCGGGCGTCGTCGATCACGAGGTCGCCCTGCGGATCACGTCCGAGGGTGTACGACCTGGACGGATCGAGAGTCCAGGTCCTTCCGTTCAATTCCAGTACGAGTTCTGGCACTCCATGCCCCACTACTTGTCCCCCGATGTACCCCCTGTCGCAGGGAGTCCAGGGATGGCGAACATCCGGGGGGAACTATTTCAGGCCGGGTCCCGTATCCGAAAGTCGGGCGGGGTGAAGAGCATGGGGAGGCGGGCGCGCGGCATCCACGAATAGGGCAACGCGTGAGGAACCCGGCGCCCCGTGCGCGTCGGGGCCGTGGCACGGCGCGTCGGCGCCGACGGGGCGGGGCCGGGTCGGCGGCGTTACCGTGACAGGAGGGCACCGGCCGGGGTGTCCGGTACGCGGGACGGGGAGGCTGGTGGCACCCCGTGCCCGATACGGTGGAACCACCATGAGCGCATCGCAGACCTCAGACGTTCCCACCCTTCTCGTCAAGATCTTCGGGAAGGACCGTCCCGGGATCACCGCCGGGCTCTTCGACACCCTCGCCGCCTACTCCGTCGACGTCGTGGACATCGAGCAGGTCGTGTCCCGCGGCCGCCTCGTGCTGTGCGCGCTCGTCACCGAGCCGACCGTCGCCTCCCAGGGGGAGCTGCGAGCCACCGTGCACAGCTGGGCCGAGTCGCTGAGGCTCCAGGCCGAGATCATCTCCGGCACCGGTGACAACCGTCCGCGCGGTAGTGGGCGGTCCCACGTCACCGTGCTCGGGCACCCGCTGACGGCCGAGGCCACGGCCGCCATAGCGGCCAGGATCACCGAGACCGGCGGCAACATCGACCGGATCTTCCGGCTCGCGAAGTATCCGGTGACGGCGGTCGAGTTCGCGGTCTCGGGCTGTGAGACGGAGCCGCTGCGCACCGCGCTCGCCCCCCAGGCGCACCACATCGGCGTGGACGTGGCGGTCGTCTCCGCCGGGCTGCACCGCCGCGCCCAGCGTCTGGTGGTGATGGACGTCGACTCGACGCTCATCCAGGACGAGGTGATCGAGCTGTTCGCGGCGCACGCGGGCTGCGAGGACAAGGTCGCCGAGGTCACCGAGGCGGCGATGCGCGGCGAGCTGGACTTCGAGCAGTCGCTCCACGCGCGGGTGGCGCTGCTGGCCGGGCTCGACGCCTCCGTGGTGGACAAGGTCCGTGCCGAGGTGCGGCTCACTCCCGGTGCCCGCACCCTGATCCGTACGCTCAAGCGGCTCGGCTACCAGGTCGGTGTCGTCTCGGGTGGGTTCACCCAGGTCACCGATGACCTCAAGGAGCGGCTGGGGCTCGACTTCGCCTCGGCGAACACCCTGGAGATCGTGGACGGCAAGCTCACCGGCCGGGTCACGGGCGAGATCGTCGACCGGGCGGGCAAGGCGCGGCTGCTGCGCCGGTTCGCGCTGGAGGCGGGTGTGCCGCTGGCGCAGACGGTGGCGATCGGCGACGGCGCCAACGATCTGGACATGCTGAACGCGGCCGGGCTGGGTGTGGCGTTCAACGCCAAGCCGGTCGTCCGCAAGGCGGCCCACACCGCCGTGAACGTGCCCTTCCTCGACACCGTGCTCTATCTGCTCGGGATCACCCGCGAGGAGGTCGAGGCGGCGGACGGCGGCGAGGACCTGCTGCACTGACCCCGCGTACGCCACGCCTGGGGCGGAGGGCCCGGTCACCGAGCGGTGACCGGGCCCTTGTCGTGCCGCACGCGCGCGGTACGGAGATCAGGGGTACGGGAGGCCCTGATCCGGCATGCTCCGAACGAAAGACCCTAGTCGTGCGGGGCCCAGTACTCGAGCAGGGTGCCGACGCCGTGCTCCAGGGACTTCCATGAGCCGTTGAAGCCGACGACGGCGAAGGCGGCGGTGGGGAATCCGCCCCGGTTCATCCGGGCTCGTGTGTCGCCCTCGGCCGAGCCCGCGAGGGCGTCGGAGAGCGCGTGCATTCCGGGGTTGTGCCCGATGACGAGGAGGTCGTTCACGTCCTCGGGTGTCTCGTTGAGCAGGGCGATGAGTTCACCGAGCGATGCTTCGTACAGCCGCTCCTCGTACACGGTCCTGGGGCGGTGCGGGAGCTCGTGCACGGCCAGTTTCCAGGTTTCGCGGGTTCTGACGGCGGTCGAACAGAGGGCCAGATCGAAGGAGATCCCGGTCTCGGCGATCCTGCGGCCCGCCACGGGGGCGTCCGTGCGGCCGCGCTCGGCGAGCGGTCGCTCGTGATCGGACACCTGGGGCCAGTCGGCCTTGGCGTGCCGGAGCAGCACGATCCTGCGGGGTGTATCGACGCTCATGCGCTCCAGCTTCCCATGAATCGGTGCGCGTCGACTCAGAGAGAGAGCGTTTGCTGGATCTGCCGCAGGACGTGTCCGACCGCCGGGTCGCCGCCGATCGTGTGGGTCTTTCCGGGGCTCGCTATGAGCAGGAAGAGGACGGTGAACGCGGCCACGGGGAGGGCGAGGGCCCACCAGGGCAGCCGGGTGTCGAGGCCGGCCGCAGTGCTGCGGGTGCTGGGGTGCGTACGGGCCGACATGGCCGCCTCCGTGGAAAGGGTGATCCGCTGCGATGTCTCCAACGTACGGATCAAGGGCGGGCGGGCCCATCGGGTGATCCACCCACTTCACCCTGAGAGTCACCCCCTAGGGGGAGGGGGGTTGTCCCCACCCTCCCTATCTCAGGTGGGGCGATTTCCTCAGGGTGAGGCGATCGAGGCGACGATGGCGATGAGGACCGTGATGCCCAGCATCGCGCCGAGCACGATGAGGAGCTTCTTCTGGCCGTTCTGGGGATTCGGGTCGAGCACTGGCATGGGGCCAGTCTCGCATCTCAGCATTCGTCCTCGACCGTCCGGTCCCTGCCGGCGAGGGTGCCGACGACCATCTGGGGGAGCATCAGCCCCGCCATCAGCGCGATGGGCAGGCCCCAGCCGCCGCTGTGCTGGTAGAGGACGCCGACCAGGAGGGGTCCGGGGATGGAGAGGAGGTAGCCGACGCTCTGGGCGAAGGCGGAGAGCCGGACCACGCCGGCACCGGTGCGCGCCCGCATGCCGATCATGGTGAGGGCGAGCGGGAAGGCGCAGTTGGAGACGCCGAGGAGCACGGCCCAGATCCAGGCGCCGCCGGCGGGCGCCAGGTAGAGGCCGGTGTAGCCGCCGAGGCCGCACAGGCCCAGGGCGACGGCGATCGGGCCCTGGTTCTTGAGCCGGCCGGCGAGGCGGGGAATGACGAACGCGAGCGGCACACCCATCACCATCGTGACGGCGAGGAGCACACCGGCCGTGCCCGCCGGGACGCCCGCGTCGCGGAAGATCTGCGGCATCCAGCCCATGGTGATGTACGCGCCGGTGGCCTGGAGGCCGAAGAAGACGCCGAGGGCCCAGGCGGTGCGGCTGCGGGTGATCCGGAGCGGCGGGGCCTGCGTCGCCGGCCCGGCCTGGGCGGGGAGGCGAGGGGCCGGCCCACCCGTGCCGCGGTCGCGCAGCAGGGGGATCCAGGGCAGGACGGCGAGGGCGGCGAGACCCGCCCAGACGCCGAGGCCGGTGCGCCAATCGCCGCCCATGGCCTGGGTCATGGGCACGGTCGCGGCGGCGGCCAGGGAGGTGCCCATGGCGAGGGCCATGGAGTAGAGGCCGGTGATGGTGCCGACACGGCCCGGGAAGTACCGCTTGACGATGACCGGCATCAGGACGTTGCTGACGGCGATGCCCATGAGGGCGAGGGCGCTGGCGGCGAGGAAGCCGACGGTGCCGGTGGCGAAGGGGCGGACGGCGAGGCCGGCGAGGATCGCGGCCATGCCGGCGCAGACGACGGCGGCGGGGCCGAAGCGGCGGGCGAGTCGCGGGGCGGTGATGCCGAAGATCGCGAAGCAGAGCGGGGGCACGGAGGTGAGGACCCCGGCGACGCTGCCGCTCATGTGGAGACCGTCGCGGACCTCTTCGAGGAGGGCGCCGAGGCTGGTGATGGCGGGGCGGAGGTTGAGCGCCGCGAGGACGAGTCCGACGAGGACGAGCCGGGTGATCCAGAGGGCGGGCCTGTCCGGTACGGAAGAATTCCCTCCGGTGGCCGGTGAGGAGGCACGCGCGGGTGCTGCTGCGGGTGTCGTCAGGGTGTGCGGCTCGTCAGACATGGAAGCCATCATAGAATCATAGGATGATTGGTTGTCCAATCTGGAACCCTACGGAAGGTACGTCATGGCGCTCGGCACTCCCCGGCGGTCCGGGCTCTCCGATCAGGTGATCACCGAGCTGCGGAACCAGATCACCTCCGGCGAGTGGCCGGTCGGATCACGGATTCCGACCGAGCCGGAACTCGTCGAGCAGCTGGGCGTGGCCCGCAACACCGTCCGGGAGGCGGTCCGCGCGCTCGCCCACAACGGCCTTCTCGACATCCGGCAGGGCTCCGGCACCTACGTGGTCGCCACGAGCGAACTCGCCGGGGTCATGCACCGCCGGTTCGCCGGCTCCGACCCGCGGCACATCGCGGAACTCCGCTCGACGCTGGAGTCCGCGGCGGCCCGGTTCGCGGCGCGGCGGCGCACCGACCGGGACATGAAGCAGCTGGACACGCTGCTGGCCGGGCGCGAGGAGGCCTGGGCCTCGGGCGACGCGGAACGGTTCGTGACGGCGGACGCGGCGTTCCACCACGCGGTCGTGGTCGCCTCGCACAACGACGTCCTCACCGAGCTCTACGCCGACCTCGGGCATGTGCTGCGGGAGTGGCTGCGCGACGACGTGGGGCAGGAGCTGCGGCCGGAGCACCACATGGACCACGCGCGACTGGTGGAGGCCATCCGGGACGGCGAGGCGGAGAACGCGGCGACGGAGGCCGCCGGGTACCCGTTCATGTGCCTCCGGCGCCCCGAGGCCGCTCAGGGCTCCCGGCCGGTTGATGGGTGATCCAGGCGGCCCGGACCTCCTTCCAGCAGCGGCCGGTCACCTGGGCGAAGGCGGTGGGGGCGACGTCGACGGGGGCGCTGTCGGTGTCCACGTCCCACCAGCGCGCGCACTCGACGTGCAGCCGGACGCGGTCGGTCTCCGGGAAGGGGTTGTGGCAGTACGCGGTGACGCGCGAGCCCTGGACGACGGCACGGCACGAGGCCCCGAAGGTGTCGGGCCGCTCGGCGACGGTGACCGTGAACGGGTCGTCGGTCGGGACCGGAGCGGCGCGGACCTCGGCGGCGACGGCGAGCCCGGTGAACAGTGCGGCGGCCGAGACGATCGCGGCGGCCCTGCGGTGCGGCGCGCGCATGCCCGTACCTCCTCCCCACCCGTAGCCGGAATGTCACGCTCTGCCCAGTCTGAGGGGATTCGGCGGACTTTTCGACTCGGGAGCGGAACCGGGCGACGACGAAGGCCGGGTGCCCGCCCCCCTCATGGGGACGGGCACCCGGCCTTCTCACAGCTGTCGCGTCACGCGCCGATGGCGTGCAGACCGCCGTCGACGTGGACGATCTCACCGGTCGTCTTCGGGAACCAGTCGGACAGGAGCGCGACGACGCCCTTGCCGGCCGGCTCCGGGTCGGCCAGGTTCCACTCCAGCGGGGAGCGGCTGTCCCAGACCGCGGCGAGCTCCGAGAAGCCGGGGATCGACTTGGCGGCCATCGAGCCGATCGGACCCGCCGAGATCAAGTTGCAGCGGATGTTCTGCTTGCCCAGGTCACGGGCCATGTAGCGGCTCGTGGCCTCCAGGGCCGCCTTGGCCGGGCCCATCCAGTCGTACTGCGGCCAGGCGTACTGCGCGTCGAAGGTGAGGCCGACGATGGAGCCGCCCTCGGTCATCAGCGGCAGCAGCGACGTCGTCAGCGACTTCAGCGAGAAGGCGGAGACGTGCATGGCCGTGGCGACGGACTCGAACGGCGTGTTGAGGAAGTTGCCGCCGAGCGCGTCCTGCGGGGCGAAGCCGATCGAGTGGACGATGCCGTCGAGCCGGTCGCCCAGGTGCTCGCGGACCTGCCCCTCCAGGCGCGCGAGGTGCTCGTCGTTGGAGACGTCGAGCTCAAGGACCTTGACATTCTCGGGCTTGGGGAGCTTCTTGGCGATGCGCTCGGTCAGCGACGGACGCGGCCAGGCGGTGAGGATGATCTCCGCGCCCTGCTCCTGCGCCAGCTTCGCGGTGTGGAAGGCGATGGAGGACTCCATCAGCACACCGGTGATGAGGATGCGCTTGCCCTCGAGGATTCCGCCAGTGTTCGTCATAGGTGTCAGTGCCCCATGCCCAATCCGCCGTCAACCGGGATGACGGCTCCAGTGATGTACGAAGCGTCGTCGGAGGCCAGGAACCTCACCGTGGCGGCGATCTCCTCGGGCTGCGCGTAGCGGCCCAGCGGCACCTGGGACACGATGCCCTTGCGCTGCTCCTCGGTGAGCACCTTGGTCATGTCGGTGTCGACAAAGCCGGGCGCGACGACATTGAACGTGATGTTGCGCGAGCCGAGCTCGCGGGCCAGGGAGCGGGCGAAGCCGACCAGGCCGGCCTTGGAGGCGGCGTAGTTGGCCTGCCCCGCCGAGCCGAGGAGTCCGACGACCGAGGAGATCAGGACGACGCGGCCCTTCTTGGCGCGCAGCATGCCGCGGTTGGCACGCTTGACGACCCGGAAGGTGCCGGTGAGGTTGGTGTCGAGGACGGAGGTGAAGTCCTCCTCGGACATCCGCATGAGCAGCTGGTCCTTGGTGACGCCGGCGTTGGCCACCAGCACCTCCACCGGGCCGTGCTTCTCCTCGATCTCCTTGTACGCCTGCTCCACCTGCTCGGCGTCGGTGATGTCGCACTTGACGGCCAGGAAGCCGGCCGGCGGCTCTCCGGACCGGTACGTGACCGCGACCTTGTCGCCGGCCTCGGCGAACGCGCGGGCGATGGCGAGGCCGATGCCCCGGTTTCCTCCGGTGACGAGAACCGAGCGGCTCAACGGATCACCCTTTCGATAGCGGTGTGGTACGTCGAAAACCTATCGGTCCAGCCCCTTGCGCGAAGAATCGGGCCCTGACAGTGGCTTCCGCATGCCGCTGTCGGGTCCCTACAGAAACCTCTGGGCATCACGGACGAAAGCGCGACATGATCGGGGGCGACCGGTCTCATACGACAGGAGACATTCGTGCCTCATTCCATCGACGCGGCCTTCACGGCACTGCCGCTGCGGGCGCTCGCCGACGCGGCGCTCGCACGCGCGCGTGCCCTCGGCTCCGAGCATGCCGACTTCCGTCTGGAGCGGGTCCGCAGCGCCTCCTGGCGGCTGCGGGACGCCAAGCCCTCCGGTTCCTCGGACATCACGGACCTCGGCTACGCGGTGCGGGTGGTCCACGGCGGGGCCTGGGGGTTCGCCTCCGGGGTCGATCTGACCATGGACGGGGCCGCGCGGGTCGCCTCGCAGGCGGTCGCCATGGCCAAGCTCTCCGCGAAGGTCATCGCGGCGGCCGGGTCGGACGAGCGTGTGGAGCTCGCCGAGGAGCCGGTGCACGCCGAGAAGACCTGGATCTCCTCGTACGAGATCAACCCCTTCAACGTGCCCGACGCCGACAAGAGCGGGCTGCTCGCCGAGTGGAGCGACCGGCTGCTGCGGGCGGAGGGGGTGGCGCACGTGGACGCGTCGCTGCTGACCGTCCATGAGAACAAGTTCTACGCGGACACGGCGGGGACCGTCACCACCCAGCAGCGCGTCCGGCTGCACCCGCAGCTCACGGCCGTCGCGGTCGACGAGACGACCGGCGAGTTCGACTCGATGCGGACGATCGCGCCGCCGGTCGGCCGTGGCTGGGAGTACCTGACCGGCACCGGCTGGGACTGGGACGCGGAGCTGGAGCGGATCCCGGAGCTGCTCGCGGAGAAGATGCGGGCGCCGAGCGTGCAGCCGGGGACGTACGACCTGGTCGTCGACCCGTCGAACCTCTGGCTGACCATCCACGAGTCGATCGGCCACGCCACCGAGCTGGACCGGGCACTGGGGTACGAGGCGGCGTACGCCGGGACCTCGTTCGCCACCTTCGACCAGCTGGGGAAGCTGGCGTACGGCTCCTCGATCATGAACGTGACCGGTGACCGCACCGCCGAGCACGGACTCGCGACGATCGGGTACGACGACGAGGGCGTCGAGGCGCAGCGCTGGGACCTGGTGAAGGACGGCACGCTCGTCGGTTACCAGCTGGACCGGCGGATCGCGAAGCTCACGGGGCTCGGCCGGTCGAACGGCTGCGCCTTCGCCGACTCCCCCGGGCACGTGCCGGTGCAGCGGATGGCGAACGTCTCGCTGCAGCCGGATCCGGGCGGGCTCTCCACGGAGGATCTGATCGGCGGTGTCGAGCGCGGTGTCTACGTGGTCGGAGACCGTTCGTGGTCGATCGACATGCAGCGCTACAACTTCCAGTTCACCGGGCAGCGGTTCTTCCGCATCGAGAACGGCCGGCTGACGGGACAGCTGCGGGACGTCGCGTACCAGGCGACGACGACGGAGTTCTGGGGCTCGATGGAGCAGGTCGGCGGCCCGCAGACGTACGTCCTGGGCGGCGCGTTCAACTGCGGCAAGGCCCAGCCGGGCCAGGTCGCGGCGGTCTCGCACGGCTGCCCCTCGGCGCTCTTCCGCGGTGTCAACATCCTTAACACGACGCAGGAGGCCGGTCGATGAGCCGCGTCAGCAAGCCGTACGAGATCGTCGAGCGGGCTCTTGAGCTGTCCCGGGCCGACGGGTGTGTCGTGATCGCCGACGAGGAGTCCTCCGCCAATCTGCGCTGGGCCGGCAACGCGCTGACCACCAACGGCGTCACCCGCGGGCGGACGCTCACCGTCATCGCGACCGTCGACGGGGCGCAGGGCACCTCGTCCGGTGTCGTCTCGCGCTCCGCGGTGACCGTCGACGATCTGGAGCCGCTGGTGCGGGCCGCCGAGGCCGCCGCCCGGGGCGCCGGGCCCGCCGAGGACGCGCAGCCCCTGGTGGAGGGCATCGACGCGTCCCCCGACTTCACGGACGCGCCGGCCGAGACGACCTCCGCCGTCTTCACGGACTTCGCGCCCGCGCTCGGCGAGGCGTTCGCCCGGGCCCGGACCGGCGGCCGCGAGCTGTACGGCTTCGCCCACCACCAGATGACCTCGACGTACCTCGGTACGTCGACGGGGCTGCGGCTGCGGCACGACCAGCCCAACGGCACCCTGGAGCTCAACGCCAAGTCGCCCGACCGCTCGCGGTCCGCGTGGGCCGGGCGTGCGACGCGGGACTTCAAGGACGTCGACCCGGGGGCGCTCGACGCCGACCTGGCCAAGCGGCTGGGCTGGGCGGAGCGCAGGATCGAGCTGCCCGCCGGGCGGTACGAGACGCTGCTGCCGCCGACGGCCGTGGCGGACCTGCTGATCTACCAGCTGTGGTCCTCGACGGCCCGGGACGCGGTGGAGGGCCGTACGGTCTTCTCCAAGCCGGGCGGCGGGACCCGTCTCGGCGAGAAGCTCTCACCGCTGCCGCTGACCCTGCGCAGCGACCCGAACGAGCCCGGTCTGGAGTCCGCGCCGTTCGTCATCGCGCACTCGTCGAGCGACGACTCCTCCGTCTTCGACAACGGTCTGCCGGTCTCGCACACGGACTGGGTCCGTGAGGGCCGGCTGGAGCACCTGATCACCACCCGGCACACGGCGGGGCTGACCCGGCTGCCGCTGGCTCCCGGGGCCGGGAACCTGATCCTGGAGGGCGGCGACGAGCGCTCGCTGGACGAGATGGTGGCCGCCACCGAGCGCGGGCTGCTGCTGACCTGCCTCTGGTACATCCGCGAGGTCGATCCGGCCACGCTGCTGCTGACCGGGCTGACCCGGGACGGCGTCTACCTGGTCGAGAACGGCGAGGTGGTCGGCGAGGTGAACAACTTCCGGTTCAACGAGTCGCCGGTGGACCTGCTGTCGCGGGCGTCGGAGGCGGGGCGGACGGAGAAGACGCTGCCGCGCGAGTGGGGCGACTGGTTCACCAGGGCGGCGATGCCCGCGCTGCGGGTGCCGGACTTCAACATGAGCTCGGTCAGCAAGGGCGTGTGACCCCCATAGACTGAGGGAGCACGACCCCCATTCGACCCGAGGAGACGGACGACCGTGACGGACATCGTCGACGAGCTGAAGTGGCGTGGGCTGTTCGCCCAGTCCACTGACGAGGACGCATTGCGCAAGGCTCTCGCGGACGGTCCCGTCACGTTCTATTGCGGGTTCGACCCGACCGCGGCCAGTCTCCACGTCGGCCACCTGGTCCAGGTGCTCACCGTCCGCCGGCTCCAGCAGGCCGGCCACCGGCCGCTGGCGCTGGTCGGCGGGGCCACCGGTCAGATCGGTGACCCGCGGCCGACGGCCGAGCGCACCCTGAACGACCCGGAGACGGTCGCGAACTGGGTGAACCGGCTCCGGACGCAGATCGAGCCGTTCCTCTCCTTCGAGGGGGAGAACGCCGCGGTCATGGTGAACAACCTGGACTGGACCGCCGGGATGTCGGCGATCGAGTTCCTGCGGGACATCGGCAAGCACTTCCGGGTCAACAAGATGCTGACCAAGGACTCGGTCGCCCGGCGCCTGGAGTCCGAGCAGGGCATCAGCTACACCGAGTTCAGCTACCAGCTGCTGCAGGGCATGGACTTCCTGGAGCTGTACCGGCGCTACGGCTGTGTGCTGCAGCAGGGCGGCAGCGACCAGTGGGGCAACCTCACGGCCGGCCTGGATCTGATCCACCGGCTGGAGCCGGACGCGGTCGTGCACGCGCTGGCGACGCCGCTGATGACGAAGGCGGACGGCACCAAGTTCGGCAAGACCGAGGGCGGGGCCGTCTGGCTGGACCCGGAGATGACGACGCCGTACGCGTTCTACCAGTTCTGGCTGAACGTGGACGACCGGGACATCTCGAAGTACATGCGGATCCTGTCCTTCAAGTCCGTCGCGGAGCTCGAGGAGCTGGAGAAGGTCACGGCCGAGCGGCCGCAGGCCCGTACGGCTCAGCGGGCCCTCGCCGAGGAGCTGACGACGCTGGTGCACGGAGCCGAGCAGTGCGCGGCCGTCATCAACGCCTCGAAGGCGCTGTTCGGGCAAGGCGACCTGGCCGAACTGGACGAGGCCACGCTCGCCGCGGCGCTGTCGGAGCTGCCGCACGCGCGCGTGGCGGAGCTCGGCCAGGTCGTGGACCTGTTCACCGAGGTCGGTCTGGCGCCGAGCAAGTCGGCCGCGCGCCGGACGGTGAAGGAGGGCGGGGCGTACGTGAACAACGTGAAGGTCACCGCCGAGGACGCCGAGGTGTCGGCGGACGAGCTGCTGCACGGCCGCTGGCTGCTGCTGCGCCGGGGCAAGAAGAACCTGGCGGCGATCGAGGTCGGCGCCTAGGGTCTTTCTGTCCGGCGGGCGTCAGCCCCGGGCACGGCTGGGCGCGAGGGCGGCCCGGTACACGTCGCGCGACGTGTGCCGGGCCGCCGTCGTGCGTGCGGTGTCACGCGCGCCGTTTGTTGCCTCTGATCGAAGCCCACAGCATGTCGCCCACGCCCACGACGGCCACCGCGCCGATGAGCTGGAGCAGATGGCGTGTCCAGTCGATGCCCTTGGTGTCGTTGACCCCGATCCAGGTCGCGACGGAATTGCCGAGAACACTGCCGATGATGCCGAAAACGGTCGTCAGCCACAGGGGGATCTGCTGCTTCCCGGGAATGATCGCTTTGGCGATCAGACCGAGGACCAGACCCACGATGATTGCCCACAACCAACTCATGGTCGCCTCCTCATGCGGCGCACTCTGCGCATGTCCGCCCAGTCTCGGTCTATCGGCTGTACGGCGCATGTCGGACTGATCCATACGTGCCCCGGCCGCCGAAGGGCGAGACGGCGGGCGTACCGTGGAGAGGTGAGGTCCGGACCGGGGCGAGTCCGGCGTGAGCGCCGGGTGGTGGTGTGCGATGCGTAAGCACGGCGAGACCGAGGTTTTCCGGATCACCGGGGCCCGTCAGGGACTGGCCGACGACGTGCGGGGCCGGCAGCGGCGCTATGTGATCTCGATGTCCGTACGCACCCTGGCCGTCATCGCGGCCGCCGTCCTCTGGAACGTGGAGCGGCATGTGGCCATCGTGGCGCTGGTGCTGGGCGGGCTGCTCCCCTACATCTCCGTGGTGATCGCCAACGCCGGCCGGGAGCGCGCGCCGTCCCCGCCGCCGACCTTCGTGCCGGCGCCGACGCGGCCAGCGATCGGGCCTGCGGACGGCACCACGGAAGCGCCGACGGACCGCCCGTAGCGGCAGAGTTGATCATTAATGGGCTTGAAAAGCTCAAGAAAAGCTCAGATCAATCATGAAGTTCCGGTGCACCACACCCCGCTCCCCGTGACATACTTCCTACGCGCTCCGCATCCCCCGTCGGAGCGACGGACCGATGCCGGGCAGCTCCCCCCGTGGCTGCCCGGCATCGCCCTTGGTGGACAATGTTCCGGTGATCAATCCGGTGAGTGACGAGACCCCGATCTGCTCCGCCAAGGGCTGCCGCGTCGCCGCGGTGTGGGTGCTGGCCTGGAACAATCCCAAGCTGCACACGCCGGAGCGCCGCAAGACCTGGCTCGCCTGCGAGGAGCACCGCGAGCATCTCTCCCAGTTCCTCGGCGTACGAGGGTTCCTCAAGGATGTCGTGCCGCTGGCCGAGTGGGACTCGGCGGGCGGCGGCCCGGACGCCGGAGGTTCAGCCGCCGATCGCTGACATGGGACGCTCCGGCTGCAGGAAGCTCGGGTCGTCGAGACCGGAACCGGCCTTCTTTCCCCACATCGCCAGCTTCCAGATCCGGGCGATCTCGGCGTCCGAACCCTCCGGCCCCTGCGACCTCAGCGCGGCGCGCAGGTCGGTCTCCTCGGTGGCGAACAGACAGGTGCGCACCTGGCCGTCGGCCGTCAGCCGGGTCCGGTCGCAGGCCCGGCAGAACGGGCGGGTGACGGAGGCGATGACGCCGACCGTGTGCGGTCCGCCGTCGACGACCCAGCGCTCGGCGGGCGCCGATCCCCGCTCCTCCGCGCCCTCGGGGGTCAGCGTGAAGCGGGTGCGCAGCGACTCCAGGATGTCCCCTGCGGTGATCATCCCGTCGCGCTTCCAGCCGTGCTGGGCGTCGAGCGGCATCTGCTCGATGAAGCGCATTTCGTACGCGTTCTCCACCGCCCAGGCCAGCAGGTCGGGGGCCTCGTCGTCGTTGAGGCCGGGCATCAGGACGGCGTTGACCTTGACGGGGGTGAGCCCGGCGTCGCGGGCGGCGGCCATGCCGTCCAGGACGTCGTGGTGGCGGTCGCGGCGGGTCAGGGTCTTGAAGACCTCGGGCCGCAGCGTGTCGAGGGAGACGTTGACCCGGTCGAGCCCGGCGGCCTTCAGGGCGGCGGCCGTGCGCTTGAGCCCGATGCCGTTGGTGGTCAGGGACATCTTGGGGCGGGGCTCAAGGGCCGCGCAGCGCTCGACGATGCCGACGAGGCCGGGGCGGAGCAGCGGCTCGCCGCCGGTGAAGCGGACCTCGGTGATGCCGAGGTCGGTGACCGCGATGCGTATCAGCCGGACGATCTCGTCGTCGGTCAGCAGATCGGGCTTGGCCAGCCACTGCAGGCCCTCCTCGGGCATGCAGTACGTGCAGCGCAGATTGCACCGGTCCGTGAGCGAGACACGAAGGTCCGTGGCCACACGGCCGTAGGTGTCGATGAGCACTGTGGGCCCCCTCCCCCATCTCGCGGATTTGCGGATTCGGTATGTACCGAGCCTACGTGAGCCCACCGACAACGAGCATGGACGATTGTCACGAGGACCGGCACGGCCGCGTCGTAGAACTCTACGACGCGGCCGCCCGGTGATCGCGTACCGTATACGATTCAGTGCGCTCCGACACCGGTCAGGGACTTGACCTCCAGTTCCGCGTACTTGCCCTTGTCCGGCCCCTCCTTCGAGAGGAGGGAGCCGAGCCAGCCGAGCAGGAAGCCGAGCGGGATGGAGACGAGGCCCGGGTTCTCCAGCGGGAACCAGTAGAAGTCCACGGTCTTGAACATCGAGGTGGGCTTGCCGGAGACGACCGGCGAGAAGAGCACCAGGACGACCGAGGAGACCAGGCCGCCGTAGATCGACCAGAGCGCGCCCTGGGTCGTGAACCGCTTCCAGAAGAGGCTGTAGAGGATCGTCGGCAGGTTGGCCGAGGCGGCGACGGCGAACGCGAGGGCGACCAGACCGGCGACGTTGAGGTCGCGGGCGAGGGCGCCGAGCGCGATCGAGACGACACCGATGAGGACGGTCGCCCAGCGGGCGGCGCGGACCTCCTCCTTCTCCGTGGCCTTTCCGCGCCGGATGACGTTGGCGTAGATGTCGTGCGCGAAGGAGGAGGACGAGGCCAGGGTCAGTCCGGCGACCACGGCGAGGATGGTGGCGAAGGCGACGGCGGAGATGACCGCGAGCAGGATCGCTCCGCCGGTGGAGTCGGCGCCTCCGCCGATCTCCAGGGCCGCCAGCGGGGCGGCGGTGTTGCCCGCCTTGTTGGAGGCGATGATGTCGCTGTTCTTGAGCAGGGCCGCGGCACCGAAGCCGAGGACGATGGTCATCAGGTAGAAGGCGCCGATGATGCCGATGGCCCAGTTGACCGACTTACGGGCGGCCTTCGCGGTCGGCACCGTGTAGAAGCGGATCAGGATGTGCGGCAGGCCGGCCGTGCCGAGGACGAGCGCGACGCCGAGCGAGATGAAGTCCAGCTTCGAGATGCCGGAGACGCCGTACTTGAGGCCGGGCTCCAGGAACGCCTGGCCCTTGCCGCTGTTGGTGGCGGCGGCGCCGAGCAGGTCGGAGAGGTTGAAGTTGAACTTCAGCAGGATGAGGAAGGTGATCAGGAGCGTGCCCGCGATGAGGAGCACGGCCTTGACCATCTGCACCCAGGTGGTGCCCTTCATGCCGCCGATGGTGACGTACACGATCATCAGGACGCCGACCAGGGCGACGATGGCGACCTTGCCGCCGTCGCTGGTGATGCCGAGCAGCAGCGAGACGAGCACGCCCGCGCCGGCCATCTGTGCGAGCAGGTAGAAGATCGAGACGACGATGGTGGAGGTGCCGGCGGCGGTACGGACCGGGCGCTGGCGCATCCGGTAGGCCAGCACGTCTCCCATGGTGAACCGGCCGGAGTTGCGCAGCGGTTCGGCCACCAGGAGCAGGGCGACCAGCCAGGCGACCAGGAAGCCGATGGAGTACAGGAAGCCGTCGTAGCCGAAGAGGGCGATGGCGCCCGCGATGCCGAGGAACGACGCGGCGGACATGTAGTCGCCGGAGATCGCGAGGCCGTTCTGGAAGCCGGTGAACTGGCGGCCGCCGGCGTAGAAGTCGGCGGCGCTCTTGGTCTGGCGGCCCGCCCAGACCGTAATGAAGAGGGTGGCGACGACAAAAGCCCCGAAAAGGGCGATGATCAGCGGCCGGTGCTCGCTGGTGGCGTTCTCGGCCGCCAGCGAGACGGTCTCGAAGATGCTGCTCACGCGTCGGCCTCCATACGGGACTTGATGGCTTCGGCCTTCGGGTCGAGGCGGGCGGCCGCGTGCCGCGCGTACAGCCAGGCGATGAGGAAGGTGGTGGCGAACTGGCCGAGGCCGAGGACGAGCGCCACGTTGATGTTGCCGAAGAGCTTGGTCCCCATGAAGCCGCCCGCGTAGTTGGAGAGCAGCACGTACAGCAGGTACCAGGCGATGAAGGCGATCGTCAGCGGGAAGGCGAAGGAGCGGTAGGTGCGGCGCAGTTCACCGAACTCCGCGCTCTCCTGCACCTCGAGGAACGCCTCGGTTGTGGGCTGGACGGGGACGGAGTCGGCGTCCGAGCCGCCTCGGGGCGGCGGCGGTGCTTCGGTGGCCACGGATTCTCCTCGCGGTACGGGTGCGGTAGGCATGGACAAAGGGGGCCTCGCTGGGGCTGGGGGAACGGAGGTCCGGACGGAGCTCCTCCCCTGCACAACGGCACGGAGCGCGGGGCGACGCGGTTCACACCTGACGTTTCTCACTCCTGTCCGTCTCCTGGATCTTCCTCCGTATCTGTATCAAGTCCTCTCAACTCATTGAAGGTCCGGGAAGATCAGCGATAGCTTCACTCGTCATGCACCTGCCCGCCCGCAACCGGCGTACGGGCAGACATACGGATGATGTGGAGAACCCATGGCTCATCTGGGATCGAGACGCGGTCGAGTACTCGCTCTTCCGGCCGGTCTCGCGCTCACGGCCTCGCTCGGCTTCCTTCCGACCGGCGCATCCGCCGCGGTGGCGAGCGACGCCCCGGCGACGGCCGCCGTGGCGACGAACGGCCCGAAGCTGTCGTACGTCGTCAACGTCGAGGGGGGTCGCTGGACGGCCGCCTCGGTCAAGAAGGCGATCGCCGCGGCCGGGGGCACGGTGGTCATCTCCTATGACCAGATAGGCGTGATAGTCGTCCACTCGCAGAACCCCGAGTTCGCGAAGACGATCCGCCAGGCCCGGGGTGTGGTGTCGGCCGGTGCGACGCGTACGGCTCCGCTCTCCGTCCAGACCGACACCTCCGTGGGCGAGGGCGCGCAGGCCCTCACCGCCGCCGAGGCCACGGCCGCGGCGGCCGGCGCCACGGCGGACCAGGACCCGCTCGAGCCCCTGCAGTGGGACCTGCCGGCCATCAAGGCGGACAAGGCCCACCAGAAGACGCTCGGCAGCGACAAGGTGACGGTCGGCGTCATCGACACCGGCGTCGACGACACCCACCCGGACCTGGCGCCGAACTTCGACGCCGCGTCCTCGGCCAACTGCGTGACCGGCGCCCCGAACACGACGCCGGGCTCATGGCGTCCGAACCCGGGCGAGAGCGACCACGGCACGCACGTCGCCGGCACCATCGCCGCCGCCAAGAACGGCATCGGCATCACCGGTGTCGCGCCGGGCGTGAAGGTCTCCGGCATCAAGGTCTCCACCCCGGACGGCTTCTTCTACACCGAGGCCGTCGTCTGCGGCTTCATGTGGGCGGCCGAGCATGGCGTCGACATCACCAACAACAGCTACTACACCGACCCGTGGCTGTTCGCGTGCAAGAACGACGAGGACCAGAAGGCCCTGGTCGAGGCGGTCACGCGGGCCACCCGTTACGCCGAGCGCAAGGGCACGGTCAACGTCGCCGCGGCCGGCAACTCGAGGATGGACCTGGCGGCGGACGAGATCACCGACGTCACCAGCCCGAACGACACCACGCCGGTGACGCGGGTCATCGACCCGAAGGAGTGCTTCGACTACCCGGCCATGCTGCCGGGCGTGGTCACCGTCTCCGCCACGGGCGCCAAGGACCTGAAGGCCTCGTACTCCAACTACGGCCAGGGGGTCATCGACATCGCGGCGCCCGGCGGCGACCGCACCGAGTACCAGACGCCGGACGCCCCGGCGGTCAACGGCCGCATCCTGTCGACCACGGTCAACGGCGGCTACAACTACAAGGCCGGTACGTCGATGGCCGCGCCGCACGCGGCCGGCGTGCTGGCGCTGCTGAAGTCGACCCGTCCGTACGCGAGTCCGGCGGCGCTCAAGGCGCTGCTGTACGCGCAGGCCGACGACCGCGCCTGCACGAACCCGTACGACATCGACGGCAACGGCACCGTCGACGCGGTGTGCGAGGGCGGCACGAACAAGAACGGCTTCTACGGCGCGGGGATGGTCGACGCCCTCGACGCCGTGCGCCGCTAGTTCCCCACGGGCCCCGGTGTGGTGCGGCGTTGTCGGTCGCGCCACGCCGGGGCCCTTCGCATGGCACGGAGTGCCATAGTGCGGGCATGGACACCACGGTACGCACAGGTACGGAGTTGTTGTGGTCGGCCCTGGGCGGCGATCCCGCCCTGCTCGACCGCGTGGGGTACGGGGGCCCGGCGGGACTGCTGCCGGCCCGGCTGCCCGTGATGGAGCTGGCCCGCGCCACGGTCGCGGTCTGCTCGCTCGCCGCGGTGGAGCGGGCGGGGCTGCCGGGGCGGGTGCGGGTGGACGACGGGGCGGTGGCCACCGCGTTCGTGAGCGAGCGTCATCTCCGGGTCGACGGGCGGGCGCCGGTCAGCTTCGCGCCGCTGTCCCGCTTCTGGCGCGCCCGCGACGGCTGGGTCCGTACGCACGCCAACTACCCGCACCACCGGGCGGCGCTGCTCGCGGCGCTGGGTGTGCGCGGGGAGTCGGTGGAGGCCGTGGAGGCGGCGATCGCCGAGCGGCGGGCCGTCGAGGTGGAGACGGCGGTGTACGCGGCCGGGGGCCTGGCGGTCGCCCTGCGCACGCCCGAGGAGTGGGCCGCCCACGAGCAGGGCCGCCAGGTGGCCGCACGGCCGTTGCTGAGCCGTGAACGGCTGGACGACGCCGCCCCCAGGCGGCGCTCGGGGCCCCTGCGGGTCCTCGATCTGACCCGGGTCGTCGCCGGCCCGGTCGCCACCCGCACCCTCGCCCTCCTCGGCGCGGACGTGCTGCGCGTCGACCCGCCGCGGAACCCCGAACTGGCCGACCAGCACGCCGACACCGACGTCGGGAAGCGGACGGCCGCGCTGGACCTGGACAGCCCGTCGGACCGCCGCGCCTTCGACGAACTCCTCGACGCCGCCGACGTCCTGGTCACCGGCTACCGCCCCGGCTCCCTGGACCGCTTCGGCCTCCACCGGCCGGGTCTGGTGACCGCCCGCCTGTCGGCATGGGGCGACTACGGCCCCTGGGCCGAGCGGCGCGGCTTCGACAGCCTGGTGCAGGTGGCGTCCGGGATCGCGGTGACCGAGGGCTCGGCGGACCGGCCGGGGACGCTGCCGGCGCAGGCCCTGGACCACGGGTCCGGCTATCTGCTCGCGGCCGCGGTCCTCCGGTCGCTGACCGAACAGGACCGGGAGGGCGGCACCCGTCTCGTACGCCTGGCGCTGGCGCAGACGGGGCACTGGCTGACGACCGCGCTCCCCCGCTATGAACCGGAGCGGTACCTGACCGAGACGGACGGTCCGCTGGGGCGGCTGCGGCACGCGCTGTCGCCGGTGTCGTACGACGGCGGCCCGGCGGGCTGGTCGCGTCCGCCGGGCGTCGCGGGCGCCGACGCGCCCGTCTGGTCCACCGCCTGACCCAGGGGCCGGGTCACCGGCTTTCACCCCGCTCCGGCTTCAGGACGCCGGTCGTCAGGAGGTACTGGGCGGCGAGGTAGGTGAGCATCACCCAGAAGTCGGGCGCGGGGAGCTGGGGCCAGTCGGCGACGCCGGTCGCGATGAGCGTGTCGGAGAGCAGGAAGAGCGCTCCACCCGCGCCGGCCGCGAGGCCGAGAGAGCTCGCGCGGTAGGCCATGGCGGTGAGCAGGAGCGAGTACCCGGCGACGGGGACGCGCAGCTCGGCGGGGAGGTCGGGCCAGAGGAGGGCGACGGTGCCGACCAGCGCGACGGCGTATCCGAGACCGAGGAGGGGTGGCGTACGCCGTCGTCCGAACAGCACCAGGTAGCAGACGTGTCCGGCGGCGAAGGAGCCCATGCCGACGAGGAAGGCCCAGTCGGCGTCGAGGAGCAGGAACACGTCCCCGCCCCAGCCGAGGAGGAGGGCCGCGGTCAGGAGCTTGGGGGCGCCTCGGGTGACGGCGTACGCGGCGAGCAGCGGCATCAGCAGCGGCTTGGCGATCCGGTGGCCGAGGTCGGCGCCGGCCAGGAGGGAGACCAGGTCGGCGGCGACGGCCAGGAGGAAGGCGGCGAGGAGCGCGCGGGAGAGGCCGGGCGCCTGGGCCGGGGCGGAGGTGACGGCGGGGCTGCTCACGCGGCCGGCTCCGGCGCGGCGGGGCCGGTGGCTTCGCGGGTGTCGGGCCCCGGCTGCCATCCGGGTCCGCGGAAGACCCGTCCGGCGCGCTCGCGCCAGCTGGTGGCGGCCCGTACGTCGCGGGCGATGGCGGCGTACTCGTGGGTGGCGACGCGCAGGGGGTTGTAGGTCTCGATGTTCTTGGTGAGCCCGAAGACGGGCTTGTCGGTCTCCCCGACCCACGAGCCGAACAGCCGGTCCCAGACGATGAGGATGCCGCCGAAGTTCCGGTCCAGGTAGCCGCCCTGCGAGGCGTGGTGGACACGGTGGTGGGAGGGGGTGTTGAGGACGTACTCGAAGGGGCGGGGCAGCTTGTCGATGCGCTCGGTGTGGATCCAGAACTGGTAGACGAGATTGACCGAGTAGCAGAAGGCGATGGCGGCCGGGTGCACGCCGAGGGCGATCATCGGCAGATAGAACGGCCAGGACGTCAGGCTGGTCCAGGGCTGGCGCAGCGCGGTGGTGAGGTTGAACTTGCGGCTGCTGTGGTGCACCACGTGGCAGGCCCACAGGATGCGGATGACGTGGTGTCCGCGGTGCTGCCAGTAGTAGAAGAAGTCCTGCGCGAGCAGCATCAGCGGGATCGTCCACCACAGGACGGGGACGCGCAGGGGGGTCAGTTCGTAGACGGCGGTGTAGATGGCGACGATCGGGATCTTCCAGAGGAAGTCGAAGACGAGGCTGCCGATCCCCATGCCGAGGCTGGTGGCGGCGTCCTTGGTCTCGTACCCGGCGGCGTCCTCGTCGGGATGGAGCCGGTAGCTGATCATCTCCACGACGGTGAGCAGCACGAACGCGGGTATGGACCACAGCACGACATCGGGCAGGTTGGGCATGCCGCTGACGGTAGAGGGGGGTGTCGGGGCACGGCTAGACGTTGTTACCAACAAGTATGCGAGACGACTTGTCAGCAGGCTTTGGCACCTTCCGACAACGACGGGGACGGGCGCGCCCGCAGGGGCGGCGGCCCGGCCCGCCGGACGCCGACCGCGTCCAGCGGTGTTCCCGGCCCGTCAGACGCCGGCCGCGTCCAGCAGTGACCCCGCCGCGTACGTCACCGCCATCGCCAGTGCCCCTCCCCCCATGTTCCGCAGGATCGCCGGTGGTGCGGGGGCCGCGCCCAGGCGGGCGCTCCACCAGCCGGTGAGGGCGAGGGCTGCGAGGACCGACACCACGGTGACCCAGAGGCGGACGGAGGCGGGGGGCAGCACGATCGCGAGCAGCGGGAGCAGGGCGCCCACGGTGAAGGCGAGGAAGCTCGCGCCGGCCGCGTGCCAGGGGTTGGTGAGCTCGTCGGGGTCGATACCCAGCTCCACGCGCGCGTGGGCGCGCAGGGCGTCGCGTTCGGTGAGCTGCTCCGCGGCCTCGCGGGCGACGTCCGCGGAGAGGCCGCGGGCCGACAACAGGTCGGTCAGCTCGTCCAGTTCCTCCTCCGGCTGCTCGCGCAGCTCGCGCTTCTCCACGGCCAGGGCGGCCTTCTCCGAGTCGCGCTGGGTGGAGACCGAGACGTACTCCCCCGCCGCCATCGACATCGAGCCGGCCAGCAGACCGGCCAGGCCCGCGGTCAGCAGCGCGGCCTGGGACTCGGTGGCACCGGCGACGCCGACGACGAGGCCCGCGGTGGAGACGACTCCGTCGTTGGCCCCGAGGACGGCGGCACGGAGCCAGTTGAGACGGGAGCCGAGGCCTCCGCCGTGGGCTTCGTCGTGGACAGGGGCATCAGTCACCCCGGGAGAGTCTCATCCGTCCCGTCACCGGACGCGCACCGACCCGCCCGGGGCGAAGGCGGGGGCTGGTCGCGTCCGCCGGCACCTCCTTCAACGGGGCGGCGACCTCCTCGGCGGCCGGGCCGTGGACGGCGGCGATCGCGTCCAGGTACGGCAGGCCGACGCCGTACCGCGTCACGACGTGACTCCTCGGTCGAGGATGCAGCTCTCCAGGTACGACGGGTCGGCGCGGTCCAGCATCGACCGGGCCCGGGCGCGGATCCGGCGGTCGCTGTGCTCGCTCTCCGGCAGCATCCAGAACCGGTCGGCGCGGATGCCGTCGACGACGTGGTCGGCGACCTCCTCGACGGGGGTGAACGCGACCTCGTGCCCCGCCTCCTTCATGGCCGCCTCCCACTGGTCGAGGCCGCGGTAGGGGGTCCTGCGCGGGCGCTGCTCGGCGTACCGCTCGGGCCGGTTGCGGTGCGACTCCCACAGGCCGGTGCGCAGCATGTGCGGGCCGGGGAAGAGCACGGAGGCGCCCACGCGCGCGTGCTCCGCCTTGAGATGGGCGTAGAGCGACTCGGTCATGGTCACCACCGCCGCCTCGGCGACGGCGTGGACGGAGGCGGCGGGGAGCGGGGCGATGCCGCCGCCGGAGGAGGTGTTGACGACATGGCCGGGCTCCCCGCCCGCGAGCATGCGCGGCACGAAGGCCTGGATGCCGTGGAAGACGCCCCAGACGTTGACGGAGAAGGCCCACTTCCAGTCGTCGGGGTCGTGCTCCCACAGGGGGCCCTCGGCGCCCGATGCGACCCCCGCGTTGTTGCAGAGGACGTGGACGGCGCCGAAGGTGTCGTACGCGGCGTCGGCGAACGCCCGGACGGCGTCGGGTTCGCCGACGTCGACCGTACGGGCGAGGATCTGCGCCCCGCCCTCCATGAACTCGTCGGCCACCTCTGCGAGCGCGGCCTCCTCCACGTCGCCGAGGACCACGGCGAGGCCCTCGGCGGCGAAGCGGCGGGCCATGGCGAGCCCGATGCCGCTCGCCGCGCCGGTGACGACGGCGACCTGCCCCTCGCGCAGCTCCATCACGCGCTCCCCGCGGTCACGCCCTCCGGCGGTCCGTCCGGGATCTGGCCGGGGTCGTCGTAGCGCTGGTGTCCGGCGCCGAGGGGACAGCCCGGCAGGTCGACCCGGGAGATGCCGGCCCCCACCAGGGGCCGGGCGGTGGGCTTGAGCGGCGCCGGCAGCACGGCCGCGACCACGTCCCGGTCGGTCTCCCAGACGGCGGCCACGCCGGTGGACCAGATGCCGGGGAGGTTCGAGCTCCGCGTACGGGCCGCGGTGATCTCGGCCTCGGTGCGTGCCCCGTACCGTACTCGTGCCATGACGTACCACCCTTCAGGGACCGTCAGCGCCTGTAACACAGTCACATCGGGGCCGGGTGAGGGTAAAGACCCGCGCACGGACGGGAGTTGGGGGAAGCCGATGCCTGGCACCGCACTGAGCCGGGAGGAGGTCCTGGAGGCCGCCGCCGCCCTGGTCAAGCGGCACGGCCCGGACGCCCTGACCATGAACTGCGCGACCGCCCGCACCTGGTGGCGATGGTCCACGAAAGGGGCCTCACGGAGCGGATCTTCCTGCCCGCGCAGCGGGTTCTGGCCCAGGAGGTGCACGCGGCCGGGCTGCGCGGGGCGCGGGCGGCGGAGGTCGTCCGGGCCGTGCAGTTCCAGGTCGTCGGCTTCGTCCTGGTGGAACGCGACCGCGAGCGGGCCCCCGTCCAGTCGCCCGGCGAGGAGGCGCTCCGGGACGCCGAACATCCGGGCCCGGACGCCGCGCCGGCCCGCGCGCCGGCCCGCCCCGTCGACAGCGACCGGCTGTTCACGGCGTCGGTACGGGCCCTGGTGGACGGGCTGTTGGGGACGTCTGCGCCAGTGCCGGACAGGCCCTGACCCGGACAGGCCCTGACCCGGAGAGGCCGTGACCCGGAGAGGCCGTGATCGGGCAGGCCGTAATCGGGTGGCACGCGCGCGTGGGGCCGTTCTACGGTGAGGTCACGCGGGGACGGCTCCGCAAGCGTGCTTCCTTCTCCTCCTCTCCGAACTCCGTAGCGCGCTCACTCTCCGTCCCCGCCCCCTCTTCCCCTCCCTCTGGAGATCCCTTTTTGTCTGTGGTGTCGTCCGTCCTGCTCCGCCGTCTCCGTACGGTCTACGTCGACCAGGCCGGGCCCCGCCCCGGCGACCCCTCCACCTCCGAGGGCCTGGTCGCCCTGGAGACCGAGCTTCTGGACCGCGGCTTCGTCCCGACCGCCGAGCTGCGCGCCGCGCTCGCCTGGCTCGGACCGGCCGGGCTCGCGGAGGCCGGCAAACGGCTGCTCGGTCACCTCGACGCCGAACTGGGCGCGGACCGCCCGCACATGCCGCTGTTCCGCTCCTTCCCGGCCTCCGTCCCGGACGACACCTTCGCTCTGTACGTGGACCGGGTGTCCGCGCTGCTGCTCCAGTGGCCGACGCAACCCTGCGTGCTGTGCGGGACGCCGGGCAGCGTGCATCCCGTCTCGCCCTGCGCCCACCTCGTGTGCCGCCGCTGCTGGGACGGCGGCGACTACGCCGGCTGTCCGCTCTGCCACCGCCGACTCGACCCCGCGGACCCGTTCCTGAGGCCGTCGGCCGCCGCGACCGTCCCCGAAGCGGACGAGGAGTCCGCCGCCGGTCCGCTGCGGCTGCTCGCCCTCGGCCGCGACCTCGCCGCCGACGCCGCCAAGGCCCTGCGGACCCTGCTCGCACGCCGTACACCGCCCTCCCCCGCCGACCGCGACGACCTGAAGGTGCTGCTGGCCCACGCCCCGGCCGCGCTCGACTGGCTGCCCGCCGACATTCCCGTACGGGAGACCAAGGCGCTGCTCCTCGGCACGCTGCTGCTCGACCGGTCGACCCGGGAGGCCGTGCGGCCCGAGCTGGAGGTCCGGCTGACCACCGCCACCGACGTCCTGCGGCTGCTCGCGGTCTGGTCCGGGGGTGAGGCCGATCTGCTGGAGCCCCGCCCGTTCCGGTCGCTGCCGCGCCCGCTGCGCCGGCAGCTCCTCGGCGTCCTGGACGGGCTCGACACCGCCTCGCTGGTGGAGGACCTGCTGCGCCACCCGGGGTTGTGGAAGAAGGCGGCCGAGACGCTTCACCCCTTCGAGCGACACACCCGGCACCCGCGGGCCGCCCTGGCCTTCGCGGTCCTGCGCGGCACCTCCCTCGAGACCGGGCGGGACGCGCTGGGCGAGGCGTTGCGGCGCACCGCCGCCGCGCACCCCCGGACCACTGCTCTCGGCGCTCGGACGGCTCAGGATCCGTCACCTGCTCGGGGACCGCCGGGTGTTCTTCCCGCGCGGCAGGGTGGCGCACGCCTACACGCTGGACGACACGCGGGCTCCGCTGGCCGCCCCTGTCACCGCGGAGGTCTGCGCCCTCCTGGAGGGCGAGGTGCTGCGCCGGCTCGCGGACGCTCCCCGCTTCGACGTCGCGGTCCTCGACGCGGGCCTGTCCGGCCTGGCCGTGCCGTCGGCCGAGGGCGCCGCGGCCAAGGCTCTGGTCTCCGTGCCGCGCGGCTCGACGCAGCCGCTGCCCCGGGGCGAGGTCCTGCGGATGTTCCTCCACTGGACGCAGCCGACGAAGACCCGGGTGGACCTGGATCTGTCGGTGGCGCTGTTCGACGCGGACTGGACGTACGCCGGGCTGTGCGACTACACCAACCTGGTCCACGGCGACCGCGCCGTGGACCACTCCGGCGACCTGGTATCGGCGCCGGCCCCCAAGGGGGCCACCGAGTACGCCGACCTGGATCTGGCGGCGCTCGCCGACACGGGGGTGCGGTTCGCGATGCCCATCGTCTTCAGCTACAACAACGTTCCGTTCGAGCAGCTCCTCGACGCCTTCGCCGGCTTCATGGCCCTCCCCTCCAGGGAGGGCAGGGGCGCGGAGTACGACCCGAGGACCGTGCGGCAGCGGTACGACCTGGTGGGTGACGCCCGGATCCATGTGCCGATGCTGGTGGACCTGGAGCACCGCACCTTCCTGTGGACGGACCTTCATCTGCCGCCGTCCGAGGGCTTCCAGAGCGTGTACGCGCACAGCGCCGATCTGGGCCGGGTCGGCAAGGACCTGTACCAGTACTTCACGGCGGGGCGCACCACGCTCTGGGACCTGGCGGTCTGGCACGCGGCGGCGCGGTCGCCCGAGGTGGCGGTGGTGCGCGAGGAGGAACTGTGGCGCTATGTCCGCGGCGCGGACGAGGACGCCCCGGCCTTCGCGGCCCGGGTGCGCACGCTCGCGGAGCCTGACGACGTGTGGCCCAGGGACTGGGCGGAGGGCCTCGCCGACGGCAGGCGGATCCTCCTCGCCCTCGTCGACGGCGACTTCGTGCCCGAGGGGGCGACGGGCACGGTCTACCGGCTGCTGCCCGGTCCGGTGGACGGCTGCGGTCTCGAACAGGCCGCCGCCGGGGACCTCGTGGCCATGCTGGGCTGAGCACCACGGAGGCGGCCGCGAAGGTCGCGGGCGAACTGCCGTGAGGGCACTCGTCCGTGGGACCCGGCTGTGGGGCCGGCGGCCGCGTTACGGTCCGAAAACGGACACCGGGGGCGGCGTTGTCGGCGGCGGCCCGTATTCTCAGTGACCATGCTCGACGACCGCACGACAGCAGCGACGTGGCCGACCGCCTACCCACCGGGGTACGCGGTCGTCGACGTGGAGACCACCGGACTCGCCCGGGACGACCGGATAGTGTCTGCTGCCGTCTACCGCCTGGACGCCCAGGGCAATGTCGAGGACCACTGGTACACGCTCGTCAACCCGGAGCGGGACCCCGGGCCGGTCTGGATCCACGGGCTGACCACCGAGACGCTCCAGGGGGCTCCGCTCTTCCCGGAGATCGCCGCCGAGTTCTCGGCGCGTCTCGACGGCCGGGTCCTGGTGGCGCACAACGCGATGTTCGACTGGTCGATGATCGCCCGCGAGTACGCCCGCGCCGAGCGCACGGCGCCCGTGCGCCAGCGGCTGTGCACCATCGCCCTGTCCAAGGAGCTGTCGCTGCCGCTGCCCAACCACAAGCTGGAGTCGCTGGCCGCGCACTTCGGTGTGGTCCAGCAGCGGGCCCACAACGCGCTGGACGACGCGCGCGTGCTGGCCGAGGCGTTCCGGCCGAGCCTGCACGCCGCGGCGGAACGGAACGTACGGCTGCCGCTGCTGGAATGCCGGCCGCTGACGGAGTGGGCGCCTGCGCCGGTCACGCCCCGGATCGGCCACCAGTCCTCGTACCACGCGAACGGCTGGCGGCCGTCCCGGAAGCGTCCGCCGTGCCCGTACCCGAACCCCGGACGTTACGAAGCGGACAAACCGCTCAAGCAGGGTATGAGGGTGGCGTTTTCGGGCGACACCTCCATCGACCGTGAGCTCCTGGAGGACCGCGCCGTCGAGGCGGGGCTCCACGTGGCGACGAGCGTCTCCCGGCTGACGAGCCTGCTGGTGACGAACGACCCGGACGCGGTCACCTCCAAGACGGTCAAGGCGAGGTCCTTCGGCACGCCGATCGTCGACGAGGCGGGCTTCACCCAACTGCTGCGGGACGTCGCCCCGGCAGACGGGTGAACGGCCGGGCGTGCCGCGCGCCCTTCGTACGCCCCGGGACGCACCCTGTGGCGCATGGCACGTTGTGAGGTCTGCGGAAACGATTACGGCATGTCCTTCGAAGTGCACGCGCAGGGCGCGGTGCACGTCTTCGACTGCTTCGCCTGCGCCATTCACCGCATGGCGCCCATCTGTGAGCACTGCCGGGTCCAGATCATCGGCCAGGGCGTCGAGGTCCAGGGCAAGTGGTACTGCGGCGGTCACTGCGCCCGCGCGGAGGGAAAGGCGGGCATCGTCGACCACGTCTAGGACCTGGCGGATCGTGGCCGGGCCGCGGCCCCGGGCCCCTCGGTCGGGTGAGTGTGGTCCGGATCACGTACGCGGCCGCGGGCGTCCCACCCCGATGTTCCGCCCGTGCGGACCCGGCCCCCTCCGGCACCCGCCGCGAGGAGGCCCCTCGCGACGTTGTACCGTCGACGACGTGTACCGCTTCCTGTTGTCCCGGCAGTGGGTGATCCTCACCCTCGTCGCCCTCGTCCTCATCCCCGTGATGATCGAGCTGGGTTTCTGGCAGTTCCACCGGCACGAGCGCCGGGTCGCCCAGAACACCCTGATCGCGGACAACCTGAAGGCGAAGCCCGTCCCGATCGAGTCGCTGACCTCCCCCGGGCACACCGTCCCGCGCGCCGACTTCTGGCGCCGGGTGACCGCCACCGGCACCTTCGACACCGCGCACGAGGTCGTCGTCCGCCGCCGGACCAACGCCGACGACCGGGTCGGCGTCCTCGTCCTGACCCCGCTGGCGCTCCGGGACGGCCGTACCGTCCTCGTCAACCGCGGCTGGGTCCCCGCCGCCCCCGACCAGAAGTCCTACCCCGAGGTCCCCCCTGCTCCCAGGGGCGAGGTCACCGTGACCGGCCGCCTCAAGGCCGACGAGACGACCGGCGCCAGCGGCATCAAGGACCTGCGCGGGCTGCCGGACCGTCAGGTCATGCTGATCAACAGCAAGCAGCAGGCGGAGCTGCTGGGCCGCGAGGTCCTCGGCGGCTATCTGGAGCAGACGGCGCCCGAACCGGCCGGTGGCTCCCCCGAACTGGTCCCCGAGCCCGACCACGACTCGATCGGCGCGCACATGGCGTACGCCGTGCAGTGGTGGCTCTTCGCCGCCGGCGTGCCGGTCGGCTGGTTCGTCCTGGTGCGCCGCGAGAAGCGCGATCGCGAAGCCGAGGCCCGTGCGGACGGCGGCGCGGGAACTCCGGAGCCTGCCGCCGCTGCGGTGTAGCCCACTGCGGTCGGCGGATTGACCGTCGGTGCTTTCGGGAACACGCCAGAGCGTGACGCAACGTATCGACGACTACGCCCTCATCGGGGATCTCCAGACCGCCGCGCTCGTCGGACGCGACGGCTCGATCGACTGGCTCTGTCTGCCGCGCTTCGACTCGGCCGCCTGCTTCGCCGCGCTCCTGGGCGACGAGGACAACGGCCACTGGCGGATCGCGCCCACGGGCGCGACGACGTGCACCCGCCGTGAGTACGCCGGTGACACCCTTGTCCTGGAGACGTACTGGGAGACCCGCACCGGCACCGTCAAGGTCGTCGACTTCATGCCGCAGCGCGACAAGGCGCCCGATGTGATGCGGATCGTGGAAGGCGTCAGCGGCAGCGTGGAGATGAGCGCGGTGCTCAGACTCCGCTTCGACTACGGCTCGGTCGTGCCGTGGATACGGCGCACCGACGGGCACCGGGTGGCCATCGCCGGGCCCGACTCGGTCTGGCTGCGCAGCGAACCGCCCGTGAAGACCTGGGGCCAGCAGTTCTCCACCTGCTCGACCTTCACCGTCGCCGCCGGTGAGAAGGTGGCTTTCGTCCTCACCTGGCACCCCTCGCACGAGCCGCGGCCGAAGCTCATCGATCCGTTCGTCGCGCTGGAGCAGTCCCTGTCGGAGTGGCGGGCCTGGTCGTCACGGTGCACCTACGAAGGCCCGTACCGCGAGGCGGTGATGCGCTCGCTGATCACTTTGAAGGCGCTCACCTACGCTCCGACGGGCGGCATCGTGGCCGCCCCCACCACCTCCCTGCCGGAGGAGATCGGCGGCGTGCGGAACTGGGACTACCGCTCCTGCTGGCTGCGCGACTCCACGCTCACCCTCGGTGTGCTGCTCGCGGCCGGCTATGTCGACGAGGCGGCGGCGTGGCGCGACTGGCTGCTGCGCGCGGTGGCCGGCGATCCGGCGGATCTGCAGATCATGTACGGCCCCGCCGGTGAGCGGCGGCTGCCCGAGATGACGCTCCCCTGGCTGCGCGGCCACGCCGACTCGGCGCCGGTACGGATCGGGAACGCGGCGGTGGAGCAGTTCCAGCTCGACGTGTACGGCGAGGTCATGGACTCGCTCTACCGGGCGCGGCAGGCGGGCATCCCGGCGCAGCGGCACGCCTGGAACCTCCAGCTGAGCCTGCTCGGCTTCCTGGAGTCGACCTGGCGCGAGCCGGACGAGGGGCTGTGGGAGGTCCGGGGGCCGCGCCGCCACTTCGTGCACTCCAAGGTGATGGCCTGGGTCGCGGCCGACCGGGCGGTGCGCACGCTGGAGGCCGACCCGTCGCTGCCCGGGGACGCGGCGCGGTGGCGGGTGATGCGGGACGAGATCCACGCGGAGGTCTGTGAGAAGGGGTACGACTCCCGCCGCAACACCTTCACGCAGTCGTACGGTTCGCGGGACCTGGACGCGGCGACGCTGCTCATCCCGCAGGTCGGGTTCCTGCCGCCGGAGGACCCCCGGGTGGTGGGGACGGTCGAGGCGGTGCGCAAGGAGCTGACGCAGGGCGG
The DNA here is from genome assembly GCF_053591435.1 of Streptomyces sp. NPDC003027. Classification (NCBI taxonomy): domain Bacteria; kingdom Bacillati; phylum Actinomycetota; class Actinomycetes; order Kitasatosporales; family Streptomycetaceae; genus Streptomyces; species Streptomyces sp. NPDC003027. The sequence goes on from NZ_JBSFTU010000023.1 coordinate 43,024, forward strand.
GTTACTGCGCCGGTACAGCACCGAGGGCGTCTCGGTCGACGGCCTTCCGGGCAGCGAGGGAACGTTCCTCGTCTGCTCGTTCTGGCTGGCGGACGCGCTGTGGCTGATCGGGCGGGAGGACGAGGCGCGGGAGCTGTTCGAGCGGCTCCTGGAGCTGCGCAACGACGTGGGGCTGCTGGCGGAGGAGTACGACCCGGTGGCGCGGCGGCAGCTGGGGAACTTCCCGCAGGCGTTCAGCCATGTGGGGCTCGTGGGCACCGCCCTCGCGCTGCCGTGGACGGAGACGGCAGGATAGGTCCATGGATCTTGGACTGAAGGACCGTGTGTACGTGGTGACGGGGGCGACGCGGGGGCTGGGCCGGGCTTCGGCCGAGGCGCTGCTCGCCGAGGGCGCGAAGGTGGTGATCACCGGGCGCGAGGAGAAGCCGGTCGCCGAGGCGGTCGAGGAGCTGGGTCCCGGCGCCGCCGGGGTGGCCGCCGACAACGCCGACCCGGAGGCGGCCGCGCGGGTGATCGCCGAGGCGCGGTCCCGCTTCGGCCGCTTCGACGGGATCCTGGTCAGCGTGGGCGGCCCGCCGCCGGGTTTCGGCGCGGACAACACCGACGAGCAGTGGTCGTCGGCGTTCGAGACGGTCTTCCTCGGGGCGGTACGGATGGCCCGGGCGGCGGCGGAGACGCTGACCGAGGGCGGGGTCATCGGCTTCGTCCTGTCCGGCTCGGTCCATGAGCCGATCCCGGGCCTGACGATCTCCAACGGCCTGCGCCCGGGCCTCGCCGGTTTCGCGAAGTCCCTCGCGAACGATCTGGGCCCGCGGGGCATCCGGGTCGTCGGTGTGCTGCCCGGTCGCATCGACACCGACCGGGTCCGGTCCCTGGACGCCCTGTCGGGCGACGCGGACGCGGCGCGCACGGCGAACGAGTCCCACATCCCGCTGCGCCGCTACGGCACGCCGCAGGAGTACGGCCGTACGGCCGCGTTCCTGCTGTCGCCGGCGGCCTCGTACGTGACGGGCGTCATGGTCCCGGTGGACGGCGGCGCCCGGCACGGCTTCTGAGGCGGCGTACGCCGGTCCCCGTCAGCCACGGGCGGTCAGTTGACGCGGCGGGCCCGGTGCTTGACGGCGCGCAGGCGGGCCTCGGTCGGCAGCGAGGACAGGCCCGTCGAGGTGCGGGCGTGGGCCAGGGCTTCGCCGGTCAGCGTGGTGAGGGTCTCGCCGGGGGAGGCGTACGGCTCCAGCGACAGGGCGACGCGGGCGCGGGGGGCCGTGCGGCGGCCGGTCAGGGCGACACGGGCGCGGGCCACACCGTCCTGCGCGGCGGCGTCCGCCTCCAGGACGTCCTCCAGGGCCCGGCCGCGTACCGCCGCGCCCTCCCCGTCGCCCGTGTCGACGAGGACCTCCGCCAGGCGGGCCCGCCGGAACTGGGCGACCAGCCACCACAGGGCGAGCAGCACCACCAGCCCGAGGGTGGCGATGACCGCCGGCCACCACCAGGCGTCGTCGCGCCAGCGCCGTCGGCCCGACTCGCTCAGCAGGACGTCGGACGGTCCGGACCAGGGCCACCACGACGGCACCGGCAGGTCGAGTCCGGCGGCGGCGACCGCCCCGCCGACGACGACGAGCAGCAGCCCCGCGAGCCCGAGCACGATCCGGTTGACGCGCCGGAGAACGACCGTCATGCCCTCATCCCTTCCTCGGCGACCGGCCGACCCGGACCGTCAGCGCCGGTGGACGGGCGAGCCCGAGTCCGTCGACGCCGGTGGCCAGCGCGCGCTCCAGGTCGGCCCGTACGTCGTCCAGTTCACGGAAGTGCGAGACCGCTCGCACCGCCGCCTTGCGCCGCCTCATCCGTACCCGTACGGACTGCACGCCCGAGACCTCCATCGCCCGGTCCCGCAGGGCGAGGGCGGCGGCCTGCCGGTCGAGGCCGGCCCGTACGTCCGCGTGTTCGCGCCGCATCGGCAGCACGGACCGCAGGCCGGGCGTGGCCGCCAGGAACAGGAGCCAGGCGCCGAGGAGCACGGCGGCGAACGCCCCGGCCAGGATCCAGGCGTTGTCCAGCGGGCGGGTGGCCAGGCCGTCGGCGAGTTCGCGCCGCCAGCGCATGGCCGTGCGGTCGGCCCGTACCGCCGCGACGTCGTAGAGGAGCAGGCCCGCGCCGCCGAGGACGGCAGCGGCGACGAGCGCCGCGGGGATCCTCCGGACGGCCCAGAAGCGGCGCACCGGGACGGGCGCCGTGTCCTTCAGTACGGGCACGGCCTCGGGCCCGGGGCTCCCGGCCGTCCTGGTTTCGGTACTCATGCCAGCCTCCCCCGGGCCGCGCCCTTGGCGGTGCGCGGGGAGTGCAGCCGCTCCACGTGGACGGCCACCTCGGGCACCTCCATGCCGACCAGCTCCCTCACCCGCCGCACGACCTGTCCGCGCACGGCGCCGCACTGCCGGCCGAGGTCGGAGGGGTAGGGCAGCTCCAGGCTCACGGCCACGCGTGCGGTGCCACGGTGCACGACGACCGAGGCGTGCGGTGCCGAGCCGCCCTTCGGCACGGTGTCGAGCGCCTCCCGTGCCGCCTGTGCGGCGATCTTCGCGACGACCCGGTCCGCGATCGTCGTCGCGCCGCGGGCCGCCGCCCCCACCTGATCGGTTGTCACACCCGGTCACCTCCGCCGTTCGCCACGCTCACGACCCCTGAAGAGGTCACCGGGTTCGAGATCCCCGTCGAGGAACCGACCGGCGATGAAGCCGACCGCTCCCAACGCCGCGACCAGCAGGAACGCCCCGAAGCCGCCGAAGTATCCGGCGAAGCCGAGGGCCATTCCGGCCACCAGGCCGACCATTGCCATGTTCATACCGACCCCTTTCGCCGGGTGTCGCGCGGCTACTGGAGCCGCTGCTCCGGTTCTTCTTCCTCTTCCTCGGGCAGCTTCACATCGCTGACGGCGATGTTCACTTCGACAACTTCCAGGCCGGTCATGCGCTCGACGGCGGCGATCACGTTCTCGCGGACGTCACCGGCGACATCGGAGATGGAGACGCCGTAGTCGACGACGATCTCCAGGTCGAGGGCGGTCTGCACCTCGCCGACCTCGGCCTTCACACCGCGCGTGACACCCGATTTCGTGCCGCCGCCACCGGGGACCTTCTCGCGGACGGCGCCGAAGGTGCGGGAGAGCCCGCTTCCCATGGCGTGGACGCCGTCGACGTCACGGGCGGCGAGGCCGGCGATCTTCTCGACGACTCCGTCCGCGATCGTGGTCCGGCCCCGGGTGGCGGGGGCGCCGCCGCGCTTCGTCATGGACGGTTCGCCGGGGTTTGCCTCACTCATGGCCGTTCATCCCTTCCGGGCAGTTATTGGCTTCTTTGCCCACATTAAGTGTGCTTGCCCGGTCTCGCGCCGTGGATGCGGCAGGCTGGGGCAATGACTGAGGGTTGGGCGACGACGGTGCGAGAGCGCCTGGGCCCGGGCAGGCTGCTGCCGCTCGGGGAGGCGACGGACGGCGCGTGGCTGACGGAGCGCGCGGCGCGGACGGTGCTGCTGCGGGCAGCGGCGGCGGTACGAGGGGTGGTGCCGGGGCCGTTGCGGGTGGCTCTCGTGGCACCGGGAGAGGAGGCGCCGTTCCCCGTACCGCCGGGCGGGCTGCCGCCGGGGCCGCTGCGGATCACGGCGGCGTTCGCGGCGACGGCGGAAAGACCGCTGCCGGTCGTCGCGGAGGAGCTTCGGGAGGCCCTGTTCGCCTCGGCGGCGGGTGAGTTGGGGCTCGGGGTGGTGGAGGTGGACCTGCGGGTGACGGGCCTGGTGGAGGACCCGGCGGCAGGCGGGCCGGAATCACCGGCCCCCGCTCCCCCACCCGGGCGAACCTCGCCGGCCGCGGACGACCCCGCGGCGCTCGCGGCCCTCGCGGTCGAGGGTGTGGCGGCCCTGACGGACGTCCTGGGCGCGCCGGTCCACCGCTCCGAGGGCCGGCTCCGGGTGGAACTGGCGGTGACGTCCGGCCACCGCGCCCTGGACGTGGCGAGGTCGGTCCGCACACGGCTGATCGCGTCCGCGCCGGAGGCGACGGCGGTCACGGTGCTGGTCTCGGAGATCCGCTGAGGCGGGGCGGGCGGGACGGGGCGACGCCCGGCGCAGGGGGCCCGGCGCGGCGGGGGCTCCCTCCCGCCGGGCCTCCGGTGCCCGGGTCAGTCGCCGAGGCCTGCGAGGTCGCGGAGGCGGCGGGCCTGGGCGGCGCGTTCGGCGGTGCGCTGGTCCTCGTAGGTGCGGCCGGAGGCGGCCTGGAGCAGGGCCTTGGTCTCGATCACCGCGTCGCGCGGTGCCGCGAGCAGGGCGGCGCTCAGGTCCCGTACGGCCGCGTCGAGTTCCGCGCCGGGCACGGCGATGTTGGCGAGGCCGATGCGCTCGGCCTCGTCGGCGTGGACGAAGCGGCCCGTGGCGCAGATCTCCAGCGCCCGGGCATAGCCGACGAGCGAGACGAGCGGGTGCGTGCCGGTGAGGTCCGGCACGAGGCCCAGGCTGGTCTCGCGCATGGCGAACTGCACGTCGTCGGCGACGACCCGCAGGTCGCAGGCGAGGGCGAGCTGGAATCCGGCCCCGATGGCGTGCCCCTGGACAGCCGCGATCGACACGATGTCGCTGCGGCGCCACCAGGTGAACGCCTCCTGGTACTCGGCGATGACCGCGTCCAGGTCATCGTCTGAACCACGTGCCAGGTCCAGGAAGGACGGCTCTCCGTCGAAGCCCTCGGGCGTGAACGCCTGCCGGTCGAGTCCGGCGGAGAAGGACATGCCCTCGCCACGCAGGACCACGATCCGCACGCTGCCGGGCAACGACCTGCCGGCCTCCGTCAACGCCCGCCACAGAGCGGGAGACTGAGCGTTGCGCTTCGCCGGATTGGTCAGCGTCACCGTGGCAACGGCGTCCTCGACGGTGAGCCGTACACCGTCCTTGTCGAACACGAGCACAGAGTCGAGCGAAGTCATGGGGCGCCTCCGGTTCCGGTGCAGCACTGCTAAGTGACTGCACAGTAACCACCCGGTCGATCGCACGGTCGACCGGGTGGCCACCGTGGGAAACGGTGGACCGGACGAGCCGCGCCCCGATGTCAGGCCGAGGCCGCCTTCTTGCCCCGTGTCGCTCCGCCGCGTCCACGCAGCGTGACTCCGGACTCGCTGAGCATCCGGTGGACGAATCCGTAGGAACGGCCGGTTTCCTCGGCCAGCGCCCGGATACTCGCACCGGAGTCGTACTTCTTCTTCAGGTCTGCCGCGAGCTTGTCGCGCGCGGCGCCGGTCACCCGGCTGCCCTTCTTCAGAGTCTCGGCCACCCGTGCCTCCTCATGGGAAGTGCGCTCTGGACTTCTCATGATCACCCCTTCCGGACGTCCTGGCCACCCATTCGACAAGGTCTGTGCCGTGAGGTTTGCGGACAGCAAAGCCGACACCACGACCGGAAGCACTTATTCCGCAGGGCTTGATCGCCGCTTCGACCTGTGTCCGGACAGGAAGTGCCAGGTCAGCGCCGTACGCGGGGGAACGAGCACGGCGCGGCCCTGGCGGAAGGATTCCGCAGAGAGCCGCGCCGAGGGGATGAGACGTCCTCACTCAGATGAAGGATCACCCATGAGCCGAATGATCCAGGCCGGAATGATCAGGCGAGGGCCACCAGGTCCGCGTAGTCGGCGCCCCACAGGTCCTCGACACCGTCCGGGAGCAGGATGATCCGCTCCGGCTGGAGCGCCTCGACCGCCCCCTCGTCGTGGGTGACGAGCACGACCGCGCCCTTGTAGGTGCGCAGCGCGCCGAGGATCTCCTCACGGCTCGCGGGGTCGAGGTTGTTGGTCGGCTCGTCCAGGAGCAGCACGTTCGCCGAGGAGACGACGAGGGTCGCGAGCGCGAGCCGGGTCTTCTCACCGCCGGAGAGCACCCCGGCCGGCTTGTCGACGTCGTCGCCGGAGAAGAGGAAGGAGCCGAGCACCTTGCGCACCTCGACGAGGTCGAGGTCGGGCGCGGCGGACCGCATGTTCTCCAGGACCGAGCGTTCCGGGTCGAGGGTCTCGTGCTCCTGGGCGTAGTAGCCGAGCTTCAGGCCGTGGCCCGGGGTGACCTCGCCGGTGTCGGGCTGCTCGACGCCGCCGAGCAACCGCAGCAGCGTCGTCTTGCCGGCGCCGTTGAGGCCGAGGATGACGACGCGCGAGCCCTTGTCGATGGCGAGATCCACATCGGTGAAGATCTCGAGCGAGCCGTAGGACTTGGACAGGCCCTCCGCCGTCAGCGGAGTCTTGCCGCAGGGCGCGGGGTCCGGGAAGCGGAGCTTGGCGACCTTGTCGGAGACCCGGACCGCGTCCAGGCCCGAGAGCAGCCGCTCGGCGCGCTTGGCCATGTTCTGCGCGGCGACGGTCTTGGTGGCCTTGGCGCGCATCTTGTCGGCCTGGGAGTTGAGGGCGGCGGCCTTCTTCTCGGCGTTCTGGCGTTCGCGCCTGCGGCGCTTCTCGTCGGCCTCGCGCTGCTGCTGGTAAAGCTTCCAGCCCATGTTGTAGACGTCGATCGTCGAGCGGTTGGCGTCCAGGTAGAAGACCTTGTTGACGACGGTCTCGACGAGGTCGACGTCGTGGGAGATGACGATGAAGCCGCCGCGGTAGCTCTTGAGGTAGTCGCGCAGCCAGACGATGGAGTCGGCGTCGAGGTGGTTGGTGGGCTCGTCGAGGAGGAGCGTGTCCGCGTCGGAGAAGAGGATCCGGGCCAGCTCGATCCGGCGGCGCTGACCACCGGAGAGGGTGTGGAGCGGCTGGCCGAGGACGCGGTCGGGCAGCCCGAGGGCGGCGGCGATGGTGGACGCCTCGGCCTCGGCGGCGTACCCGCCCTTGGTGAGGAACTCGGTCTCCTGGCGCTCGTACTGCTTCATCGCCTTGTCGCGGGTCGCCCCGGCGCCGGTCGCGATGCGCTCCTCGTTCTGCCGCATCTTGCGGAGGAGGACGTCGAGCCCGCGCGCGGAGAGGATGCGGTCGCGGGCCAGGACGTCGAGGTCGCCGGTGCGCGGGTCCTGCGGGAGGTAGCCGACCTCGCCCGAGCGGGTGATGGTGCCGCCGGCGGGCATGCCCTCGCCGGCGAGGCACTTGGTGAGGGTGGTCTTGCCCGCGCCGTTGCGGCCGACGAGGCCGATGCGGTCGCCCTTGGCGATGCGGAAGGAAGCGGACTCGATGAGGATGCGGGCGCCGGCGCGCAGCTCGATGCCGGAAGCGGTGATCACGGACAGACTCCAGGGCGGGTATGGACGGCGGAAGGGCTCTCGGGCGGTTCGACGCCGCTAATGCGCGAGGAGAATGGCCATACGGCCAGTCTAACGGGCCCTTGCAACTGGTTTTCGGCCATGCCTCCACGGGCGGGCAGACCGGGGCCTTTCTCGTGCTCTCGACAAAAGGGGCGAGAGGTGCCGAATTCCTCGATACTCGGCGCAGAGCGGCGGCCACCGCCGTGACGGAGACGCGGAGGGCGGTGGGCATGCGGTTCGACGACGACGCCGGCCTGGACACCACGGAGGTGCGGGACGTCCGCGGCAGCCGCATCCCCGGCGGGAAGGCCACCGTCGGCGGCGGTGTCGTCGGACTGATCGCGCTGGTCCTCGGCGTCCTCTTCGGGGTGGGGCCCGAGGAGCTGGGGCTGTCGTCCGGGGAACCGGAGCCCGCGGCGACCTCGTCGAGCATGGCCGAGGTGGAGCGGAGCTGCCGGACGGGCGCGGACGCGAACGCCCGCGAGGACTGCCGGATCGTGGCGGTCGTCAACAGCGTGCAGGACTTCTGGCGGGCGGAGCACGCCCGGCGGGGCGGACGGTACGGGGACGCGCGCACGGTGATGTTCACCCAGCGGGTCGGTACGGCCTGCGGCACGGCCACCTCGGCGGTCGGGCCGTTCTACTGCCCCGCCGACCGCCGGGTCTATCTGGACCTGGGCTTCTTCGACGAGCTGAGGACCGTCTTCGGGGCGAGCGGCGGCCCGTTCGCGCAGGCGTACGTGGTGGCGCACGAGTACGGCCACCATGTGCAGAACACGATGGGCACGCTCGCCAGGTCCCAGGACGGCCGGCAGGGCGCCGGATCGCCCGCCGTACGGGTCGAACTGCAGGCGGACTGCTACGCCGGCGTGTGGGCGCACCACGCGACGACCACACCGGACGAGAGGACCGGCCGGCCGGTGCTGACCCGGCTGACGGACGCGGACATCCGGGACGGGCTCGACGCGGCGGCCGCGGTGGGCGACGACCGCATCCAGGAGAGGCTTCAGGGCCGGGTGACGCCGGAGAGCTGGACGCACGGCTCGGCGGCGCAGCGGCAGCGGTGGTTCCTCACCGGCTTCGAGACCGGCGACATGGCGCGGTGCGACACCTTCCGCTGATTGTCGGCGGCGGCTGCGAGACTGAGACCCAGGTCACATTCCGACGTGGACGACGAGAAGGAGTGATCGGGATGGCTGAGGGACCCCACATCTGTCCGGCTCTGGCGTACGACGACGCGAAGGCGGCGATCAAGCTGCTCACCGAGGCGTTCGGCTTCACCGACACCGCCGTGTACGAGGGCGAGGACGGCAAGGTCGTGCACGCCGAGCTGTCGTACGGCAACGGCATGGTGATGCTCGGCAGCAAGGGCACCGGCAGCGAGTTCGACAAGCTGATGACCGGTGCGGGCCCGGCCGCGGTCTTCGTCCACGTGGACGACGTGGACGAACACCACGCGCGGGCCGTGCAGCACGGGGTCGAGATCGTGATGCCGCCGACGGACCAGGACTACGGCTCGCGGGACTACATCGCCCGGGACGCCGAGGGCAATGTCTGGAGCTTCGGGACGTACACGCCGGGGGCCGCCGACTAGCGACGGCCCGCTCCCTCGTTCAGCCCCTTCCGGTGTGGACCTGGAAGGCCGCCCGGCGGACGGCCTTGGCCAGGGCCGGGTCGGGGTGCGCGGCGGCGAGGGCGACCAGGACCTGGACCGTGCGGGGGTGGCCCACGGCGCGGACCTCGTCGAGCAGGGCCGGGACCGTGCCCTGCACGGCGGAGTCGAGGTGGCGTACGAGCAGCGCGCTCTCGCCGTGGTCGGCGACGGCCGCGGCGGTGTCGACCCAGAGCCAGGTGGCCTCCTCACGGGTCAGCACGTCGGGTGCGTCGTCGGGGTCGGCCCCGTCGTACTCGGCGAGCCAGAGCAGGGCGTACGGACGGAGCGACGGCTCCTCGACGGCCGCCCGGACCTCGGCCTCGGCGGGGGCGCCCACGACCCGGAGCGCCTCGAAGGCGAGGCCGCGCAGCAGGGCGTCCTCGCCACGGGCGACGGCCAGGAGTTCGGTGACGGCGCTGGAGAGCGTGCGGGCGGCGAGCCACGCGCGGTACTCGTCGCGGGCCGGTCCGGGGGTGAGGCGGGCACAGCCTCGCAGCATGTCCTCGGCGGACTGCTCGATGTTGCCCGCCGGGCTCTGGGCGGCGACGCAGATCTGCTCCAGCTTGACCCAGACCGCCCAGTTGCCGAGCGGGGTCAGGGTGGCCTGGCCCGCGCCCAGGGTGAGGGCTCCGACGGCGGCGAGGCCCTCCAGGGCCCAGTCGAGCAGCGCGGGGAGTCCGTCGGTGGCGGCGGCGGACGCGGCGGCGCCCGCGTCGGCCGGGGATCCCTGGACGGGGACCTCGCAGCGCTCCTCGCGCAGCTCGTCGACGCGTTGCCGCAGCAGGTCGAGGAGGGCCGGGACGAGCACGGGTCCGGCCGAGAGCTGGAGCAGGGAGAGGACCTGGGGGACGGCCTCGACGACCTCGGCGACGGCGCCGGCGGGCACGCCCTCGGGCGCGGGGTGGACCAGGGACCAGGCGTCGAACAGAGCCACCCAGCCGCGCAGGACGGCGGAGTCGTCCCTGTCCCAGGCGTGCAGCCGCCAGCCGGGGCGCGCGGTGGCGCCGTGGAGTTCGACGAGTCCGGCGAGCCGGGCGCGGTCCCAGCCGGCCCTGACCTGGTCGGGCGTCAGGTCGAGTGCGGCGGCGGCCCGTTCGTGGGCGGAGACGGCTTCGGGGCCGGCCGGAGCGGTGAGGTCGGCCTCGCGGTCGACGGCGGCCCAGCGGGCGATCCGTACGGCGTCGGCGAGGACGGTCCGTGCCTGGCGGGCCAGTTCCGCGCGGGGCGGAGTGCCCTCGGGCGGCCGCGGCGCCGGCCGGGTACGCCGGGTCGTCACGGCCCGTCGGGCGGTGGCCAGTGCCCGCGGACGGACGAGTCGGAGTCTGGAGTTGCGCGCCAATTGCTCATCAGGCTTTCGAGACGTCACGGGGGCAGTCTTCCCGCTGACGGCCCGAAAGCCCAATCGGAACGGGGATCACCGTCATACGCGCCGTGACGGACCGGTCCGGGGCGGGCTACAGCAGGGGGGTGAGAAAGCGCCGCAGGGCCTCTTCGTAGCGGAGCGGGTCGGCGTTCCACATGGCGGCGTGCGGGGCCTGCCGTACCGTCTGGAGGCTGACCAGGTCGGGGCGGCCCGCGGCGAGTTCGCGGGACGGTTCCCAGGGCGCGATCGTGTCGTCGGGGCCGTGGAAGACCAGGGCCGGCACGCGCAGGGCGGCCGGGTCCGCGACCGCCCGGAGCCGGTCGCCGCGCAGGCCCGTCCTGCCCTGGGCGGCGCGGACGGCGAGCGGCAGCAGCGGGCCGGGGACCCGGCGGGCCGCGGCGAGGTTGCGCAGCGCGGCCTCCTGGTCGAGGACCGGGGAGTCGAGGACGACGCCGCGGATCCGGTCCCGTACGCCGGAGTGGGCGGCGGCGTGCAGGGCCATCGTGGCGCCGGTCCCCCAGCCGTGCAGCACGACCTCGCCGGCGCCCCGGCGGACGGCGTAGCGGATGGCCGCGTCGACGTCCCGCCACTCCGAGTCGCCGAGGTGGCCGACGCCGTCCGGGGAGCGGGGCGCGCCTTCGTCGCCGCGGTAGGCGACGCACAGGACGGGGATCTGCCGGCGGGAGAGGAAGGGGACGAGATTGAGGGGGTGCCGGCGGGTGGTCCCGAGTCCGTGCAGGGCGATCACCCAGGTGGGGCGGGAGGCGGGGATCAGCCAGCCGGGCAGGGTCCCGAGCTCACCGGGGATCTCGACGTCCTCGTACTCGACACCGAGCGCGGTCCGGGGGGTGCCGGAGTGCAGCTCCGGGGTGAGCCGGACCCGGGCGCCGGGCCGGAGCGTGCCGAGCTCGACCCGCTCCAGACGGCGCACGACGGTGTCCGCGGTGTGCGGGACCCGGTCGAGGACCGGCCCGACGAACCCGTGGAAGTCGGGGCCCTCGATGCCGTACGTGCCGGGGCGCAGGGAGGCGAGGCTGCGAGTGAGGGTGACCCGGCCGGGGCCGGTGGCGTGCACGGTGAGCCGGGGGTCGCCGGGCAGGGGCCGTCCGGACGCCGCCTGGAGGGCGGCGTCGCCCGCGTACCGGCCGGCCGCCACCGCGGCCGCGCCGACACCGATCAGAGTGGTGACGGCCGCTGCCGCCGCATGAGCCGGGCGCACCGTCCCAGTGTGGTCAGGACGGGGTCGGGCCGCCACCCGGTGGACCCGTACGGCGCCACGTGAGGGTGACGTGGATCACTTCGGGGGGTCCCCCGGTCGGCTGATCCGGTCCGTCGGCGTCCACGTGCTGACACGGGGCGCGAGGGGCGCGAGTGACGGATGTCCGGTCCGCCCCGTAAGGACATGGCTTACCCCGGGTCGCACGGGTCCACATCGTGGACGCGCGGGCCCTCCCGAGCCGCTAAGCGGAATGTCCTGGCACCGGTTCGGGTCACCACACCGCCGGACCCAGTTCATCTTCCGTTCACCCAGGTTGACTACGTTCGACGAGCCACTGACGTCAAACGATTGCCTGGGTAAATGGAACACATCACGCTGCTGCTCACGATTGTGGTCGTGACAGCTCTCGTGTTCGATTTCACGAACGGTTTCCACGACACCGCCAACGCGATGGCGACGACCATCTCGACCGGCGCGATGAAGCCCAAGACGGCGGTGGCCATGTCCGCCGTGCTGAACCTGGTCGGCGCGTTCCTCTCCGTCGAGGTCGCCAAGACGATCTCCAGCGGTCTGGTGAACGAAGAGGGCATCCAGCCCGAAGTCATCTTCGCCGCGCTCGTCGGCGCGATCCTCTGGAACCTTCTGACCTGGCTGGTCGGACTGCCGTCCAGCTCGTCCCACGCCCTCATGGGCGGCCTCATCGGCGCGACGATCGCCTCGGTCGGTCTCAGCGGCGTCAACGGCGGCGTGGTCGTCACCAAGGTCCTCATCCCGGCCATCGCCGCGCCTCTGGTCGCCGGCCTCGCCGCGATGCTCGCCTCCCGGCTGACCTACCGGCTCGGCAGGAACGCCGACCGGAAGACCACCGACAAGGGCTACCGCGCGGGCCAGATCGCCTCCGCCGGTCTCGTCTCCCTCGCCCACGGCACCAACGACGCCCAGAAGACGATGGGCATCATCACGCTGGCCCTGGTCGCCGGCGGCATCCTGGCCCCGGGCTCCAACCCGCCGGTCTGGGTCATCGTCTCCGCCGGTCTGGCCATCGCCCTCGGCACCTACCTGGGCGGCTGGCGCATCATCAGGACCATGGGCAAGGGCCTCACGGACCTCCAGCCGCAGCAGGGCTTCGCCGCCCAGACCAGCGCCGCGGCCGTCATCCTGAGCTCCTCCAACCTCGGCTTCTCCCTGTCGACCACGCACTCCTGCTCCGGCGCCGTCATGGGCGCGGGTCTGGGCCGCAAGGGCGGGGTGGTCCGCTGGTCCACCGCCACCCGGATGTTCGTCGCCTGGGGCCTGACCCTCCCCGCCGCCGGCCTGGTCGCCGCGCTCTCGGAGTACGTCACCCGGCAGGGCGACTGGGGCGTCATCGCCGTCGCCGCCTTCCTGATCGCGTCCTGCACCGCGATCTGGTTCATCTCCCGCCGCCAGGTCGTCGACCACACCAACGTCAACGAGACCGAGACCGAGGCCCCCGGCGTCGTGACCACCGCCATCGCGGCCGTCACCCCGCCCCCGGCCGGGACCCTCACCGACGACCTGAAGGCCACCATCCCGTCGCCGGCTCCCACGGACCCGGCCGCCCCGACCGCCACGGCGACGGTCTAAGGAACGAGAGACATCAGCATGAAGATCGACTGGGCAGCTCTCGGCTCCGTCTTCGGAGTCAGCCTCGTGGCGACCATCGCCCTCGTGGGCCTGTTCACCCTCGGGATCGTCGGCCTCTCCAAGCAGGAGCAGGCCGCGACCCAGGGAGGCTCCGCGGCCCTCGCGCGCACCGGCGCGTACGCCTGCTTCGCGCTGTGCGCGGCGGCCGTCGCGTTCGGCATCTATCTGATCGTCGTCTGACCGATCGACGCACCCACGGCTGGGCGTGCCGCACCGGAAGGTGCGGCACGCCCAGCCGTCGTGTTGTGGGGCTTCGCACACTCTCCCGTCGCAGGTCAAGGGTGAGTTGACGGGTGTTCGCGCTGCGTGGTGGACTTCCGGGGCCATTACGGCGGCAGAAGAGGAAGTCCGGTGCGAATCCGGCGCGGTCCCGCCACTGTGACCGGGGAGCTGATCCCCGGGAGCCAGGAACTCTCCCCGCCGGTCACGTCGAGCCAGGGCGCGGACCCTGAGTGAGGACATAGCGCCATGCCTGGCCGCAGAGCTGCCACCGGTGTATTCGCGTCCACGGGCGTCTTCGCGTACGGAGCCGCCTCCGGCCTGCTCGCGGACCTGCTGATCGGCGACCCGCGCCGCGGCCATCCGGTCGCCGGATTCGGCCGGGCCGCCGGCGCCGTCGAACGACTTCTGCTGCGCGACCACCGCGGGTGGGGCGCGCTGCACACCGCCGTCTGCGCGGGCGGCGCCGCCGGAGCCGCGGCGCTCGCCGCGCGCGCCGTCCGCGGCCGGCCCGTCGCCTCCGCCGCCCTGACCGCCGCCGCCGTGTGGGCGGTCGTCGGCGGTACGACGCTGGGCCGGGAGGCCCGGGCCATCGGCGGGGCGCTGGCCGCCGGCGACCTGGAGGTGGCCCGCGAGCGGCTGCCGCATCTGTGCGGCCGCGACCCGCAGGCCCTGGACGGCCCGGCGATGGCCCGCGCGGTCGTGGAGTCCGTCGCCGAGAACACCTCCGACGCGGTCGTCGGCGCCCTGGTCTGGGGCGCGGTCGCCGGGGTCCCGGGCCTCGTCGGCTTCCGCGCCGTGAACACCCTGGACGCGATGGTCGGTCACAGGTCCCCGAAGTACCGCCGCTTCGGCTGGGCCTCCGCCCGCCTCGACGACGTGGCCGGCTGGCCGGGGGCGCGGCTGACGGCCGCGCTCGCGACGGTCGCGGGCGGCGACCCCCGTGGGGCGGTCCGGGCATGGCGGGCGGACGCGGGCAGGCACCCGAGCCCCAACGCCGGCCCGGTCGAGGCCGCGTTCGCGGGAGCGCTCGGCGTACGGCTCGGCGGGACGCTCTCGTACGGCGGACGGGTCGAGCACCGGCCGGTGCTCAACGGTGAGGGCCGGGACGTGGAAGTGGCGGACATCGAGCGGGCCGTACGGCTGTCGCGCCGGGTGACCGGACTGACGCTGGCGGCCTGTGTGGCCGGAAGGATCGTGGTGGGCGCCATGAAGCGGAGGAGCGCATGAGGAGCGGACCGAGGGGAGGCGGGCTGCTGGTCGCGGGGACCACGTCCGACGCGGGCAAGAGCGTCGTCACGGCCGGGATCTGCCGCTGGCTGGTCCGCAAGGGCGTGAAGGTGGCGCCGTTCAAGGGCCAGAACATGTCCCTGAACTCCTTCGTGACCAGGGAGGGCGCGGAGATCGGGCGGGCGCAGGCGATGCAGGCGCAGGCCGCGCGGGTGGAGCCGACGGCGCTGATGAACCCGGTCCTGCTGAAGCCGGGCAGCGACCGCTCCAGCCAGGTGGTGCTGATGGGCAAGCCGGTGGGTGAGCTGAGCGCCCGCGGGTTCTTCGGGGGGGCGGGAGGGTCGTCCCCGGGGAAGAGGCTGCATGGCGGGCGGCAGAAGGAGCTCTTCGAGCCGGTCCTCGCGTGTCTGGAGGAGCTGCGGGGCAGCTATGACGCCGTGATCTGCGAGGGGGCGGGCAGTCCGGCCGAGATCAACCTGCGGCGCACGGACATCGTGAACATGGGCATCGCGCGGGCCGCGCGGCTGCCCGTGCTGGTGGTCGGCGACATCGACCGGGGAGGGGTGTTCGCCCAGTTCTTCGGGACGACGGCGCTGCTCGCCCCCGAGGACCAGGAGCTGATCGCGGGCTACCTCGTGAACAAGTTCCGGGGCGACGTCTCGCTGCTGGAGCCCGGCCTCGACATGCTGTACGACCTGACGGGACGCCGGACGTTCGGTGTCCTGCCGTACGCGCACGGGCTGGGCATCGACGAGGAGGACGGCCTTCGGGTGTCCCTGCGGGGCGCGGTCCGGGAGTCGGTGGTGGCGCCGCCCGTCGGCGCGGACGTGCTGCGGGTGGCCGTGTGTGCCGTACCGCTGATGTCGAACTTCACGGACGTGGACGCGCTGGCGGCCGAACCGGGCGTCGTGGTGCGGTTCGTGGACCGCGCCGAGGAGCTCGTCGACGCGGATCTGGTGGTGGTGCCGGGGACGCGCGGGACGGTGAAGGCGCTGGCGTGGCTGCGGGAGCGCGGTCTGGCCGACGCGCTGGCGCGGCGGGCGGCGGAGGGCCGGCCGGTGCTCGGCATCTGCGGCGGCTTCCAGGCCCTCGGCGCGCACATCGAGGACGAGGTCGAGTCGAAGGCGGGCTCCGTGGACGGGCTCGGGCTGCTGCCCGTACGGGTCCGGTTCGCGCCCGAGAAGACCCTGGCCCGGCCGGTCGGCGAGGCCCTCGGCGAGCGGGTGGAGGGGTACGAGATCCACCACGGCGTCGCCGAGGTCCTGGGCGGCGAGCCGTTCCTGGACGGCTGCCGGGTCGGCGCGGTCTGGGGCACGCACTGGCACGGCTCGCTGGAGAGCGACGGTTTCCGCCGCGCGTTCCTGCGCGAGGTCGCGGCGGCGGCCGGGCGGCGTTTCGTGCCCGCGCCGGACACGAGCTTCGGCACCCTGCGCGAGGAGCAGCTGGACCGCCTCGGCGATCTGATCGAGGAACACGCGGACACGGACGCGCTGCTGCGCCTGATCGAGGACGGCCCACTGCCCGGGCTGCCGTTCATCCCGCCGGGCGCGCCGTGAGCGCGCCGGCCGACCGTCAGCGACCTGACCTTGAAGGAGTGACTGCCCGATGAGCACCCGGTATCCGTTCACCGCCGTCGTCGGCATGGACGACCTGCGGCTGGCGTTGCTGCTGAACGCCGTCAGCCCGGCGGTGGGCGGTGTCCTCGTACGCGGCGAGAAGGGCACCGCCAAGAGCACGGCCGTCCGCGCTCTCGCGGACCTGCTGCCCGAGGTACCGGTCGTGGCGGGCTGCCGGTTCAGCTGTGATCCGGTCTCCCCCGACCCGGGCTGCCCGGACGGGCCGCACGAGGCCGCGCCGGCCGCCGCGCGTCCCGCGCGGATGGTGGAGCTGCCCGTCGGCGCCTCCGAGGACCGGCTCGTGGGCGCGCTGGACATCGAGCGGGCCCTCGCGGAGGGGGTGAAGTCGTTCGAGCCCGGGCTGCTCGCGGACGCCCACCGCGGGATCCTCTACGTCGACGAGGTCAACCTCCTCCACGACCACCTGATCGACCTGCTGCTCGACGCCGCCGCCATGGGGTCCTCGTACGTGGAGCGCGAGGGCGTCTCCGTACGGCACGCGGCCCGGTTCCTGCTCGTCGGCACGATGAACCCCGAAGAGGGCGAGCTGCGGCCGCAGTTGCTGGACCGCTTCGGCCTGACCGTCGAGGTCGCCGCCTCGCGCGAGCCCGGGCAGCGGGTCGAGGTCGTGCGCCGCCGACTGGCGTTCGACGACGACCCGGCCTCCTTCGCCGCCCGCTGGGCGGGCGAGGAGAGCGCGCTGCGGGACCGGATCACGGCCGCGCGGGCGCTGCTGCCGCGGGTGGCGCTCGGGGACGCGGCTCTCCTCCAGATCGCCGCGACGTGCGCCGCGTTCGAGGTGGACGGCATGCGCGCCGACATCGTCATGGCCCGCACGGCGACCGCGCTCGCCGCGTGGGCGGGCCGGACGGACGTCACCTCCGAGGACGTCCGGCAGGCGGCGCTGCTCGCCCTCCCCCACCGCAGGCGCCGCAACCCCTTCGACGCGCCCGGTCTCGACGAGGACAAGCTCGACGAGACCCTGGAGCGGTTCAAGGACGAGGACCCGGACCCCGACCCCGGACCCGGTGACGGCGGCGGTGGCGGGGGTGTGCCTCCGCAGGGCGGCGGCCCCGACGGCGGCGGGGAGCAGGCCGGGTCGGACGAGGCTCCGGCGGAGTCCCCCGGCACCGAACCCTCGCCCTCGCCCTCGCAGGGTGGCCCCGGCGCCGGTGAGCGCGCCGCCGTCAAGGCCGCCGAGCCCTTCCGTACGAAGATGCTCAGCGTGCCCGGTCTCGGCGAAGGGGCGGCCGGGCGCCGCTCCCGGGCCCGTACCGAGCACGGCAGGACGACCGGTGCCGTACGGCCGCGCGGGGCGCTGACCAAGCTGCACCTGGCGGCGACCGTGCACGCCGCCGCCCCGCATCAGAGGGCGCGCGGGCGTTCGGGCCCGGGCCTGCTGGTGCGGCGGGACGACCTGCGGCAGGCCACGCGCGAGGGCCGCGAGGGCAATCTGGTGCTGTTCGCCGTGGACGCGTCGGGTTCGATGGCGGCCCGGCAGCGGATGAGCGCCGTCAAGGGAGCCGTGCTCTCGCTCCTCCTCGACGCCTACCAGCGGCGGGACAAGGTCGGCCTGGTCACGTTCCGGGGCCGCGACGCCGAGGTCGCGCTGCCGCCGACCTCGTCGGTGGACGCCGCCGCGGCCCGGCTCGAGCAGCTTCCGACGGGCGGGCGTACGCCTCTGTCGGCCGGGCTGCTCAAGGCGCACGACGTGCTCCGCGTGGAGCGGCTGCGCGATCCCTCGCGCCGCCCGCTCCTCGTCGTCGTGACCGACGGCCGGGCGACCGGCGGTGGCGCCGATCCGGTGGCGCTCGCCGCCCGTGCCGCGCGGCTGCACGCCGCCGACGGCACGGCGGCCGTCGTGGTGGACTGCGAGAGCGGGCCCGTGCGGCTCGGGCTCGCCGGGGACCTCGCCCGTGAACTGGGCGGCACGGCCGTGACCTTGGACGAGCTGCGCGCCGACTCGATCGCCGGGCTGGTCCGAGACGTACAGGCAGCAGGACAGACAACGAGGAGGGCCGCGTAATGCCGCAGGGACAGCCGACCGTCGTACCGGACGACGGACTCACCACCCGTCAGCGCCGCAACCGCGCGCTGGTGATGGTGCACACGGGCGTCGGCAAGGGGAAGTCGACCGCCGCCTTCGGCATGGCGCTGCGCGCCTGGAACCAGGGCTGGCCGATCGGGGTGTTCCAGTTCGTCAAGTCCGCCAAGTGGAGGGTCGGCGAGGAGAACGCCCTCAAGGCGCTCGGGGAGACCGGCAAGGGCGGGACCGTCACCTGGAACAAGATGGGCGAAGGCTGGTCCTGGATCCAGCGCGAGGTCGCCGAGGGCGAGCAGTCGCACGAGGACAAGGCGCGCGAGGGCTGGGAGCAGGTCAAGCGGGACCTCGCCGAGGAGCGGTACAAGTTCTACGTCCTCGACGAGTTCGCCTACCTGCTGCACTGGGGCTGGATCGACGTCAAGGAGGTCGTGGAGGTGCTGCGCGACCGCCCCGGGCAGCAGCATGTCGTCATCACCGGCCGCAACGCGCCGCAGGAGCTGGTCGACTTCGCGGATCTCGTCACCGACATGTCGAAGGTGAAGCATCCGATGGACGCCGGCCAGAAGGGCCAGCGGGGCATCGAGTGGTAGCACGTCTCGTCATCGCCGCGCCGTCCTCCGGCGCGGGCAAGACCACGGTCGCGACCGGTCTGATGGCCGCGTTCGCCGGCCGTGGTCTGGCGGTCTCCCCGCACAAGGTGGGACCGGACTACATCGACCCCGGCTACCACGCGCTGGCCACCGGCCGTCCCGGCCGGAACCTCGACGCGTACATGTGCGGTACGGGTCTGGTGGCGCCGCTCTTCGCGCACGGGTCGCGCGGCTGCGACCTGGCGGTCGTCGAGGGCGTCATGGGCCTGTACGACGGCGCCGCGGACCAGGGCGAACTGGCCTCCACCGCGCAGGTCTCGAAGCTGCTGAAGGCGCCGGTGGTGCTCGTCGTGGACGCATCGTCGCAGTCGCGGTCGGTGGCGGCACTGGTGCACGGGTTCGCGTCCTGGGACCCGGAGGTGCGGATCGGCGGGGTGATCCTGAACAAGGTCGCGACCGACCGGCACGAGCACCTGCTGCGGGAGGCGCTCGGGGAGTCGGGCGTGCCGGTGCTCGGCGTGCTGCGGAGGGCGCCCGCCGTGGCGACGCCGTCCCGGCATCTGGGGCTTGTGCCGGTGGCCGAGCGGCAGGCGGCGGCGGTGGAGGCGGTGGCCGCGCAGGCGGAGCAGGTCCGTGCCGGGTGCGACCTGGACGCGCTGCTGGCCCTCGCGCGGTCGGCGCCGCCGTTGCACGCCGAGGCGTGGGACCCGGTGGACGCCGTGCGCGTGCGGGCCGGGGGGGCGGTCGTGCAGGTCGGTCCCGCCCTGCGGAACGATCGCCCGCGACGTCGCGTGGCGGTAGCGGGAGGCGCCGCGTTCACGTTCTCGTACGCCGAGCACGCCGAGCTGCTCACCGCCGCCGGGGCCGAGGTCGTCACCTTCGATCCGCTCCGGGACGAAAGCCTTCCCGAGGGGACTTCCGGGCTCGTCATCGGAGGCGGTTTCCCCGAGATGTACGGCTCCGAGCTGTCCGCCAACGAGCCGCTGCGCAAGGCCGTCGCCGAACTGGCCCGGTCGGGGGCGCCCGTCGCGGCCGAGTGCGCCGGGCTGCTGTACCTCGCGCGCTCGCTCGACGGGACGCCGATGTGCGGGGTGCTCGACGCGGACGCGCGGATGTCCTCACGCCTGACGCTCGGGTACCGGGACGCCGTCGCCGTCAGCGACAGTTCGCTGGCCGCGGCCGGTACGCGGATGCGCGGGCACGAGTTCCACCGGACCGTGATCGAGCCCGGTGCGGGCGCGGCGGCGGCCTGGGGGCTGCGGCAGCCGGAGCGGCGTGTGGAGGGGTTCGTGCAGCGGGGGGTGCACGCGAGTTATGTGCACACCCACTGGGCCGGCGCGCCCGAGGCGGCCGTGCGGTTCGTCGACCACTGCGCGAACGGGCCCGAGGCGTGAGTCCAGCCGGTGACGCCCACCACGAGCCGGATGGGGGGCACGCCCTCCCCCGTGCGGGAAGCGGTGCGGGCGCCGTCGTGGTGGGCGTGGGGGCCCGTTCGGGCGTGTCGGTGGACGAGGTGGCCGGCCTGGTCGGGCGGGCCCTGGCGGAGGCCGGTCTGACGGTCGCGGACGTGGTGGCGCTGGCCACGCTGGACGCGCGGGCCGAGGAGCCGGGGATCGTGGGAACGGCGGAGCGCTGGGGGGTGCCGGTGCGGGCGTTCGGGTCCGAGGTGCTGGCTTCCGTGTCCGTGCCGCATCCGTCTGCGGTGCCGTTGGCGGCGACGGGGACGGCTTCCGTGGCGGAGGCGGCGGCGCTCGCGGGCGCGTCGGATCTGGCCGGCACGGGCACGGGGACGCGGACGGGGACTGGCATGGGGACGGGCTTGGGGGCCCAACTTCTCGTACCGAAACGGAAATCGCGCGGCGTTACGTGCGCTATCGCCCGTTCTCTCCCCTTTGCGACGAACGAAGAGTCCACCGCCGCACGGTTGTTGCCCCAGGGACACGGGTACACCGCTGGGAAGGCGGCGTTCGACCCGGTCCCCGAGCTCCGTACACCCCCCACTCATCACCCGACGGCGGCCATGTATACGCATACGCACTCCGATGCCCATGATCTGCGTCATCACGGTGACGCCGAGATACGGGACGAGAAATTGATCGACCTCGCGGTCAACGTCCGTACGAACACGCCGCCGGAGTGGTTGCGGGAGCGGATCGCGGCCTCGTTGGCAAATCTGGCGCTCTACCCCGACGGGCGGGCGGCGCGGGCGGCGGTCGCCGAGCGGCATGATCTGTCGCCGCGGCGGGTGCTGCTCACGGCCGGTGCGGCGGAGGCGTTCGTGCTGCTCGCGCGGGCGCTGCCGGTGCGGCGGCCGGTCGTGGTGCATCCGCAGTTCACCGAGCCG
Source organism: Streptomyces sp. NPDC003027 (assembly GCF_053591435.1). Lineage (NCBI taxonomy): Bacteria > Bacillati > Actinomycetota > Actinomycetes > Kitasatosporales > Streptomycetaceae > Streptomyces > Streptomyces sp. NPDC003027. The sequence goes on from NZ_JBSFTU010000023.1 coordinate 64,228, forward strand.
GAGGCGGCGCTGCGTGACGCCGGACACGAGGTGGGCCGGGTGCTGCTGCGCGAGAAGGACGGCTTCCGGCTGGATCCGGCGATGGTGCCGGAGGAGGCGGACCTGGTGGTGATCGGGAACCCGACGAATCCGACGTCCGTGCTCCACCCGGCGGAGACGATCGCCTCGCTGGCGCGGCCGGGACGGACGCTGGTGGTGGACGAGGCGTTCCTGGACGCGGTGCCGGGCGAGCGGGAGGCGCTGGCCGGGCGGACGGACACGCCGGGCCTGGTGGTGCTGCGGAGCCTGACGAAGACCTGGGGGCTGGCGGGGCTGCGGATCGGTTACGTGCTCGCCGAGCCGGAGACGATCGCCGCTCTCGAACGGGCGCAGCCGCTGTGGCCGGTGTCGACACCGGCGCTGGTGGCGGCGGAGGCGTGCATGTCGCGGCCGGCGCTGGCGGAGGCGGAGCACGCGGCGCACCGGATCGGCGTGGAGCGGGCGCATCTGCTCGCGGGACTGGCGGAGTTCGACGAGGTCCGGGCGGTGTCGGCGGCGGAGGGGCCGTTCGTGCTGATCCGGATCGAACGCGCGGACGCGGTGCGGGAGCGGCTGCGGGCGCTGGGGTTCGCGGTGCGTCGCGGCGACACGTTCCCGGGACTGGACCGGAACTGGCTGCGGCTGGCGGTCCGCGACCGGACGACGACGAACCGCTTCCTGCAGGCGCTGGACCAGGCGCTGCTGATAGAGGGTTAGGCACGCCGCGGTCGGGGGCTGGGGGATCTCGGGGCTTCGGGTCGGCAGCTCGTGGAGCGGGAGGGCGGTGTCGACGGCACCGCCCTCCCCTTCCCTCTTCCCCTGAGGCCCCCCTCGGGTCGGTCAGCCGCGGGCGCGGATCCGCGCCAGCACGAGGGCGCCGCCGCCGACGCCGAGCAGGAGGGCGGCGCCGCCCGCGAGGTACGGGGTCGTCGAGCTGCCGCCGGTCTCGGCGAGGTTCTGGTCGGTCGGGTTCGAGCCGCCGTTCTGGGTCTCGACGCCGCCGCCGTCGGTGGGCCTGCTGGAGGGCTCCTTCGTGGGCTGGTCGGTCGGGCGGTCCGTGGGCTTGTCGGTGGGCTTCTGGGTGGGCCGGGTGCCCTTCGGGGTCTCGCAGGTGGCTTCGGCGAGGGTGACCGTGCCGGTCACCTTCGCGACGTTCAGGTCGAGCGGGTTGACGGCGACCTTCAGTTCGAGGGCGGTGGCCGCCGCGGTGCGCGAGGTCGTGGCCGTCCGCGACAGGTCCAGGGTGACCTCGCCGACCCCGGGCACGGCGACCTTGGTCCGCCCGGCGGAGGAGAGCGTGATCCTCTTGCCGAGGACCCTCACATGCCCGAGCACGTTGGACTCGGCGACGGGCCGCTTGCCCGCCTCGCAGACCGCCGTGGACGTGACCTTCTCCACCTCGATCAGGGCGAGCGCCGGAAGACCGGGGACATGGACCCGCGCCTTGACGAGGTGGGTGCGGCCCTCGGCCCTGCTGCCGTCCACGGTCGCGCGGGCGGTCGCCACATCGGCGCGCAGGACGTTGACCGGCCTGCCCCGCTCCACGCCGTCGAGCGTCACGGTGAGCGCCGTCCTGTCCGCGTCGGCCGGTGCCTGGACGTCGTTGAGGGATGCCCGCAGGGGCACGTGCACGGAGTTGAGCAGGGAGACATCGAGGCCGGTCCGCAGGACGGCGGCGGTGGCGCGTCCTTCGCCGCCCGTGGCGTGCGCCGCGGGAGCCGCGAGGACCACGGGTCCGACGGCCAGCGCGACGACGGTCGCGGCGGCGGCGGTACGGCGTACGGGCATGCGGAAGGTGTTGCTGTTCAAGGTGGTGGAACCCCCACAGGAGACATGGCGTCGCCGTCCGCTCACCACGGGGACACGTGGCCGGTGCGGAGTCGACGACTTGAGACACCGGAATCTTTACGTACGGAGAGTGAACCGGCAGACACCTGAGGTGAGTTCACTCGAAAGGTGGGTTTCCGCGTGCGAGTTCGATTCTTTCGGCACAGGCGTTCCTGTGCGCCCCGCGTGTCGCGCCGTTCATGGGCGCGCGCGGGCACAGGGGGAGCGAGTCAACGAGGCGGGGCGAGGTGAGGTAACGGACTGTCAACCGGCCGCACACCCGTGGAGAGGGTCCTTGGGCGCTCCGCCTCCTGCCCTACCGCCGTCTCGGCCGCCGAGGTGCTGTAGTAATTTAGGTCAGCCTAACTTAAGAAGTAGTGGATGAGATCGGGGTCGGAGTGAGCATCGAGGTCTTCCGGGACATGTGGGGCGTCCCGCATCTGCGCGCCGCCGACCCCGGCGAACTCGCCCGCGCACAGGGGCGTGTGACCGCGCGGGACCGGGCCTGGCAGCTGGAGGTCGAGCGGCACCGGGCGCAGGGGACGACAGCGGCGTTCCTCGGGGCGGCCGAGGTGGGATGGGACACCTTCGCCCGCCAGGCACGCCTGGCCGACACCGCGCGCCGCTGTTTCGACCGGCTCGACCGCGAGGACGAGGGGACGGCGCGCTGGGTACGGGCGTACGTGGACGGGGTCAACGAGGGTCTGCCGGAAGGGGCGCGGCGGGCGCCGGAGTTCGCGGCGACGGGGCTCGTTCCGGGCCGCTGGGAGCCGTGGACGCCGCTGGCCGTCTGGCTGTCCACCCACATCCTGTTCGCGGGCTTCCCGACGAAGCTGTGGCGCGAGGAGGTCGCGCGGCGGCTCGGTGAGGAGTGGACGGAGCTGTTCGCCACGGACGGGCCGGGAACGGCGGGCTCCAACGGCTGGGTGGTCTCCGGGGGCCGCACGGCCGGCGGGTTCCCGATCGTGGCGGGCGACCCGCACCGATTCATCGAGGCGCCCGGGGTCTACCAGCAGATCCGGCTCGCCTGCCCGCAGTACGACGTGGTCGGCCTCGCCGTCCCGGGCGTACCGGGCCTCGCCCACTTCGGCCACACGGGCGGGGTGGCGTGGGCGATCACCAACGCGATGGCGGACTACCAGGACCTGTACCGGGAGCGTCTGCGCCGGACCGCCGACGGCGGCGTGGAGGCCCTCGGCCCGGACGGCTGGCACCCGGCGTCGGTCCGCACCGAGACGGTGGAGGTGGCGGACGCGGAGCCGGTCGAGATCGAGGTGATCGAGACGGCCCGGGGGCCGGTGATCATCACGGACGTGACCGGGGGGTTCGCCGGGCCGGAAGTGCGCGGGGACGCGGACGCTGCGGCGACGCCCGGCATCGGACCGGGCCCGGCTGAGGACGGGGACGCCGGTGGGGGCGGGCACGGCCTCGTCGCGGAGGCCGGCGCAGGCACGGGCCCGGGCGTGCCCGGCGTCGGGGCCGGTTCCGGGGCCGGGCGCTCGTGGGAGGCGATCAGTCTGCGGTACCCGCCTCGGGTGACCGGTGAGCTCGGCTTCCGCGTGCTGCCGCAGCTGCTCGCCGCGCGGACCGTCGCGGACGTGGACCGCGCCGTCGACGGATGGGTCGAGCCCGTCAACGTCCTTCAGGCCGCCGACACCGCCGGTGGGCTTCTGCACCGGGTCGCGGGGCATGTGCCCGTCCGGGACCGCGCCAACTCCCTGCGGGTGGTGCCCGCCTGGGAACCGGGCCACGCGTGGCGCGACGGATCCGCCCCGATGCCGCGGGCCGACGTCGACGGCCACGCCGTGATGGCCAACGCCCGGGGCCTGGCGGCACCGCTCGGCGTGGAGTTCGCCCCGCCGCACCGGGCTGCCCGTATCGACGCGCTGCTCACGCAGTCCACGGACTGGACCCCGGAGGCGATGGCCTCGGTGCACACGGACACCGACAACCCCTCGGCGGCGCGCCTGCTCGCGCTGATCCGCGCCACGGGCGCGGAGCCGGACGCCCCCGCCGCGACCGGCGGTGAGCCGGGTGCGGCGCCCGCGACGGAGCCCGGCGCGGGCGGGACCCGTGCGAGGAGCGGGGCACCGGCAGGGCTGTCCCCCGGGGCGGCCCTCGTGCGGGCCCGGTTGGTCGCGTGGGATCGGCGGATGCGGAGCGACAGCCGGGACGCCGGGCTGTACGCCGCCGTGCGCGGGGCCGTCGTGCGGCGGGTCGCCGCGCACCCCGCCTTCGGGGCCCTGCGCGAGCCGGCTCCGTACCCGGCCCTGTTCCAGCCGTGGCTCGCGCTCGGCCCCCGGGTGGCGTTCGCGCTGGAGACGCTGCTCGTCTCCGGCCCCGTACCGGCCGAGGACATCGCGGAGATCGTCCGGGAAGCGCTCGAAGAGGTCGCCGCCGGGGAGGAGCCGCCGGCGTGGGGCGTGACGCACCGCCTCGCGCCCTGGCAGGCGCTGCCCGACCCGGACGACGCCCGGTGGCCCGGCCTCGACGGGGACCACGACTGCGTGCTGTCCACGTCCAGCGTGCCCGGGTTCACCGACCGCAGCGCCCGCGCCTCGGCCGCCCGTTACGTCTGGGACCTCGCCGACCGCGACAACAGCCTCTGGGTCGTGCCGTTCGGCGCCTCCGGCGTCGAAGGCGACCCCCACCACCGCGACCAACTCCCGCTGTGGCTGCGGGGCGAGCTCGCCCCCGTCACCACCGACTGGCACCACCTCACCAAGGAGCTCCCCCATGACGACCACTGAGCCCGTCCACGTCCAGACCGTCGAGGGCTTCGGCACCGTCACGATCGACCGCGTCGACCCCGACCGCGACGCCGCCCTCCTCCACGGCTGGGTCAACGAGGACCGGGCCCGGTTCTGGGGCATGGGCGGGACGACCGTCGAGCAGGTGCGGGACGTCTACGCGCACCTGGACTCCCTCACCACGCACCACGGGTTCCTCGCCCGTCGGGACGGCGAGCCGGTCGCCCTCTTCCAGACGTACGACCCTGAGGCCGACCGGGTCGGCGAGTGCTACGACGTGCTGCCCGGCGACATCGGCGTCCATCTGCTGGTCGCGCCGACCGCCGCCCCGGAACCGGGCTTCTCCGGCGGCCTGCTCACCGCCCTGATCGACTTCGCCCTGACCGGCCGCGCCCGGGTGGTCGCCGAGCCCGACGCCGCCAACGAGAAGGCGATCGCCCGGCTGGTGCGGGCCGGGTTCGAACTCGGCCCGGAGGTGGTGCTGCCGGAGGTGGACCTGCCCGAGGTCTTCATCCCGGAGAAGAAGGCCCGGCTGGCGTTCCTCTCCCGCTAGCGCCGACCACCGGGGTGGCCTTCACCCGGCCGCATCGGCCCCACCCCTGGTCACCCGCCCCGCCCTCGGCCGCCCGCCCCGCCCGCCGGCCTTCGCCGACCGCCCGGCGGCGGCCCGTCTCAGCCGATCACCCGCCCGTTGACGATCACCCGCCGCGGCGCCGCCAGGACGCGGACGTCCACGCGCGGGTCGTCGTCGTAGACGACGAGGTCCGCCGGGGCGCCCTCGTCCAGTGACGGGCGGCCCAGCCAGGAGCGTGCCCCCCAGGCGGTCGCCGAGAGGGCCTCGATCGGCGGGATGCCGGCCTTGACCAGCTCCTCGACCTCCGCGGCGACCAGGCCGTGGGCCAGGGAGCCGCCCGCGTCGGTGCCGACGAAGACGGGGACGCCCGCGTCGTACGCCGAGCGGACGGTGTCGTACCGGCGCTCGTACAGCCGTCGCATATGCGCCGACCAGCGCGGGAACTTCTCCTCGCCGCCGTCCGCGAGCCGCGGGAACGTGGCGATGTTGACGAGCGTCGGAACGATCGCGACGCCCCGCTCCGCGAAGAGCGGGATCGTCTCCTCGGTCAGGCCGGTGGCGTGCTCGATGCAGTCGATGCCCGCCTCCACCAGGTCCCGCAGCGAGTCCTCGGCGAAGCAGTGCGCCGTGACCCGCGCGCCGAGGCGGTGCGCCTCCGCGATCGCCGCCTCGACCTCGGCGCGCGGCCAGCAAGCAGTCAGGTCGCCTTCGTCGCGGTCGATCCAGTCCCCGACGAGCTTGACCCAGCCGTCACCGCGCCGGGCCTCCCGGCCGACGTACGCGACCAGGTCGGACGGCTCGATCTCATGGGCGTAGTTGCGGATGTAGCGGCGGGTGCGGGCGATGTGGCGGCCCGCGCGAATGATCTTCGGGAGGTCGTCGCGGGCGTCGATCCAGCGCGTGTCGGAGGGCGAACCGGCGTCCCGGATCAGGAGCGTGCCCGCGTCGCGGTCGGTCAGCGCCTGCTTCTCGCTCGTGGCGTCGTCGACGGGGCCGTGCCGGTCGAGCCCGACGTGGCAGTGCGCGTCGACGAGGCCGGGCAGGGCCCAGCCGGTCACGGTCAGGACGTCGTCCGGTCGCGCCGGCGGACGCTCGAAGGTGATCCGGCCGTCGACGGCCCACAGTTCGTCCCGTACGTCCTCCGGGCCGACGAGCACCCGCCCCTTCACATGCAGCACCACGTGATCGCTCATGCCTGCACTGTACGAGGGGCGGGCGGGCCGCCGGGAGCCGCGCCCGGTCACTCACCGACGGGCCCCGTGGCCCCCCTCGGTACCCTGATCCGACGCCGCTCGGCGGCCTCGCCGTGAGCGCCGGCGACAGCTCCGCCCGCCGGGCCGCGTCCGCTCCACCCGCACCGAACCGAGTCGAAGAAGGCACCGCCGTGACCGTGACACACCCGCTTCTGGACCTGGCCCCGCTGACCGCCGCGCGCTTCGCGGCCATCGAGCGGCGGGTCGCCGCGCTGCTCTCCACCGAGCAGGACGTGGTGATCACCCAGGGTGAGGCGCTGCTGCCCCTGGAGGGCTGCATCCGCAGCGGGGCGCGGCCGGGCTCGACCGCGCTGAACATCGTCACCGGCCCGTACGGGCAGACCTTCGGCGACTGGCTGCGCGACTGCGGGGCGACCGTCGTGGACCTGGCGGTCCCCTTCCACACGGCCGTGACGGCCGCGCAGGTGGAGCGGGCGCTCGCCGAGCACCCCGCGATCGACTTCGTGTCGCTGGTCCACGCCGAGGCGGCGACCGGCAACACCAACCCGGTCGCGGAGATCGGTGAGATCGTGCGGGCGCACGGCGCGCTGTTCTACCTCGACGCGGTGGCGTCGGTCGGCGCCGAACCGGTGCTGCCCGACGCCTGGGGCGTCGACCTGTGCATCATCGGCGCGCAGAAGGCGATGGGCGGCCCGGCCGGTGTCTCGGCGGTCTCGGTCAGCGAGCGTGCCTGGGAGCGGTTCGCCGCGAATCCGCGGGCACCGCGCCGCTCGTACCTCTCCCTCCTCGACTGGAAGGAGCGGTGGATCGACGCCGGCCGCAAGGCGCTGCCGCACGCTCCGGCGCAGCTGGAGATGCTGGCACTGGAGGCGTGCCTGGAGCGGATCGAGGCCGAGGGCCTGGACGGGCTGATGGCCCGGCACGCCTCGGCGGCGGCGGCGACCCGCGCGGGCGCGGTGGCCCTGGGCGGGGGGCTCGAACCGTACGTGTACGAGGCACGGGACGCGGCCCCGGTCGCGACGACGCTGCGCTCCCCGGCCGGGGTGGACGCCTCCGAGCTGGTGGCGAAGGCGCTGGCCGCGGACCCGTCACTGCCACTGATCGCGGGCGGCGGGGCGCTGTCGAAGGAGATGATCCGGGTCAACCACTACGGGCCGTACGCGACCCCGGACGCGGTGCGGTCCTCGCTCGCGGCCCTGGGCGCGGCGCTCGCCGAGGCCGGCCGGCCCGTCGACGTGGAGGGCGCGCGTCGCGCGGTGACCGAGATCGTGGGGTAGCTCGGGCAGCCCCGGCCAGGCGGGGTCACCACCTGTGCCCTTCGGGCAGTCCGCGCAATGCCGCGACCGCAGCACCGGTCGCGGCATTTCCCTTTTCCGGTTTCCCGGAACTGAAATACGAAAGGCATTCCCCAAGCGAATTACCGTGTCTTCTCCTGGCTTCTTCTTCCCCGTATCCCCGATCGCAAACACCAGGGTTTCGCCAGCGTTTCACGGAGTTCTCGACCGTGTGATCGACTCCACATCCCGTCCGTTTTGCCTGGGTATATACAGGCAAATCCACCGCTCTTCGCGCTCGCGCGAATAACATATACCGACACCGCTGCCCACCCCTCAGGGACATGCAATTCAGAATTTCGCTCGGTAAATTCCCTCCTCATGACCGCCGCACAAGCAGCCATGACCGTAGAAAGCCCACGAGTGGAGGACGGAGCCGCGATCTGGCGTATCGCCCGCGATTCCGAGGTACTGGACCTGAACTCCTCGTACAGCTATCTGCTGTGGTGCCGCGACTTCGCCGCCACGTCACTGGTCGCGCGCGACGCCGACGGGGAGCCGATCGCCTTCGTCACCGGATACCTCCGGCCCGACCGCCCCGGCACCCTCGTCGTCTGGCAGATCGCCGTCGACGACGCACACCAGGGACGGGGCCTTGCCGGGGTGCTCCTGGACGCGCTGACCGTGCGGACGACCCCCGACGCCGTCGAGACGACCATCACGCCGGACAACGCCGCCTCGGACCGGCTGTTCACCTCCTACGCCCGGCGCCACGGGCTCCACCTGGAGCGCGAGGTCCTCTTCGACGGGGACCTCTTCCCCGACGGCGCCGGCCACCAGCCCGAAGTCCTGTACCGCATCGGACCCTTCCAGCCCACAGGAGAAACGCTGTGACCATCGCCCCGCCCGCCCTGAGCGTCTTCGAGACCCTGGAGTCGGAGGTGCGCAGCTACTGCCGCGGCTGGCCCACCGTTTTCGACCGCGCCCAGGGCGCCCGTCTCGTCGACGAGAACGGCCGCGACTACCTCGACTTCTTCGCCGGCGCCGGTTCCCTCAACTACGGCCACAACAATCCCGTACTGAAACGCGCCCTGATCGACTATCTGGAGCGCGACGGCATCACGCACGGCCTCGACATGGCGACCACCGCCAAGCGCGCCTTCCTGGAGACCTTCCAGGAGGTCGTCCTGGAGCCGCGCTCGCTGCCGTACAAGGTGATGTTCCCGGGGCCGACCGGCACCAACGCGGTGGAGGCCGCGCTGAAACTGGCCCGGAAGGTGAAGGGCCGTGAATCGGTGGTCTCCTTCACCAACGCCTTCCACGGAATGTCGCTCGGTTCGCTCGCCGTCACCGGCAACGCCTTCAAGCGGGCCGGCGCCGGTATCCCGCTGGTGCACGGCACCCCGATGCCGTTCGACCACTACCTCGACGGGCAGGTCCCCGACTTCCTCTGGTTCGAGCGGCTGCTGGAGGACCAGGGCTCGGGGCTCAACAAGCCCGCCGCCGTGATCGTGGAGACGGTCCAGGGCGAGGGCGGCATCAACGTCGCCAGGAGCCAGTGGCTGCGGGCGCTCGCCGACCTGTGCAAGCGCCAGGACATGCTGCTGATCGTCGACGACATCCAGATGGGCTGCGGGCGCACCGGCGCGTTCTTCTCCTTCGAGGAGGCCGGCATCACCCCCGACATCGTCACGCTGTCGAAGTCGATCAGCGGGTACGGCCTGCCGATGTCGCTCTGCCTGTTCCGGCCGGAGCTGGACCTGTGGGAGCCCGGCGAGCACAACGGCACGTTCCGCGGCAACAACCCGGCCTTCGTCACCGCCACCGCCGCGCTCGACGCCTACTGGGCCGACGGCCAGATGGAGAAGCAGACGCTGGCGCGCGGCGAGCAGGTCGAGCAGGCGCTCCTCGCCCTCTGCGAGGAGAACTCCGCCGACGGCGCCCACTTCCGGGGCCGCGGCCTGGTGTGGGGCCTGGAGTTCGCGGACCGGACCCGGGCGGCGAAGGTCTGCGCCCGCGCCTTCGAGCTGGGCCTCCTCCTGGAGACCTCGGGTCCCGAGAGCCAGGTCGTGAAGATGCTGCCGTCGCTCACCATCACGCCCGAGGAGCTGGACGAGGGACTGCGCACGCTGTCCCGCGCGGTCCACGAGACCGTCTGAACCACCCGTACACCCAAGGGAGTTGCACCACCGTGATCGTCCGATCGTTCAAGGACATCGAGAACACCGACCGCCACGTCAGGGCCAGGTCCGGCACCTGGGAGAGCAAGCGGATCCTCCTCGCCAAGGAGAAGGCCGGCTTCTCCCTCCACGAGACCGTGCTGTACGCGGGCACGGAGACGTCCATGTGGTACGCCAACCACATCGAGGCCGTCCTCTGTGTCGAGGGCGAGGCCGAGCTGACGAACGACGAGACCGGCGAGACGCACTGGATCGAGCCCGGCACGATGTACCTGCTCGACGGCCATGAGCGGCACACCATGCGCCCGAAGACCGACTTCCGGTGCGTCTGCGTCTTCAACCCGCCCGTCACCGGACGGGAGGACCACGACGAGAACGGGGTGTACCCCCTGCTCACGGAGGAGGCCTGATCATGACCGACGTACTCACCAACAGCACGGACCTGACCGACCTCTACCCGACGCGCGGCGCCTCCGAGGTGCTCACGCCCCGCCGGGACCCGGTGGTCTGGGGGCCGGCCGGCCCGCACCTGGAGTCGTACGAGCGGGACGGCTTCCTCGCCGAGCCGGACCTGCTCACCGACGCCGAAGTGGCCGTCTACAAGCAGGAGCTCGACCGGCTGATCGCCGATCCGGCCGTACGGGGCGACGAGCGCGCCATCATCGAGCCGAAGTCGGGCTCCGTGCGCTCGGTCTTCGAGGTGCACCGGATCAGCGAGGTCTTCGCCCGGCTCGTACGCGACGAGCGGGTGGTGGGCCGGGCCCGGGAGATCCTCGGCTCGGACGTGTACGTCCACCAGTCGCGGATCAACGTGAAGCCGGGCTTCGGCGCCTCCGGGTTCTACTGGCACTCGGACTTCGAGACCTGGCACGCGGAGGACGGGCTGCCGAGGATGCGGACGGTGTCCGTGTCGATCGCGCTGACCGAGAACCACGACACCAACGGCGGTCTGATGATCATGCCGGGGTCGCACCGGACGTTCCTCGGCTGCGCGGGCGCCACCCCGAAGGACAACTACAAGCGCTCGCTCCAGATGCAGGACGCGGGCACCCCCTCCGACGAGGCGCTGACCAGCCTCGCCGACGCGCACGGCATCCGGCTCTTCACCGGCCGGGCGGGGTCGGCGACCTGGTTCGACTGCAACGCCATGCACGGCTCGGGCGACAACATCACGCCGTATCCGCGCAGCAACGTCTTCATCGTCTTCAACAGCGTGGAGAACGCGGCGGTGGAGCCGTTCGCCGCACCGGTGCGGCGGCCGGAGTTCATCGGGGCGAGGGACTTCACCCCGGTACGGTGACGGGCGCGGGCCCCTGGCCCACCCGTCGCCGCGAACGCCCCGGACACGCCCCCGCACATCAGGCCTCGGCCTGGCGTCCGGGGGCGTCCGCGCGCCTCGCCCCGGCCGGTGTCAGCCGCCCAGGACCTCCAGGGCGCGGTCCACGTCCGCCGTGCCGTTGTACAGGTGGAAGGAGGCGCGCAGGTTGCCCGCGCGGGCGGACATCAGGATGCCGGCCTCCCGGAGCGCGTCCTGGCGGTCGCCGAGGCCGGGGACCGCGACGACCGCGGAGACGTCCGCGACGGGCGTCTGCCCCAGGGTGGTGAGCCCCTCCCGGAAGCGGGCCGCGAGCGCCTTGACGTGGGCCTCGATCCGCTCGATGCCGATCTCTTCGAGCAGCGCCAGCGAGCGCGCGGCGCCGTGGTACGAGAGGAAGGCCGCGGGCTCGTCGAACCGCCGGGCGGAGCGGGCCAGTTCGCGGACCGGGCCGTAGCTGTTGGCCCACATCTCCTCGCCCGTGACCCAGCCCGCGTGGATCGGCAGCAGGGAGTCCTGAGCCTCCTCCGTGACCGTGAGGAAGGACGCCCCGCGCGGGCAGAGCAGGAACTTGTAGCCGCCGGACACGGTGTAGTCCCACTCCCCCGCCCGCAGCGGCAGCCACCCCGCCGACTGGGTGGCGTCGAGCAGCGTACGGGCCCCGTGCGCGGCCGCCGCCGCCCGTATCGCCGCCAGATCGGCCGTCCGGCCGTCCGCCGACTGCACGCACGAGAAGGCGACGAGCGCGGTCTCCGGCCGGACGGACTCGGCGAGCCGCTCCAGCGGCACGAAACGCGTCTTGAGGTCGCCGCGCACGGTGAACGGGGTGATGACGGAGCTGAAGTCCCCCTCGGGGAAGAGGATCTCGGCCCCGGTCGGCATCGACTGGGCGATCATCCCGACATGGACCGAGACGGAGCTGCCGACGGCGACCCGGTCGGGGCGGACCCCGGCGATCCGGGCGAAGCGGGCACGGGCCTCGTCGACGATGTCGAAGCTCCCCGCGCCGTCGGGGCGGCCGGCCGCGGTCTCCTCGGCGAGGAGCGTGATCGCCTCGATGGTCCTGCGCGGCAGCAACCCGCAGGCGGAGGTGTTCAGATAGGTCTGCTTCGGCGCGAACTCGGCTGTGCCGAGGGGGTGCAAGAAATCCATGGCCCCAGCCTGGGTTCCCCTCGACCTCACGTCAACGACGCGTGATCAAGGGGGGTGCCGCGCACTGCTCACACGTCACAGAGGCCGTCGGCGGGCCGGGCTTCGCCGGGCCGGGAGACGCCCCGGCCCGGCGGCACCGCTCGCCGTGCGGTCAGCGGCGCGGAACACCGAGCGGGTTGTCGTCCCGCAGCTCCGGCGGGAGGAGGTGCTGCGGGGTCGACTGGTACGTGACCGGGCGCAGCCAGCGCTCGATCGCGGTGGCACCGACCGAGGTGGAGGTGGAGGTGGTGGCGGGGTACGGCCCGCCGTGGTGCTGGGCGGCCGCGACCGCCACGCCGGTCGGCCAGCCGTTCACCAGGACGCGTCCGGCCAGCGGGGTGAGCTCGGCGAGGAGGCCGGGGGCGTCCGGGTCGTCGCCGGCCGCGATCTGCAGGGTGGCCGTGAGGTTGCCGGGCAGCAGGGAGAGGACCTCGCTGATCTCCTCCCGGGAGGCGTAGCGGGCGATGACGGTGACGGGGCCGAAGCACTCCTCCAGGAGCAGTTCGTGACCGCCCTTGAGGAGGATCTCCGCGTCGACGGTCAGGACACCCGCGCTGACCGTGTGCTCCCCGCCGGCGCCCGGGGTGACCGGCGCGACCACGCCGGGAAGCCCGGCCCGCTCCCGGACACCGGTGACGAAGGCGTCGCGCATCCGGTGGTCGAGCATGACGCCCGGCTCGGTCTCGCTGACGGCCGCCGTCAGCGACCCGACGACGCCGTCGCCCGCTTCGCCTCGCGGTGCGAGGACGAAGCCCGGCTTGGTGCAGAACTGGCCCTTGCCCAGGGTCATGGAGCCCGCGAGTCCGGCCCCGATCTCCTCGGCCCGCTCGCGCGCCGCCGCGTCGGTGATCACGACGGGGTTGAGCGAGCCGAGCTCGCCGTGGAAGGGGATGGGGACGGGCCGGGCGGCCGCCGCGTCGAAGAGCGCGCGCCCGCCGCGTACCGAACCGGTGAAGCCGGCCGCCGCGACCAGCGGGTGGCGGACGAGCTCCACGCCCGCGTCGAAGCCGTGGACGAGGACGACGACGTCCTCGGGAAGTCCGGCCCTGGCGGCGGCCCGGCGCAGCAGGGAGGCGCAGAGCTCGGAGGTGGCCGGGTGATCGGGGTGGGCCTTGATCACGACGGGGCAGCCGGCCGCCAGCGCGCTCGCCGTGTCGCCGCCGGGGACGGAGAAGGCGAGCGGGAAGTTGCTGGCCGCGTAGACGGCGACGACCCCGAGCGGGATCTTCCAGCGGCGCAGGTCCGGGGTGGGCGGCGTCGACGTCGGGTCGGGCAGGTCGATGCGCACGTCGAGGAAGGAGCCTTCGTCGACGACGTCCGCGAAGGAGCGCAACTGCGCGGTGGTACGGGCGAGTTCGCCGGTCAGCCGGACCGGGCCGAGGGCCGTCTCGGCGTCGGCCGCCTCGATCACGTGCGCGGCCGCCTCGTCGAGGAGGTCGGCGGCGGTACGGAGCAGGGCGGCCCGCGCCGTACGGTCGGCGAGCGCGTCCCGGGCGGCGTACGCGGCCCGTACGGCCTGGTCGACCTCGTTCGCTGTGGCTTCCACCGCAACCTGTTCGCGCGGCTTCCCCGTCCGGGGGTCCACACTCCACACTGATTCAGCCGCCACCGACACGCCCCTCTTCACGACCTGTTCGCTATTCTGAACACGGTTCCTGTAGGTGAATGGGACTCTATTGACGGGCGGGCCGTCTCCACAAGGGGCGGCGACGAGAGGGGCGACGTGATGTCGACGGCCGACACGGGTGGGTCACAGGTCAAGTCCGCTGTACGGACGGTGGAACTGCTCGAGTACTTCGCCGGGCGGCCCGGAATGCACTCGCTCGCCGCCGTCCAGGAGGCGGTCGGCTACCCCAAGTCCAGTCTCTACATGCTGCTGCGCACCCTGGTCGAGCTGGGCTGGGTGGAGACCGACGCGACCGGCACGCGGTACGGCATCGGCGTCCGGGCCCTGCTGGTCGGCACCTCGTACATCGACGGCGACGAGGTGGTGGCCGCCGCCCGGCCCACCCTGGACCGGCTCTCCGACGACACCACCGAGACCATCCACCTGGCGCGGCTCGACGGCACCAACGTGGTCTATCTGGCGACCCGCCAGTCGCAGCACTATCTGCGGCCGTTCACCCGGGTCGGCCGCCGGCTGCCCGCCCACTCGACCTCGCTGGGCAAGGCGCTGCTCGCCACGTACAGCGACGAGCAGGTCCGGAAGATGCTCCCGGAGACGCTGCCGGCGCTGACCGAGCACACCCTCACCGACCGCGAGAAGCTCATCGAGGAGCTGCACCTGATCCGCGAGCAGGGCTTTGCGGTGGACCGCGAGGAGAACACCCTCGGGCTGCGCTGCTTCGGCATCGCGATCCCGTACCGGACCCCGGCGCGGGACGCGATCAGCTGCTCGGTGCCGGTGGCCCGGCTCACCCCCGGACACGAGCAGATGATCAAGGACGCGCTGTTCGACGCGCGCGACCGGCTGACGCTGGCGACCCGGCGGCTCTGAACGGGCGGGCCCGCGACGGCGGCTCCGAACAGGCCCGTCGCCGTGGGTCAGCGCGCGGCCAGGGCCGCCTGCCACACCGGGCTGTCGACGTAGTGGTTGTCGAAGCGCTCCGAGGACTCCTTGATCTCCTCGAAGCTCGCCTCACCGCGCATCACCCGGCCGAGCAGCCGCAGATAGTCGAACCGGGCCATGCCCGGCGTGAAGACGAACAGCACGTCGGCCTCGGCCCCCGGCGCGGCCGCGAAGGCGTGCGGGGTGTGCGGCGGCACCAGCAGGAAGTCGCCTTCCTCCAGGACGCTCAGCTCCTCGCCGACCAGGACCTGGAGCGAGCCGCCGAGCACGAAGAACATCTCCGACGCCTTCGTGTGGAAGTGCGCCGGGGCGCCGACCGCGCCCTTCGCGAAGGACGAGCGGTAGCTGGTGAGCAGACCGCCGGTGGTGTCGGAGTCGGCGAGGAGGGTCATCACGCTGCTGGGGTCGGCGGTGGTCTCGGCGTCGGCGGCACGGGTCAGGAGCGGGGCGAAGGTCTGCGTCGTGTTCATGAAGATCACTCTATGAGCTCCGGTGACCTGAGGCAGGGTGCATTCTCCAACTGAAATCATGGGTCAATTCCCGTGGGTGGAGGCGCTTCTCCGCCGTGCGGCGGAGGCGGTTCGTCGCCCGGCAGGAGGTGGAGGGGGTGGGCCACGGGACAGCGTGGAGCCATGACACAGACCGCTCACCTCCCTGCCCCGGCGCCCGCCGCCATCCGGCCGAGCGCCGCCCGCCGGATCCTGCGCACCCTCGCCGCAGTGGCCTGCCTGCCCTACATCACCCTCAAGATCGCCTGGGTGGCGGGCGGCGAGACCGGTATCCCGGCCGGCAGTGTGCTCCTCGACCACCGGGCGCTGATGATCGTCGCCAACTCCGTCTCCGTCGTGGCGGACGCCCTGGTCGTGGTGCTCGCCCTGCTGCTCACCCAGCCCTGGGGTCTGCGGGTCCGGGCCTGGCTCCTCGCGGTCCCGATGTGGGCCGCGAGCGGGCTGCTCGCCCCGATCATGATCGGCTTCCCCGCGCAGTGGGCCACCTCCCTGTTCACCGGCCCGCAGAGGCACGCCGCCGGTGGCAGGCCGTTCCTCGACGAGTGGGTCTTCGGCGTCGTCTACGGCGGTTTCATCGTCCAGGGAATCGCGCTCGGCACGCTGTTCTTCCTCTACACCCGGGACCGCTGGGGCCATCTCTGGAGCGGCGCCCTCGGTGATCTGCCCGTCCGCTTCTCCGGCACAACGACGCGGGTCACGGCCGTGGTCGCCGCCCTGCTCGCCGTCGTGGCGGCCGTGCCGCACGTGATGTGGGCCCTCGGTTCGACGACCGGCCTCGCGGCGGCCCGCGTCGCCGAGCGCACGTCCGACTTCCACGTGCTGGAGTGGACGCGCCTCTTCTTCGCCGCCGTCGCCGTCGTCCCCGTCCTGCTGCTGGTGTTCCAGCGGGCGCGCTCTCTCCCGGTCCGTACGGCGCTGGCGGCGGGCTGGGTCGGCTCGGGCGCTCTGGGCTGCTGGGGCGCGTACATGGCCCTGGTGTCGCTCCTGCCGGGAACCGATCCGGTCGAGGCGCACACCGGGCTGATGCGGCTCGCCTACGCTGGGGAAATGATCAGCGGATTCCTGCTGGCGGGCTGTCTGGCCGTCTTCCTGCGCCGCCGGAGCGCGAGCGCGTGAGACGACCGTTCACGCTGGCGACGGGGCGCGAGCGCGTGGGGCGACGGCTCGGGCCGCTGACGGGGCAGCGGGTCAGGCTCCGATGGGTCCATCTGGTCCTGGGCGGCGCGCTGTTCATGCCGTACTGGCTGGTCGGCACCGTGGTCATGGGCCCGCTCACCGGGACGTCGATGTTCTCCGGCGGCGTCACCCCGCACGTCGGGGCGTACGCGATCGGACTGCCGCTGGCGGCGCTCACCTCGCTCTTCCCGCTGACCCGGCCGATGTCCGTGGCGGCGGCGCGGGCGCTGTGCGGCGTCGCGCCGGACGGGCTCGCGGACGGCCCCGCCAGGGGCCGGGGCGCCAAGGCGCGGACGGCGGGCTGGTTCACGCTCCATCTGGGTATCGGCGCGCTGGTCAGCGGCGCGACCCTGGCGCTGCCGCCGTTCGCGGTGACGCTGCTGGTCCTGCCGTTCTCGGCCGGGCTGCGCCAGTCCGAACTGGCCGCGTTCTGGGGGCTCGACCGGTCATGGGCGCTCTGGCTGTACGTCCCGGCGGGCCTGCTGATGCTGGTCGCCCTGGCCGCCGTCGCGGCGGGCGCGGGGGCGTTCCTCGCCCGGCAGGCGCCGCGGCTGCTCGGTCCGAGCCGGGCGGACCGGCTGACGGCGGCCGAACGGCGCGCCGCCGAACTGGCCGTCCGCAACCGGCTCGCCCGCGAACTGCACGACTCCGTCGGCCACGCGCTGAGCGCCGTCACCCTCCAGGCGGGCGCCGCCCGCAGGGTCCTGGACTCGGACCCGGAGTTCGTACGGGAGGCACTGGCCGCGATCGAGGAGACGACCCGGCGCACGGTCGGTGAACTGGACGCGGTCCTCGGTCTGTTGCGCCAGGGCGACGACGGGGCCGGCGGTGGGTTGCCGGGCCCGGACCTGGCCGCGCTGGACTCGCTGCTCAGGGCCGTGGGGGGCCGGGCGGAGCTGACGGTGAGCGGAGAGCTGGAGCGCGTACCGGACGCGGTGTCGCGGGAGGCGTACCGCATCGTCCAGGAGGGTCTGACCAACGCCGCCCGGTACGCGGGCGGCGCGCGCGTGACCGCGCGCGTCAAACTGCACGACGAGGAGCTGGAGATCACGATGGAGAATCCGCTGCCCGGCCGCGCGCCGGTGGTCCGGCCCGACGGGGGACGCGGCCTGCGCGGCATCGCCGAACGGGCCCGCCTGCTCGGCGGCACGGCCGAGGCGGGCCCGGCGGACGGCGTCTGGCGGCTCGCGGTCCGTCTGCCCCTGGGAGGCGGACGGTGATCAGGATCGTGCTCGCCGACGACGAGCGGATGGTCCGCACGGCCCTGCGGGTCATCCTGGACGCGGAGCCGGACCTGACGGTCGTCGGCGAGGCGGCCACCGGTGCCGAAGCGGTGTCGGTGGTACGCGAGCTGCGGCCGGACGTGGTGCTGATGGACGTACGGATGCCGGAGACCGACGGGATCCGGGCGACCGAGCAGATCCTCGGGGGGTTGCCGGAACCGCCGCGGATCGTGGTGGTGACGACCTTCGAGAACGACGCGTACGTGTACGACGCGCTGCGGGCGGGAGCGGCCGGGTTCCTGCTGAAGCGGGCGGCGGCGGAGGAGCTGGTGGGCGCGGTCCGGCTGGTGGCGCGCAGCGACTCCCTGCTCTATCCGGCGGCGGTACGCGGCCTGGCGGCCGAGCACGCCCGCCGCCGCCCGCCGAAGGCGCCGCCCTGGGCGGCCCGGCTCACCGAGCGCGAGGCGGAGGCGCTGCGGCTGGTGGCGGCGGGCCTGACGAACGCCGAGATCGCCGCCCGCATGGGCGTCGGCCCGGCGACGGTCAAGACCCATGTGGCGGCGGTTCTGGCGAAGACCGGCGCCCGCGACCGCACGCAGGCGGTGATCACGGCGTACGAATCGGGGTTCATCACCCCGCGATGACCCGGCCTGTCGGCGCATGAACGTTTCCTGAGAAACGGGACACATCCGGAACGGTCGCCGCCCCTTCGTTCGTCCCGCCTATGGGATGAACAAGACGATCAGGCGCGCCTCGGTCTTCGCGCTGCTCCTGGTGCTGGCCCTGCTGGGCCGGGCGACCTGGGTGCAGGCGTACGAAGGCAAGGCCCTCGCGGACGACAAGGACAACCGGCGGAAGGTCATGGCGCGGTACGCGCAGCCGCTCGGGGACATCATCGTGGCCGGTTCGCCGGTCACCGGTTCGAAGAAGACGGAGGGGACCGACCTCGCGTACAAGCGCCGCTACACGGACGGCGAGCTCTACGCGGCCGTCACCGGCTACAGCTCGCAGGCGTACGGCGCCACCCAGCTGGAGGGCATCTACGCCGATGTCCTGGACGGCACCGACACCCGGCTGAAGAACCCGCTGGACGCCCTCACCGGCAAGCAGCAGGAGCCGGGGGACGTGCTCACCACGATCGACCCGGACGTCCAGCGGGCGGCCTACGAGGCGCTCGGCGGGAAGAAGGGCGCCGCCGTCGCCCTCGACCCGAAGACCGGACGGATCCTGGGTCTGGTGTCCACCCCGTCGTACGACCCGTCGAAGATCGCCGGTCTCACGGACGGCTCCGAGTGGCGGGCGCTGACCGGCGACGAGGACAAGCCGCTGGTCAACCGGGCGCTGCGGCAGCCGCTCCCGCCCGGCTCGACGTTCAAGCTGGTCGTCGCGGCGGCGGCCCTGGAGGACGGACTGTACGGCTCGGTGGACACGGCGACCGCCAGCCCCGATCCGTACACGCTGCCCCACACGCGGACCGTGCTGAGGAACGAGAACGCGTCCGCGCCCTGCGAGAACGCCACCATCCGCACGGCGCTGCGGTACTCCTGCAACAACGTCTTCGCCAAGATGGCCGTCGACCTCGGGCAGGACAAGGTGAAGGCGATGGCGGAGGAGTTCGGCTTCAACGACGCCGAGCTGGACGTGCCCGTACGCGCCTACGCGAGCGTGTACCCGTCGGGTATGGACGAGGCGCAGACGGCGCTGACCGGTATCGGCCAGTTCGATGTGACCGCCACTCCGCTCCAGATGGCCATGGTGTCCGCCGCGATCGCCAATGACGGGCTCATGGCGTCCCCGCACATGGTCTCCCAGGTCGTCGACTCCGACGGCGACACCCTCGAGTCCTCGGAGGACGGGGACACCCGGCGCGTCGTCTCCTCCTCGACGGCGGAGCAGCTGCGCAGCGCCATGGTGACCGTGGTGGAGGAGGGCACGGGCACGAACGCGGCCCTCGCCGACGCCGAGGTGGGCGGCAAGACGGGCACCGCGCAGCACGGCGAGAACAACAGCAAGACGCCGTACGCCTGGTTCACGTCCTACGCCAAGGACGCGGACACCGGGAAGGAGGTCGCGGTCGCCGTCATGATCGAGGACTCGGGCGCGGCCCGCTCGGAGGTCAGCGGCAACGGGCTGGCGGCCCCGGTGGCGCGGAAGATGATGAAGGCGGCCCTGGACTAGGGCCTCTCGTTCGGATCATGCCGGAGAGCACGGGGCGGTGGGGCCGGCTGGTCGGCGGGGCCCGGGGCACGGTATGCAAGGTCCCCGGCTGGTCGGCGAGGCACGGGGCACGGTATGCAGGGTCCCTGACGATCCGGGCGTTCCGAGCACGGATTCGACCTCGCGGAGGACCGCAGTGCGACTGCCCCGTTCCCTCTCCGGCTGGACCATGGCCGTCTTCGGACTGCTCGCGGCGGCCATGGGGGTGGTGGGGCTCCTCGCCCCGGACATCATGCTCACGGCCATGGGCTTCGAACCCGTACCCGCCGCGAGCCGCGCGGAGGGAGACCACACCCTCGTGTTCCTGACGGCGTCCTCCATAGCCGCGCTCAATATGGGCGTGTACTACGTCCTCGCCTCCCTCGCCGACTGGAAGCCCTTCTTCCGTTGGACGGTCCCCTTCCGCCTGCTCACCTGCACGGTCTTCACCCTCGCGGTCGTCACGGGCCGCGCACCGGCCGGTTTCCTCGGCGTGGGCCTCTGGGAGGGCCTGGGCGCACTGGCGACGGCTGCGGCGCTCCGGTACGAGAACCGGTCCGGACGGGATGGTGCCCGGCGGCACGCTGTCTCGGATGTCGACGGCGTCTGCCCTGGGTCCTGATCGCGGCGATGACGGCCGTCCAGCGGGAGGCGCCGCCGGACGCGGTTGGCCGCACGGCGGCGACGGGCGACCGGCCGGCCCCCCGACGTCTCGGGGCCTTGTCTCAGCCCAGCGCCCGCAGGGCGTCCCGTACCGCCGCGAGGTCCGGGTTGGAGGCCAGGCCCGCGTGGTAGAGGCGGAGTTCGGTCGCCCCCGCGCCGGCCGCCCGTTTCGCGTCGTCGGCCAGGGTCCGCGGGGAGCCTCCCATGCCGGTGACCACCTGGAGGTTGGCCGCGATGACGGAGGCGGGGCCCGCGTGCGGCGCGAACGGGGCCACGGAGGCGGCCGGGGTGACGACGCCGTCCGCGACGCCGAGGACGTGGGCCGGGTCGGTGCCGACGTTCGCGCCGCAGCGGTGCGGGAGCGGGTCCGCGTGGAGCAGGACGCGGAAGCCGGGCGGGGCGGCGGCCCGGACCGCGCCCACGGCGGCCTCCTGGAGGGCCCGGGCGGTCCGGACGCGCCAGGCCAGGACGGCGTCCGCCTCGGCGGCGCGGAGCCGGCCCGCCGGGCCCCCCGCCCAGACCGGCTCCAGGGCACCGCGCACGGCCGTGGCCAGCTCGTCCGGGTCCAGGCCCTCCTCCCCGTACCCCTGGCGGCAGGAGGGGCAGAAGCAGAGCGACATCAGGTACTGCTCCGCGTCGCCGAGCGGCACGCCCGCCGTCTTGTCGTGGGCGTGGAGGTGGGCCAGGCCGTACCAGCCGCAGGACTCCAGCTCGGTGCCGACCGCCCCGGGCCGTACCGCCGCCTCGGCCGCCAGATCGACCAGGAAGGCGCGGACGTCGGGCCGGGCGATGCACGGCGCCCAGGGATAGCGGTCGCCGTACGCGTTGACGACCGAGGTCTGCGGGTGCTCGGCGCCCAGCCGGGAGTTGTGCGCGAGGACGACCCAGCTGTGCACTTCGAGACCCGCGCCCGCGAGCGCCTCGGCGGCGTGCCCGTACGCGTCGCCCGGCGCCCACTCCCCCGCCGGGTACGGTCGCAGGTCGCGCCCGGACCAGCGGGCCGGGTCCGGCGGATAGAGCACGGCGGCGTGCTCGGCGGTGACGATCCGGTGGGCCGGGTGGCGCGGGGTGAGCGCCCGCGTGGAGTGGTAGGCGGAGGCGAGCGTGACCTGGGCGACGCCGAGGTCCGCGAGCCGGTCCGCCGCCGCCGGATCGCCGACGACGTCCCAGGGGTAGACGAAGGTGCCGGCCCTCATGCGTCACCCCCGAGGAGGGCGCGCCCGTGCGCGATGATCCCGGCGAGTTCCTTCAGATGCTCCGGCGCGGGCTCGCTCAGCGGCGGCCGTACCTCTCCCACGTCCAGGCCTCCCATCCGTACCGCCGCCTTGACGAGCGAGACCGCGTATCCGCGTCCCTTGGCGCGGAGTTCGACGAGCGGCCGGTAGAAGCCGTCGACGAGCCGGTTCACCGTGGCGTCGTCGCCGGCCGCGAGGGCGCGGTGGAAGGCGAGGGCGATGTCGGGGGCGAAGCAGAAGACGGCGGAGGAGTAGAGCGCGACGCCGATGCCCCGGTAGGCCAGGCCGGTGAGCTCGGCGGTGGGCAGGCCGTTGAAGTAGAGCAGGTCGAGTCCCTCGGAGCGGACGGCGCTGATGATCCGCTGCATGAGGTCGAGGTCGCCGAGGCCGTCCTTGAGGCCGATGACGCCCTCCGCCCGGGCGAGGGCGACGGCGGTCTCCGGCGTGAGGACGGCGTTGTCGCGCTGGTAGACGATGACGTCGAGGGAGGTGGCGGCGGCGAGTTCGGTGTAGTGGCGCAGCAGGCCCGGCTGGTCGGCGACGACGAGGTACGGGGGCATGGCGAGGAGCCCGTCGGCGCCCGCCTCCTCGGCGAGCCTGGCGTACTGGACGGCCAGCGCCGTGCCGTACCCGGCGCCCGCGACGACGGGGACCCGGCCGGCGGTCTCCTCGACGCCGGCGGCGACGCAGGCGCGGAACTCCTCGGGCGTGAGGGCGTGGAACTCTCCGGTACCGCAGCAGGCGAAGACGGCGCCGGCGCCCGCCTCGACGCCGGCGCGCACATGGGCGCGGAAGAGGTCGAGGTCGACGGTGCCGTCCGGGCCGAAGGCGGTGACGGGGAAGAACAGCAGGCCGTCGAGCCGGTCGGCGAGCGGGGCTGAGGTCACGGGCGCTCCCAGAGAAGTCCGTCGTGCACAATTCTGATTGCCGTCCATATTCATGAACACACTCACGCTAGAGCAGCGCCGGAGCGCAGGTCAAGGCAGAAACCCGCGCCCACGCACGCCCCTTGACGGTTCGTGAGCCGCTCCCTAGCGTGTCCATGGTTGTGAATACGATCTATGGACGGAGATTTGCTCCATGCCCACACCCCGCACCGTCCTGCTCACCGGCGCCGCAGGCGGCGTCGGCACCCTGATGCGGGAGCTGCTGCCCGCCCACGGATACGAGCTCCGGCTGCTCGATCTGGCACCCGTCGACGGCGCGCCCGACGCGATCGTCGCCGATCTCGCCGACCGGAAGGCGCTCCGGGAGGCCGTCCGGGGTGTCGACGCCATCGTCCATCTCGCGGGGATCTCGCTGGAGTCCACCTTCGAGAAGATCCTCGCCGCCAACATCACCGGCCTGCACCACCTCTACGAGGCGGCACGGGAGGAGGGGGTACGCCGGATCGTCTTCGCCTCCAGCAACCACGCCGTCGGTTTCACCCCGCGCCCGCGCGACGGCGATCCGTTGGTCCCGGTCGACACCCCGCACCGGCCCGACACCTTCTACGGCCTGTCCAAGTGCTTCGGTGAGGATCTGGCCCAGTTCTACTGGGACATGCACGGGATGGAGACCGTCTCGGTCCGGATCGGCTCCTGCTTCCCGGAGCCGACCTCGGTGCGGATGCTGTCGGTGTGGCTGAGCCCGGCCGACTGCGCCCGGCTGCTGCACGCCGCGCTCACCGCCGAGAACGTGGGGCACACCGTGGTGTACGGCTCCTCGGCCAACACCCGCCTGTGGTGGGACCTCTCCACGGCCCGGGCGCTCGGCTACGAACCGCGGGACGACTCGGAACGGTTCGCGGAGCGGATCATCGCCGAGCAGGGCCTGCCGTCCGACGACGATCCGGCGAACGCGAACCTGGGCGGCCACTTCTGCACCGACCCGCCGCGCTGGCCCCACTGACGGCCGGCCGGTACGGAGAACGTACGGGTGCCCCGGGGGCAGGCGGCCGAGCAGGCTCTCCAGGCGGTCGTCCGGCGCGGACGCGTCGATCTCGACCGAGAGGGCCCGGCAGCCTCCGCCGCCCTGAGAAGCGGAGGTGGGGGCGGGCGACGCCCAGCTGGTCATGGCCCGCTGGACCGGCGCGTACAAGTCCGGCAACGCACGCGCCGCCCGGAACCATCCCCGTAACCGAAGTGGCCGAAGCGAGCGAAGGTAAGGGAACGGCAAAGCGGTCTCGCTCGTTACCCCTGGCATGACCGCTATGACCCCCGGCTCGAACATCCCTCTCTCCGCCGCGCGCGTGGCGGTGGACGTCGCCGCCCCGGTGCGGCTCGACGTCTCGGGCCTGCTGCTCACCTCCGAGGGCAAGGTGCGCTCGGACGACGACTTCATCTTCTACAACCAGCCGGCCGGCCCCGGTGTGACGTACCGCTCCGGCGGCGGCACCGCGCCGGACGCGATCGTCGTGGACACCGGTGCGGTACCGGCCGACATCGAGAGGATCGTCGTCACCGCCAGCCCCGACGCGGCGGGCCAGACCTTCCAGGGCATCGAGCCCACGGCGACCATCCGCGACGCCGACGCCGGCACCGTCCTCGCCACCTTCACCCCGCCCCGGCTCGGCACGGAGACGGCGCTGGTCGTCGTCGAGATCTACCTGCGCAACGGCGCGTGGAAGGCGCGAGCCGTCGGCCAGGGGTACGCCGAGGGGCTCGCCGGCATCGCCGCCGACTTCGGCGTCTCGGTCGACGAGGAGCCCGCGGCGGCGCAGGCCGCGCCGGTCGCACCGCCCGCCCCGGCGGCGCCCCCGGCGGCCGCCCCCGCGGACCCGCGGCTCTCCGCCCCGACGCCTCCGCCGCCCGCCGCGGCCCCCGCCGCCCCGGCCGCCTCCCCGGGGAAGATCAACCTCGACAAGGGCCGGGTCAGCCTCCAGAAGAACCAGACGGTGTCCCTCGTCAAGGGCGGCCGACCGCTGCTCTCGCAGGTGAAGATGGGTCTCGGCTGGGAGCCGGCCTACCGCGGCAAGGACATCGACCTCGACGCCTCCGTGATCGCCTACGGCCCCCAGCGCAACCACCTGGACAGCTGCTACTTCGGCAAGCTGTCCATCCTGAACGGCTCGGTCAAGCACTCCGGGGACAATCTGACCGGCGAGGGCGCCGGCGACGACGAGGTCATCGTCGTCGACCTCGGCCGTCTCCCCGCCGACGCGACCGGACTCGTCTTCACGGTCAACTCCTTCTCGGGGCAGAAGTTCACCGAGGTCGCCAAGGCGTACTGCCGGCTGATGGACGCGGCGACGGGCGAGGAGCTGGTCCGCTTCGACCTCACCACGGCCGAGCCGCAGACCGGCGTGATGATGGCCAAGCTCATCAAGCAGTTCTCCGGCGAGTGGGAGATGACGGCGATGGGCGAGTTCGTGAAGTCCCGGACCGTCCGGGGCATGGTGAAGCCGGCCGCCCAGGCCCTCTGATCCCGGTCGGCCGGCCGCGCGCCGGTGGGGGTCCGGTCGGAAAGGTGTCCGCGACCCGCCGCCGGCCAGGGTCGGCCGACCGAGGTCAGCGGCGGGACCGGCGGCGCCACGGTCCGGTGATGGCGAGCAGGAGCCCGGGCTCCTGGATGCAGGCGTAGAGGGTGTCGCCGTCCGGCGAGAAGACGACGCCCGCGAACTCGCTCCCGTTCAGGTCGTTACGGGCGATGGGGTAGGTGCGGCCGCGGTCGGTGGCGCCGAAGAGATGCTGGACGCCCTCGCCGTCCTCGGCGATGACCAGACCACCGTAGGGCGAGACGGTGATGTTGTCGGGGCCGTCGTAGCCGGACGCCACCCCCAGCAGCACCTTGAGCGTGAGGGTGCGGCGCTTGGGGTCGTAGAACCAGACCTGACCGTCGTGCGCGGCGCCGGGGCTCTCCTCACGGGCGTACGAGGAGACGATGTAGGCGCCCGAGTCGGCCCACCACATGCCCTCCAGCTTGCGGGCGCGGGTGACCTCGTGGTCCGCGAACTGGGCACGGACCTCGACGGTCCGGGCGTCACGGTCGGGGACGTCGACCCAGTCCACGCCGTAGACGGTGCCGATCCGGGTGGCGCGGGAGAGGTCGTCGACGAACCGGCCCGCCGAGTCGATGCAGCGGGGCGCCTGGAGGCGCCCGGCGTCGTCGGCGAGGGTGCGGAGCCGGCCGCGGCCGTGCTCGAAGCCCTGCGGCGGAACCCAGCGGAAGAACAGGCCGTTGGGCTCGTCGGCGTCCTCGGTGAGGTAGGCGTGGCCGCGCTTCGGGTCGATGACGACGGCCTCGTGGTCGTAGCGGCCGAAGGCCTTGATGGGCTTCGGGTCGCGGTTGGCACGGCGGTCGTACGGGTCGACCTCGAAGACGTAGCCGTGGTCCTCGGTCATGCCGTTCTCGCCGGCGCGGTCGGAGTTCTCCTCGCAGGTGAGCCAGGTGCCCCAAGGGGTCCTGCCGCCCGCGCAGTTGGTGGAGGTACCGGCGATGCCGACCCACTCGGCGACGGTGCCGTCGCGGTGCACCTCGACGACGGTGCAGCCGCCGGAGGCGGCCGGGTCGTAGACGAGGCCCTCGGTGAGCGGGACCGGGTGCTTCCAGCGGGACCGGGGGCCCTTGAGCTCATGGTTGTTGACCAGGAGGGTGACGCCCCGGCGGCCGTCGAAGGTGGCCGTGCCGTCGTGCTTCTGGGGCGTGAACTCCCCGGACTCCAGCGTGGTGACACCGCTGTGGGTGAGGACGCGGTACGAGAAGCCGGCGGGGAGGGCGAGCACACCCCGGGGGTCGTCCACGAGGGGGCCGTAGCCGAGCGGGACGCCGGCACCGTACGTCTCCGGCTCCTCGGCGGCGAGCGCCTCGGGCGCGGTGGCGAGCGCGCCGACCGCGCCGGTGAGCGCCAGACCGGCACCCCTGGCGGCGGACCGCTTGGCGAACTCTCTACGGTTGAGGGGCATGGCGATACGTCTCCCTGAGGTCACCCGATGTCGGGCACACGGTCCCGCGCACGCACGAACACCAGTTGAACGGAGAGGCCACCTTCCATGAACCTGCCAGCTTCCGGCCGGCGCGTCCTCGTCAGCGGTGCGTCACGGGGCCTCGGCCGCGCCGTGGCGCGGGCGTTCGCGTCCCACGGCGACCGGGTCGCCGTCCACTACGGCTCGCGTGCCGACGAGGCCCGCGAGACCCTCGGCTCGCTCGACGGCACGGGCCACGCGCTGGTCGGCGGCGACCTCGCGGATCCGGCCGGGGCAGCGGCGGTCGCGGAGGCGGCGGCCGAGGCACTGGGCGGGATCGACGTGCTGGTGAACAACGCGGCCGTGAACATCCGCCATCCGCTGCCCGACACCCCGTACGACGAGTGGGTGGCGCTCTGGCAGCGGCATGTGTCCGTGAACCTGCTGGGTACGGCGAACCTGAGCCATCTGGCGGCGCGGCGGATGATCGACCAGGGCGGTGGCGGCCGCATCGTCAACATCGGCTCGCGCGGCGCCTTCCGGGGCGAGCCGGACCACCCGGCCTACGGCGCGACGAAGGCCGCCGTCCACGCGCTGGGCCAGTCGCTGGCCGTCTCGCTGGCCCCGTACGGCATCGGGGTCGCGTCGGTGGCGCCGGGCTTCTTCGCCACCGAACGCGTGGCTCCGCGGCTCACGGGCCCGGAGGGTCCGGCCATCCTGGCCCAGAGCCCCTTCCACCGCGTGGCCACGGCCGAGGAGATCGCGGCGGCCGTCCTCTGGCTCGCCTCCCCGGAGGCCGAATGGTCCTCCGGCACGATCCTCGACCTCAACGGCGCGTCGCACCTGCGCACCTGAAGGGGGGCGTGGGGCGCCGCGCTCCCGTACGGGACGGGATCGGGCGCCCGCGAGCCGCCCCGTACGGGAGACGACCAGGCCGCTCGTACGGGAAGGGGGCACCCGCCCCGTACCGGAAGGCGCGCACCCGTGCGGCAGGTCTCACCCCCTGGCGCGCGACCGTGCCTTGAACGCCGCCTTGCGGGCCTCCTTGGCCACGGCCTTGTCGCGGTGCAGGCTGCCCATCGCCTCCAGGACCTCCGCCGTCGCCGGGTGTTCGACCCGCCAGGCCGCGTCGAAGAAGCCGCTGTGCCGGCCCGTCAGGCCCTCCACCAGATCCTGGAGTTCGTCCAGGTCACCGTCCGACTCCAGCTGCGCCGCGATCGTGTCGATCGCCAGCCAGAAGATCATCGACTCCGGCGGCGCCGGGATGTCCGCCGCCCCGCGCTCCGCGAGCCAGACCCGCGCCAGGCCGCCCAGCTCGGCGTCGTCCAGGACCTCGCGGACCGCCGGTTCCGCCTCCGCGCCGACCAGCGACAGCGCCTGCTGGCAGTGCAGCCGCCGCAGCGGCGACCCCGCGTCCGTGCCCCGTGCCGCGGCGAGCAGCTCCCGCGCCGCGGTCACCGCCTCCCGGCCGGCCAGCCAGCCCACGGTCTCGGCGCGCGCCGCCGTCACCGGGTAGCGGGCGAGCCCGTCGAGCAGCGCGTCGGCGCCCTTGCCGGCCAGGTCGCCGACGGCCGGCGCGTCCACGCCCGCTTCCAGCATCCGGGCGCGGACGCCGTAGAGGCCGAGCGGCGTCAGCCGCACCATGCCGTACCGCGTGACGTCCTCTTCGTCGACCGACGGGGCGGGCTCCTCGCCCTCCTCCGCCATCAGCGCCTCGTCGACGGGCTGGTACTCGACGAGTCCGATCGGTTCGAGCAGCCGGAACTGGTCGTCGAGGCGCATCATCGCCTCGGACACCTGCTCCAGCACGTCGTCCGTCGGTTCCCCCATGTCGTCGGGCACGATCATCGACGCCGCGAGCGCCGGCAGGGGCACCGGGCCCTCGCCCGCGCCGCCCTCGCCGACCGTGAGCAGATACAGGTTCCCGAGCACGCCCTCCAGGAACTCCGCCTCCTCCTCGGGGTTCCAGTCGAGCCGCTCGAAGTCGATCTCGCCGCCCTCGCCGATGAGCTCCGCGAGGTCGTCGAGGACGGGCGCGGTGGCGTCGGCGAACACCACGTCCAGCGCGTCGAGCCAGATGCCGAGGACGTCGAGCGGCGCACCGCCGCCGGTGAGGAGCGCGAGGTTCTCCCCCGCCGTGACCGTCCCGACCACATCGTCCGAGCCGTCGTCCGGGCCGTCGTCCGAGCCGTCCCCCGAGGCGGCGCCGGAACCGTGCCCGGCAGCCTCCTCCTCGACCTCCACGAGCCCGGTGTCGACCGCGATCCGCCACGCCTCGCTCGCGTACGCCAGGCCGTCCTCGTCCGCCGCCAGGCCCAGCGCCTCGGCGGCCGCGGGCAGTTGTCCGTCGACGAGCTCACCGCCCGCGCCGACCCCGGTCCCGGGCCCCGCCCAGCGGGCGAGCCGCACGGCGCGGGCGAGCAGGGGGGTGGCCAGGGCGTCCCGCGCCAGCTCCGCGTCCGAGTGCAGCTGAACGGGGGGCAGGGTGGGGCGGTCCGATGCCATGAAGGGTCTTCTCCTCGAAACGTACGTGGGGGTGACGGGCCCGGGTCGGTGGGGGACGGCCCTCAGCGTAGACGCAATTCCACCGGGGGCCGCCGGTTCACGGGTCCGTCAGCCTTCGTACACCCGTCGACCCTTGACAAGGGGGCCGCTCTGCCAAGAGATTGACGCGCGTAGAACCATCGACCGATCCTCCAAGCACCTCCGGAGCCCTTTGATGCCTTCCTCCATACCGAGATCCGCGGCCGTCGCCGCCGTCGTGTCCGCCGCGCTCGCCGCCGGACTCCTCGCAGGCTCCTCCGCCTCGGCGGAGACCGCCGCGGGTGTCCGCATCCACGACATCCAGGGCACCACCCGCGTCTCGCCCCTCGTCGGCAAGCAGGTCACCGGTGTGACGGGCATCGTCACCGGCGTGCGTACCTACGGCTCGCGCGGGTTCTGGATCCAGGACCCGCAGGCCGACGACGACGCGGCCACCAGCGAGGGCCTGTTCGTCTTCACCAGCTCCGTCCCGACCGTCGCCGTCGGCGACGCGGTCAGCGTGAACGGCACGGTCGGCGAGTACGTCCCCGGCGGCCTGAACTCCGGCAACCAGTCGCTCACCCAGCTCTCCCGGCCCACGGTCACCGTGGTCTCCTCCGGCAACCCGGTCCCGGCCCCGGTGGCGGTCTCCGGCTCCGCCGTCCCGGACGTCTACGCCCCCGAGGGCGACCCGGCCGCCGGCGGCTCGATCAACGGCCTCGCGCTGAAGCCGGAGACGTACGCCCTGGACTACTACGAGTCCCTGGAGGGCACCAACGTCCGCATCGACTCCTCGCGGGTCGTGGGCGCCTCCACCGAGCACGCCGAGCTGTGGGTGACGGTGAAGCCCTGGGAGAACGCCAACCGCCGCGGCGGCACGGTCTACGGCTCGTACACCGCGCAGAACACCGGTCGCCTGAAGGTCCAGTCGCTGACCCCGCTCGCGCAGCAGCCCTTCCCGACCGCGAACGTCGGGGACTGGCTCGTCGGTTCGAGCGAAGGGCCGATGGACTTCGACCAGTTCGGCGGCTACAAGGTGACCGCGCGCACCCTCGGCACCGTCCTCGACCGCGGTCTGGAGCGGGAGACCACGCAGAAGCAGCACAAGAACGAGCTGGCCGTGGCGACGTACAACGTCGAGAACCTCGACCCGACCGACCCGCAGGAGAAGTTCGACGCGCTGGCCGCGGCCGTGGTCCACAACCTCGCCTCGCCCGACATCCTCGCCCTGGAGGAGATCCAGGACAACAACGGCGCCAAGAACGACGGCACGGTGGCGGCCGACCAGACGCTGAAGAAGTTCACGGACGCGATCACGGCCGCGGGCGGCCCGGCGTACGAGTGGCGGTCCGTCGACCCGGTGAACAACAAGGACGGCGGCGAGCCCGGCGGCAACATCCGCCAGGCCTTCCTCTTCAACCCGGCGCGCGTCTCCTTCGCCGACCGGGGGGCCGCCGACGCGACGACCGCGACCGGTGTGGTCCGCGGCGAGCGGGGCGGGGCGGCACTGACGCTCTCGCCCGGCCGGATCGACCCCTCCCACACCGCCTGGGAGAACAGCCGCAAGCCGCTGGCGGGCGAGTTCACCTTCCGCGGCCGCACGGTCTTCGTGATCGCCAACCACTTCGGCTCCAAGGGCGGCGACGAGAACCTCGCCTCGCACCACCAGCCGCCGGTCCGCTCGTCGGAGGCCAGGCGCCTCCTCCAGGCCCAGGCCGTCAACACGTTCGTGAAGGACATCCTCGCCGTCGAGAAGCGGGCCGACGTGCTGGTCCTCGGCGACATCAACGACTTCGAGTTCTCCGAGACCACGAAGGCGCTGACGGACGGCGGGGCGCTCTACCCGGCCGTGAAGTCGCTGCCGCGCGGCGAGCGCTACTCGTACGTCTACCAGGGCAACAGCCAGGTTCTCGACCAGATCCTGACCAGCCCGGGGATCCGCCACTTCGAGTACGACAGCGTCCACATCAACGCGGAGTTCGCCGAGCAGAACAGCGACCACGACCCGCAGGTGCTGCGCTTCCGCCCGTAGCCGTCACCGTGCCGCACGCCCGCGCTCGGGCCGAGCGCGGGCGTGTACCGCCGTACGCGGTGGCCGCTCGAACCCGGCCGCGGGCGGCCCGTGGCAGACTCGGGCCGTGATCCTCCGTCCCGCCACCCGCGCCGAACTCCCCGCCGTCCTCGCGCTGCTCGCCGACGAGGAGAGGGTCGTCGACCCCGCTTCGGTGACCGTCACCGAGGCGTACGAGCGGGCGTTCGCGGACATCGAGCGCGACGCGCGCAACGAGATCCTGGTGCTCACGGAGGACGACGGGACGGTCGTCGGCTGTCTCCAGGCCACCTACATCCCCGGCCTCGGCAAGGGCGGCGCCGAACGGGCCCTGATCGAGGCCGTCCGGATCAGGGCGGACCGGCGCGGCGGCGGGCTCGGTCGGGAGCTGATGCACCGGGCCGTGCGGCGGGCCCGCGAACGCGGCTGCGCGCTCGTCCAGTTGACCAGCGACAAACGGCGGACGGACGCCCACCGCTTCTACGCCTCCCTGGGCTTCACGCGCAGCCATGACGGCTTCAAGCTGACCCTGCCCTCCTGACGCCTGTCATCCGGTACCTGTCATCCGAGCAGGTGCCCGCCGCCGTCCACGAGCAGCACCTCTCCCGTGATGTACGAGGGCGTGGGCCAGGTCGTGGACCGCCTTCGCGATGTCCAGTCGCGCCCGGCCGATCACGCAGACAGCCACTCTTCAGCGGTGCTTACCTCTCGACCGAAGCAGATCTAAGTGGACCTTCACCGTGGAGGACGGACAGACTGCGGCGATGGACACAGAACGCCCCTTCGGCCGCGCCCTGTGCGCGATGATCACCCCGTTCACCGACTCCGGCGTGCTCGATCTCGACGGCGCCCGCGAGCACGCCGTCCGTCTCGTCACCGAGGGCTGCGAGGGTCTCGTCCTCAACGGCACGACGGGCGAGTCCCCCACGACGTCCGACGCCGAGAAGGCCGCGCTGGTCGGGGCGGTCCGCGAAGCCGTCGGCCCCGGCCCCTCGATCGTCGCGGGCGTCGGCACCTCCGACACCCGCCACACGGTCGAACTGGCCCGGCAGGCCGAGGCGGCGGGCGCCGACGGGCTTCTGGTGGTCACGCCGTACTACAGCCGTCCGCCGCAGGCGGCCGTCGAGGCGCACTTCCTGCGGGTGGCGGAGGCCACCGCCCTGCCCGTGATGCTGTACGACATCCCCGGCCGCACCGGCACCCGTATCGAACCGGAGACGATGCTCCGGCTGGCCGAGCACCCCCGGATCGTCGCGGTGAAGGACTGCGCCTACGACCTGCTCGGCAGCGCGAAGGTGATCGCCCGTACCTCGCTCGCGTACTACTCCGGGTGCGAGGAGCTGAACCTTCCGCTGTACGCGGTCGGCGGAGCCGGCTACGTCAGCACCGTGGCCAACGTGGCACCGCGTCAGATGCGGGCCGTGCTCGACGCCTTCGACGCGGGCGACACGGCGGGCGCCGCCCGGCTCAACGCGCTCACGCTGCCGCTCGCCGAGCTGATGATGGCCTCGGGCCTGCCCGGCACGGTGACGGCGAAGGCGCTCCTGCGCCTCCGGGACGGCGGCGGATACGTGCGGGAACCGCTGCAGCCCGCCGACCGGGAGGCGGTCGACGGGCTGCGGGCGGCGTACGAGCGGCTGGTTCAGTCGTAGACGTAGGTGCGGCCGAGGATCGCGGCGTGCTCCAGGACGTCCTCCAGCGGGTCGTCGATCTGACCGGTGGAGATGAGGGTGACGCGCGGCCCGTTGTGCGAGTGGGTGTGCGTCTCGTCCGCGACGGCCGCCGACGCGGGCAGCAGGACCCCCGCGACGGTCAGTGCTCCCAGCAGTCCGACAACGGTGGCCCTCGTCCTCATGTCGTCTCCTCGCCTTGTCCGCTCGTATGACGCTGTGACTCGCGTCGTCCTGCTAACGGGAGTCACTCGGAACGGTCACGCTCAGTTGTGGCTGTGGAGCACGTCGTTCAGTCCGCCCCAGACCGCGTTGTTCGGGCGGGCCTCGACGGCACCGGTCACCGAGTTGCGGCGGAAGAGGATGTTCGAGGCGCCCGACAGCTCGCGGGCCTTGACGATCTCGCCGTCCGGCATCGTGACGCGGGTACCGGCCGTCACATAGAGGCCGGCCTCGACGACGCACTCGTCGCCGAGCGCGATGCCGACCCCCGCCTCGGCGCCGATCAGGCAGCGCTCGCCGATGGAGATGACGACGTTGCCGCCGCCGGAGAGCGTGCCCATCGTGGAGGCGCCACCGCCGATGTCGGAGCCGTCGCCGACGACGACACCGGCGGAGATACGGCCCTCGACCATCGAGGTGCCCAGGGTGCCGGCGTTGAAGTTGACGAAGCCCTCGTGCATCACGGTGGTCCCGGCGGCGAGGTGCGCGCCGAGCCGGACGCGGTCGGCGTCGGCGATGCGGACGCCGGCGGGCGCGACGTAGTCGGTCATCCGCGGGAACTTGTCGACGGAGGTCACCTGGAGGTGGAGGCCCTCGGCGCGGGCGTTGAGACGCACCTTCTCCAGGTCGTCGACGGCGACCGGGCCGAGGGAGGTCCAGGCGACGTTGGCGAGGAGGCCGAAGATGCCGTCGAGGCTCTGGCCGTGCGGCTTGACCAGCCGGTGGCTGAGCAGGTGCAGGCGCAGGTACACGTCGTGGGTGTCGAGCGGCTTGTCGTCCAGCGAGGAGATGACGGTGCGGACGGCGACCACCTCGACGCCCCGGCGGGCGTCCACGCCGATCGCCTTGGCGGCGCCCTCGCCGAGGGCGTCGACCGCGGAGTCGGGGGTGAGCCGCTCGGTTCCGGCGGGTCCCGGCGCCTCGGTCAGCTCGGGGGCGGGGAACCAGGTGTCGAGGACGGTGCCGTCAGCGGCGAGGGTGGCAAGGCCGGCGGCGACGGCGCCGGTGGTGCGAGGAGCAGTGGTCATGTGGAAAACCTAACGGTCGGGCCCCCGCCCGGGCCAACCGGTCTCAGGTGTCGGTCGGGTTGCGGGCCGGTTCCGGCGGATCCGACGACGGGGCCCGCCCGCCGGTCGGATGTTCGACCGGCGGGAAGGTCCGGGGGCCGCCATCGCGCGTACGGACGTACGCGGCCCTGACGCTACGGTGTCCCGCATGACGCATCACTCGGGGCCGTACGGCTACGGCTACGCTCCCCCACCGCCCCCGCCGCAGCCCGGCGTGATACCCCTCGTGCCGCTCAAGCTCAGCGAGATACTGACCGGCGCCTTCACGACCCTCGGCCGCTACTGGAAGCCGCTCTTCGGGGTGTCGATGACGGCCTACGGGGTGGGCACACTGCTGGTGGCGGCGGCGGTCTGGGTGGCCTACGCCGCCGTCGGCGACCATCTGCCCCTCCTCTTCGACCCGCCGAGCGGCCGGGAGCCGGCGTGGGAGGACGTCCGTCCGCTGCTGATCGGGTTCGGCTGCGTCTGGCTCGTCGCCATGATCGTGATGATCGCCGCGAGCGGCGTGGTGTACGCGGCGTGCCCCGCCGTCCTCCAGGAGGCGGTCCTCGGCCGGCCCACCACCTTCGGCGCGGTCTGGCGCCGCGCCTGGTCGCGGATGCCGGCGGTGCTTGCCACGGTCTTCCTGACGATGCTGGTCATGCTGGT
Organism: Streptomyces sp. NPDC003027; assembly: GCF_053591435.1. Taxonomy (NCBI): domain Bacteria; kingdom Bacillati; phylum Actinomycetota; class Actinomycetes; order Kitasatosporales; family Streptomycetaceae; genus Streptomyces; species Streptomyces sp. NPDC003027. Next base: position 99,205 of record NZ_JBSFTU010000023.1, read on the forward strand.
GCCGACCGGCTTCTTCCTCGTCGGTTTCATCGGGCTGATGGCGGCGCTCCTCGCGGCGGCGACCGAGTCGGGACCCGTCGCGTGGATGCTGCCGGCCTTCGCCATGCTGGGCGCGCTGGTCTCCATCCCCCTGGCGACCTGGATCTGGGTGAAGCTCAGCCTGGCCCCGGCGGCCGCGGTCTTCGAGGGGCAGGGCGCGACGGCCGCCATGCGCCGCTCGTCGCAGCTGGTCCGCGGCTCGTGGTGGCGGATCTTCGGATCCCTGCTGGCGGCCGGCTTCATCGCCGGGGCGGCGGGCTCCGTCTTCCAGATGTTCGCCCAGGTGTTCTCGACTCCCGCCTCCTTCGGCGGGAGCAACCCTCCCGAGACGCCGGGCGAAATCCTGGCCGAGCTCGCGCCCGTCCTGGTGATCGTCATGATCCTGTCGCTGCTCGGCCAGATGCTCGCCTCGGTCTTCCCGCCCCTGGTGACCGGCCTGCTCTACGTCGACCAGCGCATCCGCAAGGAGAACCTGGCCCCGGCCCTCATCCAGGCGGCCGGGGACTCCCCGGTCAGTCGATGAGGGACTTCTTCGGCCGCAGCACGCAGAACTCGTTGTCCTCGGGGTCGGCGAGGACCACCCAGGTCGCGTCCTCGCCCTGCCCGACGTCGATCCGGCGCGCGCCGAGGCCGATGATCCGCTCGACCTCCGCGTCCCGGTCGTCGGGCGTGAGGTCGAGGTGGAGCCGGTTCTTGACGGTCTTGGACTCCGGCACGGTCAGGAAGACGATTCCGGGCAGTGCGTTCTCCCCGGCGCCGATGACGATCTCCTCGTCGTCCTCGTAGAGCACCTTCCAGTCGAGGACCCGCGTCCAGAAGTCGGCCTGGCGCCTGGCGTCGTGGACATCGACAGCGATCTGATACAGAGAAACGGTCATGCCCGCCAGTCTGACTGGCGGGCACGACCGTTCACCGGATTTGCGGCAGGGGACCTCAGACGTTGAAGCCGAGCGCGCGCAGCTGCTCGCGACCGTCGTCCGTGATCTTGTCCGGGCCCCACGGCGGCATCCAGACCCAGTTGATCTTCAGCTCGCTGGCGATGCCGTCGGTGGCGGCCTTCGCCTGGTCCTCGATCACATCGGTCAGCGGACACGCCGCCGACGTCAGGGTCATGTCCAGCGTGACGACGTTGGAGTCGTCGATGTGGATGCCGTAGATCAGGCCGAGGTTGACCACGTCGATGCCCAGCTCGGGGTCGACGACGTCGTACAGCGCCTCGCGGATCTCTTCTTCGGAGGCCGGCTTCATCGTGGCCTCGGCGTTCTCGGTCATGCCGACTTCCTCTCCGCGTCGCCGCCCAGAGCCTGGGCGGTCGCGTCCTTCCACGCCATCCAGCTGAGCAGCGCGCACTTGACCCGCGCGGGGTACTTGGAGACACCGGCGAACGCGATCGCGTCCTCCAGGATCTCCTCCATCGCGTCGTCCGGCTCGATCCGGCCCTTGGACTGCATCAGTTCCAGGAAGGTGCCCTGGATCTTCTGCGCGTCGGCCAGTTCCTTGCCGACGAGCAGCTCGTTCAGCACGGACGCCGAGGCCTGGCTGATCGAACAGCCCTGACCTTCGTACGACACGTCCGCGATCCGCGACCCGTCGTACTTCACACGGAGCGTGATCTCGTCGCCGCACGTCGGGTTGACGTGGTGCACCTCGGCATCGCCGTCCCGAAGACCGCGCCCGTGCGGGTGCTTGTAGTGGTCCAGGATGACGTCCTGGTACATCGAATCCAGCTTCACGAAAATCCCCTAGCCGAAGAAGTTCCGTACGTGCTCCAGACCCTCGACCAGGGCGTCGACCTCGGCCGGGGTGGAGTACAGATAGAACGACGCTCGCGTGGTCGCAGGAATTCCGTACCGCAGGCAGACGGGCCGCGCGCAGTGGTGTCCGACACGGACCGCGATGCCCTCCTCGTCGAGGACCTGGCCCACGTCGTGCGGGTGGATGTCGCCGAGCGTGAAGGAGATCGCGGCGCCGCGGTCCTCGGCCGTCGTCGGGCCGATGATCCGCAGGTCCGGAACCTCCTGGAGGCGGCGGACGGCGTACTCGGTGATCGCGTGCTCGTGGCGCGCGATGTTCTCCATGCCGATCGCCGAGAGGTAGTCCACGGCCGCGCCGAGGCCGACGGCCTGGGCGATCGGGGGCGTACCCGCCTCGAACTTGTGCGGGGCCGGCGCGTACGTCGAGGAGTGCATCGAGACCGTCTCGATCATCTCGCCGCCGCCGAGGAAGGGCGGCAGGTCCTCCAGGAGCTCGTGCCGTCCCCACAGCACGCCGATGCCGGTCGGGCCACACATCTTGTGGCCGGTGAAGGCCACGAAGTCGGCCTGGAGCGCCTGCACGTCGAGCACCATGTGCGGGGCCGCCTGCGAGGCGTCGATGCAGACGAGCGCACCGACCTCCTGCGCGCGCCGGATGATCATCTCGACCGGGTTGACCGTACCGAGCAGGTTCGACACCAGGGTGAACGAGACGATCTTGGTCTTCTCGGTGATGACCTCTTCGATGTTCGAGAGGTCGAGACGGCCGTCGTCGGTGAGGCCGAACCACTTCAGCTTCGCGCCCGTGCGCTGCGAGAGCAGCTGCCACGGCACGATGTTGGAGTGGTGCTCCATCTCCGTGATGGCGATCTCGGTCTCGTGGTCCACGCGGTAGGGCTCGTCGGCCCAGCCCAGCATGTTGGCCACGAGGTTGAGCGACTCGGAGGCGTTCTTGGTGAAGATCACCTCGTCGCGGCTCGGCGCGTTGATGAAGGCGGCGACCTTGTCACGGGCGCCTTCGTACAGCGCCGTCGCCTCCTCGGCGACCGTGTAGACGCCGCGGTGGACATTGGCGTTGTGGCGCTCGTAGTACGTGTTGAGCGCGTCGAGCACCTGGCGCGGCTTCTGCGAGGTCGCCGCGGAGTCCAGGTACACGATCTTCTTGCCGTCGTGGACCACGCGATCCAGGAGCGGGAAGTCCTTGCGGATCGCCTCGGTGTCGAGGAGGCCGGAGAGCCCCTGATGGGCAGATGTCACGCGGATGCGCCACCCTTCGTGCTGTAGGCCTCGTAGCCCTCGTTCTCCAGCTTGTCGGCGAGCTCGGCGCCGCCGGACTCGACGATGCGGCCGCCGGAGAAGACGTGCACGAAGTCCGGCTTGATGTAGCGGAGGATCCGCGTGTAGTGCGTGATCAGCAGGGTGCCGACCTCGCCGGTCTCGCGGACGCGGTTGACGCCCTCGGAGACGACGCGCAGGGCGTCGACGTCGAGGCCGGAGTCGGTCTCGTCGAGGATCGCGATCTTCGGCTTGAGGAGCTCCAGCTGAAGGATCTCGTGGCGCTTCTTCTCACCGCCGGAGAAGCCCTCGTTGACGTTGCGCTCCGCGAAGGCGGGGTCCATGTGGAGCTTCTCCATGGCCTCCTTGACCTCCTTCACCCAGGTACGCAGCTTGGGCGCCTCGCCGCGGACGGCGGTGGCGGAGGTGCGCAGGAAGTTGGAGACCGAGACACCGGGGACCTCGACCGGGTACTGCATGGCCAGGAAGAGGCCGGCGCGGGCGCGCTCGTCGACCGACATCTCCAGGACGTCCTCGCCGTCGAGGGTGACGGTGCCGCCGGTGACCGTGTACTTCGGGTGGCCGGCCAGCGAGTACGCCAGGGTCGACTTGCCGGAGCCGTTGGGGCCCATGACGGCGTGGGTCTCGCCCTGCTTGATGGTCAGGTCGACACCCTTGAGGATCTCCCGGGGGCCGTTCTCGGCCTCGACGGAGACGTGCAGGTCGTGGATTTCAAGCGTTGCCATGGGTGACTCAGGACTCCTGGGTGACGGAGACGAGCACATCGTCCCCTTCGATCTTTACGGGGTATACGGGGACGGGGCGCGTCGCGGGAAGGCCGGACGGCTTGCCGGTGCGGAGGTCGAAGCTGGAGCCGTGCAGCCAGCACTCGATGGCGCAGTCCTCGACCTCGCCCTCCGAGAGGGAGACGTTCGCGTGCGAGCAGACGTCGTTGATCGCGAACACCTCGCCGTCGGTCCGCACGACCGACACCGGCGTGCCGTCGACCTCGACCCGCTTGGGGGTGTCGGTCTCCAGCTCGCTCAGCGCGCAGACTCGGACGAAGGCCATCAGACGGAGGCCTCCAGCTCGGCGTCGATCTTGGCGATGAGGCGCTCCTGGACGTCCGGCAGGCCGATCTGCTGGACCAGCTCGGCGAAGAAGCCGCGGACGACGAGGCGGCGGGCCTCGGTCTCCGGGATGCCGCGGGCCATCAGGTAGAAGAGCTGCTCGTCGTCGAAGCGGCCGGTGGCCGAGGCGTGACCGGCGCCGGCGATCTCGCCGGTCTCGATCTCCAGGTTCGGCACGGAGTCGACCCGGGCACCGTCCGTGAGGACCAGGTTCCGGTTGAGCTCGTAGGTGTCGGTGCCCTCGGCCTTGGCCTGGATGAGGACGTCACCGATCCAGACGGCGTGCGCGTCCTGGCCCTGCAGCGCGCCCTTGTAGGCGACGTTCGACTTGCAGTGCGGGGTGTTGTGGTCGACGAGGAGGCGGTGCTCCTGGTGCTGGCCGGCGTCGGTGAAGTACAGGCCGAAGAGCTCGGCCTCGCCGCCGGTGCCCGCGTACGCGACGCGCGGGTGGATGCGGACGACGTCGCCGCCGAAGGTGACCACGACGGACTTGAAGGAGGCGTCGCGGCCGACCAGCGCGTTGTGCTGGGCGACGTGGACGGCCTTCTCGTCCCAGTCCTGGACGGAGACCACGGTGAGCTTGGCGCCGTCGCCGAGGAGGTAGTCGACGTTGGCGGCGAGCACCGCGTCGCCCGTGTGGTCGATGACCACGACGGCCTCGGCGAACGCGCCGAGCTCGATCACCTGGTGGCCGAAGGCGACGCCGCCCTGGCCGTGCACGGCGATCCGGATGGGCTCGGTGAGGACGGTCTCCTTGGCGACGGTGACGACCGAGGCCTTCTCGAAGGAGGAGTACGCCTGGGCGGCGATCCGGTCGACGGGCGTACCGGCCTTGCCCAGCCGCGCGTCGTCCCGGCCGACGGTCTCCACGGTGACGCCCTCGGGGGCCTCGATCTCGACCTTGACGCCCTCGCCGGTGGCGACGGCGGTGCCGTCGTGCAGTCCGCGCAGGCGGTCCAGCGGGGTGAACCGCCACTCCTCCTCGCGGCCGTGCGGGACGGGGAAGTCCGCGACGTCGAAGGACGGGGGCGCGCTCATGCGCGTGGCGACGGTGGACTCGGCGGCCACCGCGATCGAGCCGGCGGTGGTGGAGCCCGCCGGGATGTTCTGAGCCTCAGCCATGGCTGTCGTCTTGCTCTCTTCCTACGTTTTCGATCCTCGGCCCGCCGGTGGGGGCGGGCCGCTAGCTGGTGGTGGGGCGTCGGTGCGTCAGCCGACCGCGCCTTCCATCTGCAGCTCGATCAGCCGGTTGAGCTCCAGCGCGTACTCCATCGGCAGCTCCTTGGCGATGGGCTCGACGAAGCCGCGCACGATCATCGCCATCGCCTCGAACTCGGTCATGCCGCGGCTCATCAGGTAGAAGAGCTGGTCCTCGGAGACCTTGGAGACGGTGGCCTCGTGGCCCATGGAGACGTCGTCCTCGCGGACGTCGACGTACGGGTACGTGTCCGAGCGGGAGATCGTGTCGACGAGCAGCGCGTCGCACAGGACGTTCGACTTGGAGCCCGGGGCGCCCTCGCCGATCTCGATGAGACCGCGGTAGGAGGTGCGGCCGCCGCCTCGCGCCACCGACTTGGAGACGATGTTGGAGGAGGTGTTCGGGGCCATGTGGACCATCTTGGCGCCGGCGTCCTGGTGCTGGCCCTCGCCCGCGAAGGCGATGGACAGCGTCTCGCCCTTGGCGTGCTCGCCCATGAGGTAGACGGCCGGGTACTTCATCGTCACCTTGGAGCCGATGTTGCCGTCGACCCACTCCATGGTCGCGCCCTCGTAGGCCACGGCGCGCTTGGTGACCAGGTTGTAGACGTTGTTCGACCAGTTCTGGATCGTCGTGTAGCGGCAGCGGCCGCCCTTCTTCACGATGATCTCGACGACCGCGGAGTGCAGGGAGTCGGAGGAGTAGATCGGGGCGGTGCAGCCCTCGACGTAGTGGACGTAGGCGTCCTCGTCGACGACGATCAGCGTCCGCTCGAACTGGCCCATGTTCTCCGTGTTGATACGGAAGTAGGCCTGGAGCGGGATCTCGACGTGCACGCCCTTCGGCACGTAGATGAACGAGCCGCCGGACCACACGGCCGTGTTCAGGGAGGCGAACTTGTTGTCGCCGACCGGGATGACGGTGCCGAAGTACTCGCGGAAGAGCTCCTCGTGCTGCTTCAGCGCGGTGTCGGTGTCGACGAAGATGACGCCCTGCTCCTCCAGGTCCTCACGGATCTGGTGGTAGACGACCTCGGACTCGTACTGGGCCGCGACACCGGCGACGAGGCGCTGCTTCTCCGCCTCGGGGATGCCGAGCTTGTCGTACGTGTTCTTGATGTCCTCGGGCAGTTCCTCCCAGGAAGCGGCCTGCTTCTCGGTGGAGCGCACGAAGTACTTGATGTTGTCGAAGTCGATGCCCGACAGGTCGGAGCCCCAGCTGGGCATGGGCTTCTTGTCGAAGAGGCGCAGACCCTTCAGCCGCAGCTTCAGCATCCACTCCGGCTCGTTCTTCTTCTCGGAGATGTCGCGGACGACGGCCTCGGAGAGACCGCGCTTCGCGGTGGCACCGGCCGCGTCCGAGTCGGCCCAGCCGTACTCGTACCGACCCAGGCCCTCGAGCTCGGGGTGGCTGATCTCGGTGGTCATGCGGGGTTCCTCCCGGCCGTGCTTGCGGATGCTTCTGATGGGGTGGTCTGCGGGGCGCTGTGCGGGATGAACGTGGTGCAGACGCCGTCACCATGCGCGATGGTGGCGAGACGCTGGACGTGCGTTCCCAAGAGGCGGGAGAAGATCTCCGTCTCCGCCTCGCACAGCTGGGGGTACTGCTCGGCGACGTGGGCGACCGGGCAGTGGTGCTGACAGAGCTGCTGGCCGACCGGCGCGTTCCGCGCGGTGGCAGCGTACCCGTCGGCGCTGAGCGCCTTGGCGAGAGCCTCGGTGCGCTGGTCGGGATCGGCCGACTCGATCGCCTCGCGGTACGTCTCCGCCTGCGCTTCGAGCCGGTGGCGGGCGAAGGCGGCGACGGCCGCCTCCCCTGCCGTCCCTCCGCCGGCGGACTTCTCGATCCAGCGCAGGGCGTCCACGGCCAGTGTGTCGTACGACTGGTCGAAGGCGTCCCGGCCGCAGTCGGTCAGAGCGAAGACCTTGGCGGGGCGGCCGCGGGTGCGGGCGCCGTAGACCCGCTTCTCGCGGGCTTCGACGACGTTCTCGGCGACGAGCGTGTCGAGGTGCCGGCGTACGGCCGCCTGGGTGAGGCGGAGCCGCTGCGCGAGATCGGCGACGGTCGACGGGCCGTGATCCAGGATGGACCGCGCGACCCGGTTGCGGGTGGACCGCTCACCGGTCGCGAGTTCCTCCACAGGAGCCTCACCGACGTTTTTCACAACGCCATTGTTGCGTAATTCCCTGAGGACTGACAAGCGACGCCGGAACGAGGCACGGTGCCGTGCGTCACTCAGGTAAGGCTTACCTGACCTGCGGAAACGATCACTTCGAGCCACTCTCACCGCCCGCGGGAGGCACCGCCGCCCCTCCCGCCGAGGCCACCGCACGGGCGAACGAGACCGCGTTCCGGACGGCCGCGCCCCCCGGGTCGTTATTGAAGAACGCGTACACGTCCGCCCCGTCGGGCCAGGTCGCGGCGAGCCGGTCCGCCCAGGTGGCGAGCGCCCGCGGCCCGTAGGCCGGCCAGGGCCTCGCCCGGCCCTCGTGCAGCCGCAGATAGCCCCAGTCCGCCGTCCGCCACAGCGGGGTCACCGGTTTCGAGCCGCGGTCCGCCCAGCACAGGGCGGCGCCCCGGTCCGCGAGGACCGACGCGATCTCGTCGGTCCACCACGAGTCGTGCCGGGGCTCCACCGCCACCCGCACCCGGCGGGGGAAGCGGGCGAGCACCGCGTCCAGCAGCCCGGCGTCGGCACGCAGCGTGGGCGGCAGCTGGAGCAGCACGGGCCCGAGGCGGTCCCCCAGCGCCTCGGCCCGGCCCAGCAGCCGCTCCACGGGCTCCTCGGGGTCCTTCAGCCGCTTGACGTGGGTGAGGAAGCGGCTGGCCTTCACCGCCATGACGAAGCCGTCGGGCGTACGGTCCCTCCACTCGGCGAAGGTGTGACGCTCGGGCAGCCGGTAGAAGGCGTTGTTGTTCTCCACGGCGACGAACCGGCGCGCGTACTCCTCCAGCCAGAGCCGCTGGGGCAGGCCCTCGGGATAGAGGACGCCGCGCCAGTCCCGGTACTGCCACCCGGAGGTGCCGACGAACACGGACATACGCCGCGCCTTCCCCGTACCGGGCGGCTCACCCGCCCCGGGGGGCCGGTCCGGGGCCCCGGAACGAGCCGCCGAACGGGGACCTAGACTTCCCGGCATGCGAAACGAGTCCGTCGACACCGCCGTCCGGGTACGCGGCCTGGTCAAGCGGTACGGAGACAAGACCGCCGTCGACGGCCTCGACCTCGATGTCCGGGCGGGCACCGTGACCGCCGTCCTCGGCCCCAACGGGGCCGGGAAGACCACCACGATCGAGAGCTGCGAGGGGTACCGCAGGCCCGACGCCGGCACCGTCCGGGTCCTCGGCCTCGACCCGGTCGCCGACGCGGCCGCGCTGCGCCCCCGGATCGGCGTGATGCTCCAGTCCGGCGGCGTCTACTCCGGCGCCCGCGCCGACGAGATGCTCCGCCACATGGCGAAGCTGCACGCACACCCCCTGGACGTGGACGCCCTGATCGAGCGCCTCGGTCTCGGCTCCTGCGGCCGGACCGCCTACCGCCGGCTCTCCGGCGGCCAGCAGCAGCGCCTGGCGCTCGCGATGGCCGTCGTCGGCCGCCCCGAACTGGTCTTCCTCGACGAGCCGACCGCCGGACTCGACCCGCAGGCCCGCCGCGCCACCTGGGACCTCGTGCGGGAGCTGCGCGCCGACGGCGTCACGGTCGTCCTCACCACCCACTTCATGGACGAGGCCGAGGAGCTCGCCGACGACGTCGCCATCATCGACGCCGGCAGGGTCGCCGCCCAGGGCAGCCCCGAGGAGCTGTGCCGCGGCGGCGCCGAGAACACCCTGCGCTTCACCGGCCGCCCCGGCCTCGACCTGGGCTCGCTCCTCAAGGCCCTGCCCGACGGCACGGCCGCGGCGGAGCTGACCCCGGGGGCGTACCGGATCAGCGGCCAGGTCGGCCCGCAGCTGCTCGCCACCGTCACCAGCTGGTGCGCCCAGCACGGCGTGATGCCGGACGGCATCACGGTGGAACGCCACACCCTCGAAGACGTCTTTCTCGAGCTGACCGGCAAGGAGCTGCGCGGATGAGCGGCGGTACGGGTACCTACGCGCCGAAGCCGGGAGCGGCCCCCGTCGGACGGATGATCGCGGCGCAGACGGCCCTGGAGACGAGGATGCTGCTGCGCAACGGCGAGCAGCTCCTGCTCACGGTGATCATCCCCTCCGTGCTGCTGGTGCTCTTCTCCACGGTCGACGTCGTCGACACCGGCGCGGACAAGGCCGTCGACTTCCTCGCGCCGGGCGTCCTCGCGCTCGCGGTGATGTCCACCGCCTTCACCGGCCAGGCCATCGCGACCGGCTTCGAGCGCCGGTACGGGGTGCTCAAGCGGCTCGCCGCGTCGCCGCTGCCGCGCTGGGCGCTGATGACGGCGAAGACCCTGTCGGTGCTGGTCACCGAGGTGCTCCAGATCACGCTCCTGACGCTGATCGCGCTGGGGCTCGGCTGGTCCCCGCAGGGCGACCCGCTCTCGGTCCTGCTGCTGCTCGTCCTCGGCACCGCGGCCTTCTCGGGCCTGGGGCTGCTGATGGCGGGCACGCTGAAGGCCGAGGCGACGCTGGCGGCGGCCAACCTGGTCTTCCTGCTGCTCCTGGTGGGCGGCGGGGTGATCGTGCCGCTGGACAGGTTCCCGGACGCGGCCCGCTCCGTCCTGGAGCTGCTGCCCATCTCGGCGCTCTCGGACGGCCTGCGCGACGTCCTCCAGGGCGGCGCGTCCCTGCCGTGGAGCCAGGCGGCGGTCCTCGCGGTGTGGGCGGTCCTCGGTCTCGGGGCGGCGGCGAAGTTCTTCCGCTGGGAGTGACCGGGGGGTGACGTTCCGGGACATCCTCTCCCGTACCCCACCCCTCGTGAACGCGTGCACAAGCCCCCGCCTACGATAGGCGCCGTGCTGAACCCCCTCGCCTTCATCGCCCAGCGCTGGACCCCGTCCCCCCGGACGCTCCGGCGCGCCGCGCTCTCCGTCGTCGTGATGAGCGTGGTCATCATCGTCACGGGCGGCACGGTCCGGCTGACCGGCTCCGGTCTCGGCTGCGACACCTGGCCCAAGTGCACCGACGACAGCCTCTTCGCCACGCCCGAGCAGGGCATCCACGGCGCGATCGAGTTCGGCAACCGGATGCTGACGTACGTGCTGTCGGCCGCCGTCGGCTGGGCGATCATCGCGGCGCGCTCCACCAAGCCGTGGCGGCGCGGGCTGACCCGGCTCGGCTGGCTCCAGTTCTGGGTCGTGATGTGCAACGCGGTCCTCGGCGGCATCACCGTGTGGATGGGCCTCAACCCGTGGACCGTGGCCGGTCACTTCCTGGCCGCGAACGGACTGCTGACGGTCGCCGTGATCACCTGGCAGCGCGCCCGTGAGGGCGACACGGCCCCGCGGCCGCGCGTCCCCGGACCGGTCCGCAAGCTGTCCTGGGCGATCGTCGGTGTCTCCGTGCTGCTCCTGGTCCTCGGCACGGGCGTGACCGGTTCCGGCAAGCACGCCGGTGACAGCAGCGAGGTCCCCCGCATGCCCTGGGACTGGACCGTCGCCGCGCATGTCCACGCGATCTCCGCCTGGGTGGTCTGCGCGCTGGCGCTCGCGATGTGGCTGGTGCTGCGGGTGGTGGACGCCCCCGACGACACCCGGGCGCGCGCCCGCGATCTGCTGATCGTGCTGCTCGCGCAGGGCGGGATCGGCTACCTCCAGTACTTCACCGGCGTTCCCGAGCTGCTGGTCGGCGCCCATATGCTCGGCTCCTCGCTGATGTGGATCGCCGTGCTGCGCCTCGCGCTGAGCCTGCGCGAGCGCCCGGTGTCCACGCCGGAGATCCCGGCCCGGACGGACCCGGTGCCGGCCTCCGCCTGATCCGAACGGAAGAACCCTAGGGCCTCTCGTTCGGATCATGCCGGGCTCGCGTGCCCTGGCACCGCTCCCCCGTAGCCCTTCGGGCACGGGAGGGGCCCCCACGCCGCGTTGTCGTCGGTCG